>JBEIDF010000094.1:0-12761 GCA_040383605.1 Lewinellaceae bacterium
CAGGCGCCGGGTTCCGGGTTGGCCGGATAATTTTGTGCGGTTAAACCGGCGGCAACCAGGGAGAGACAAAACACAAAGAAGGGGGCAGAACGCATGATAACGATTTAATTGAATTGGCGGATAATTGCCCAAACGCCTTTTCTGAAGCCTATTTTTCGCACAATCCCGTTTTTTTCATCCGAACGGCGCCGGAATAAAAACAGCGAATTAGAGAAAAATACCCGAACAGGGTTAAAGACGCAAGAGGACAAATAGCCACTTGTTTAAAAACTTGCGCGTAAAACTAACGACATTCATCAAACTCCCGCGCATGTTTTTAAAAAAATCGCCATTTTTTAATTTACGCTGCCTTTTTAGGGCGGTTTTCCGGCAGTTTCTGCTGGCAAACCGGCACTTTTTCAGCCGCCATTGTTTTTGTCAAAAACACATTGGGGGATTTTTTGCGGTTGGCAAAAAATCCCCCAGCAGGCGTCAGGCCGCATCCTTGTTATACGCCTACGGCCTCCCGGCCCTGCGCCAGTTCCCACACACCGGAGTGGTCGCAGCTTTGGAGCCAGTGATGCTCGTCGGGCTCGAGGCCCATCCGGAGGCGGTTGATGTACTTTTTGAGGCGGGTGGCGATGGGGCGATTAACCTCGTCCACGGGCGGCAATTCGATTTTCCGATCGCGCCAGGTGATATCGCTGATATGGCTTACGACGGCGGCGGTGCCGGCGCCGAAGCACTCCTGGAGTTGCCCGCGTCCGGCGGCATCCATGATTTCCGCGATACTGAGCAGGCGATCTTCCGCCGTGTAGCCCCATTCCTGAAGTAGATAGAGGAAGCTGTCGCGCGTGACCCCGCGCAGGATCGTACCCGTAGTGGTAGGCGTAATAACTTTGCCGTCAATTACGAAGAACAGGTTCATGGTGCCTACTTCCTGCACGTACTTTTTTTCCACCGCATCCATCCACATCACCTGATCGAAGCCATTTGCTTTTGCGCGCACAGCCGGGAGCAGCGCGGCGCCATAGTTTCCGGCGCACTTGGCTTCCCCGGCGCCGCCTTGAGCAGCACGGGTAAACACCTCTTCCACCCAAAGTTTGACAGGTTTGGGGTAGTAGGGGCCTACCGGTCCGGTGAAGATAATAAATCGGTACGTATTGGAGGGCTGGACCCCGAAAACCTCGTCCATTGCCATCATCATCGGCCGGATATATAGCGCGTGGTCTTCCTTTTCGGGAATCCAGTCGCGATCCAAATCCACCAGCATTTTCAAGCCGGACATAAAGACTTCCTCGGGCACCGTTGGCATGCACATGCGTTCAGCCGACAGATTAAAGCGGCGGGCGTGCATGTTGGCCCGGAAGAGCACTGGTTCGCCTTGTCGCTTGGTAGCCTTTAATCCCTCAAAAATACTTTGTCCGTAATGCAAGGCCAGATTGGACGGCGCGATTTCCATTTTCTGGAAAGGCTCGATCCGGGGATTAACCCATTTTTCGCCGTTGAAATCCATCACAAACATGTGATCGGAAATTACACGGCCAAAGGGCAGGTTATCAAAATCAACTTCGGGCAGCCTGGTTTTGGCCGTCCGGTTAACAGAGATGGGAAAAGGCATGGCGACTGATTTTAGCATGAACAGCGGTTACCGAAATAATTGCAAAGGTAGCGATTTTTATCTTTCAGACAAAAATTTTATTTGATTTGCAAAATAGATAAATTACATTTTCAAAACTATATTTTATAAAGCAACGCTTTTTTTAGTATTGATATTGAAATTTAAAAATCGGTTTTCCATCGTAAATATCGCAGAACGCCGTAATTTCGCGGCATGTTTGGCGAAAAAGATTTACTATTTCCTGTTGCCGAACCATCTCTGCCGGAGATGGGTTCCGGCGGATTTGCGCGCCGCATCGCGGTTTTTGCCAACCTGGAGCCCACGGGCACAGCGCACACTGCGTATTTGGATAAGATTCTCCAGGCTGCAAAAATACAATTAGGGCAGGATACTTTTTTTGCCGGATTGCCGGCGGAAGCCTGCGTTCCGATTGCGCCATTTTTGAAAGTCAAACAACCGGAAACCGTTTTGGTTTTCGGCCTGCGTCCAAATAACCTTTGTCTGGCGTTCCAACCCCCGTTGTACCAACCGCTCGATTTTTACGGTCTCACCTGGCTGTGGTCGGACGCGCTGGGTGTGCTGGAAAACGACAAAGACAAAAAGATGAAGCTTTGGACGGCCCTGCAACTGCTTTTTCTGCAGCCGCAGCGCAGTTATTGAACAAGAATTCCTAATTTTCATTCAAAACAGACATCATGACTGCATACGTTTTTCCCGGACAAGGCGCCCAGTTCGAAGGCATGGGCAAAACGCTGTACGAAACCAACGAACAGGCGCGCGATCTGTTCGAACAAGCCAACGAACTGCTGGGTTGGCGCATCACGGACGTGATGTTCAACGGCACGAAAGAAGAACTCACCCAAACAAAGGTTACCCAGCCGGCGCTGTACCTGGAGGGCATCATCCGCGCCAAGATCGCGGGGGAGCAATTCAAACCGGACGCGGTGGCGGGGCACTCGCTCGGCGAATTCACCGCCCTTGCGGCAGCGGGTGCACTTTCGTTCGAAGACGCGCTGTTGCTCGTGCAAAAACGCGCTTTTGCTATGCAAAAGGCCTGTGAATTGACGGAAAGCACCATGGCAGCCGTGCTGGGCCTCGAAGACGAAGCGGTGGAAAAGATTCTGTCCGACATCCAGGGCGAGGTGGTCGTCGCCGCCAATTTCAACTCCCCCGGTCAATTGGTAATCTCCGGCTCGAAAACCGGCATCGAAGTCGCGATGCAACGACTCACGGAGGCCGGCGCCAAACGCGTCGTGCCGCTGGCCGTCGGCGGCGCCTTTCACTCGCCGCTGATGCAACCCGCGCAAGACGAACTGGCCGAGGCGATCAATCATACGAATTTCCGCAAACCAGTCTGCCCAATCTACCAAAACGTGCACGCCCGCCCGGAAACCGATCCGGAAGCCATCCGCCAAAACCTGATCGCGCAACTCACGTCGCCGGTACGCTGGACGCAAACGGTGGAAAATATGATCGCCGATGGCGTCACGTTGTTCATAGAGGTCGGCGGCGCCGGCGGGGTGCTGCGCGGACTGATCCGCCGAATTCATAAAGACGCCGCCACGGAGGCGCTCTGATCCGTGTTTTTCGGCCGCATCCCTGTTGGTTTTTGTCAAATTACATCTTTTTTTATAAAATATTCGCATCCTATTACTTTTTGGCTGTATATTCGTTTCGCCGAGCAACACGTCATTCATTACTACCCTCGCCATGCGCACGAATAGTAAAGTAAAAAGTGGACAAATTCTTCTTGCAGAGCCTTTTATGCAAGACCCTTACTTCCGGCGGGGCGTAATCCTGCTCTGCGAGCACAACGCCCACGGCAGCTTGGGTTTTATCCTCAATAAAAGTATTGACATGGGCGTAAATGAGCTGATGAGCGATTTTCCGCCGATCAATACGGAGGTGTTCTACGGCGGCCCGGTGCAAACGGATACACTGCACTATGTGCATAATGTCGGGGATTTGCTGGAGGACAGCGTCCAGGTGTCAGAGGGAATCTGGTGGGGCGGCGATTTTGAAAAACTTAAGTTTTTGATCCAGTCAGAATTGATTTTGCCGCGAAACATCCGATTCTTTGTCGGCTATTCGGGCTGGTCGGGCGGACAATTGGAGGAAGAATTGGACACCGGCTCCTGGGTCGTGACGGATGCAAACACCAATTATATATTCAAAGCGCCCTATCAGCGGCTTTGGAGCCAGGTGATGGCGCATAAAGGCAATACCTATGAGGTGATCGCAGAATTGCCGGAACAGATGAGCTGGAATTAGACGCTGCCCAAGGCTTGTTTACAGCCAATTATTGCGATATTTCCTATTTTGGTTAGCCCACAAAGATGTCTAATTGCCCACAATAATCGTCTCAAACGGTCGCAACCGCCCGCTCCCCACGGAGGCATCGTAAAAATCGCGCGTTCGGGCCGTCAAATTCACAAACGCCCTGCAAGACAAGCCGTCTTTCCAAAAGGCAATCTGATACAGATCCGCGGCGATTGCTAATACGCCGCGCACGGCGGCGCCCTGCCACGACAAGGCTTCGCGCAACTTCGCTTTCTGAAGGTCGCCGTACGCGCCCACATCGTCCGAGGTAAACAACAAATTGCCCAACAAGGCATTGACGGTGAGCAGGGTGTGCTGCTGGTCGGCGTTCAATTTTTGGTGATCCTGCCGGAGAAAAAACACATCCGGATCGCTGTGAAACACGCACCCATCCAGCGCCCAGCGGTTGAGGGTGGAGCGCAACGCGACATCCGCGCCGATCCGCTCGCGAAACTGAAGCAAGGTGAGCAAGGGATGTCGCCAGGCAGTGTGCACATCCCCGCTAACCCGGCAATAGTCCACCAAGCCAAACGCGGCGCCCAAGGGTACGCCGCAAGCCAGGATTTTACAATCCCCCGCCATTTGGCGCAAAAATATCATCGCATCGTGCAACACCTGTCCGCGGGTTTTTCCGGGCGGGGGCGCCAAGGCCACAGCGAAAAGGAAGTCCAGTTTGAGCAGCGCATATCCCCAACGCTCCGTTGCCTGATGAAATACACCGGCGAGGTATTCCTGCACGCCGGGGCGATAAAAATCCAGCGCGTGGTACCAACCGCCCCACAGCGGGTTCCAACCCGCCCGCAGCGGCTTCCCGTCAGGCCCTTGGAGCAGCCAGTCCGGGTGTTTTTTCGCCGTTTCGGACTGCGCAGCCGCTACAAATGGCGCGAGCCAGAGCCCAGGCTGCAGGCCGGCCGCGCGAATCCTGCCGGACAGGGCGCCCATGCCCCCCGGGAAGGCCGGTTTTACGGAGAACCAGTCGCCCACGGCCGTTTGCCACCCGTCGTCTATCTGAAACCAGGAAAACGGCAATCCGCTCTGCTGCACGCCCGCCAGGTTGTGGTGAATGACCGCCTCGTCAATGCGGTTAAAATGCCGGTACCAACTGGTCCAACCCAGCGCCGGCTGCGCCGGCCCCGGCCGGCATTCCAGCAAGTCCGCATACCGGTTCATCATCTCCGACTGCCCGCCCCGGCCAACCCAAATATCCAGCGCAGGGAAAGAATGGGTCAGCAGCAATCCGTCCATATCCTTGCGGACGCGCAGAACCCCTGCCGCCGCATCGTACAAAAACAGGGTCATGCCCGTGCGTTCATTCAAGGAACCCAAAAACCACGGCGATTGCCCGGCTTGGACCACCGTGTACGTCCACGAATGCACAAAACCTTTTCCCCTCGGAATACCCGGAATATGCTCGTCGCCATATAACCCCATCAACGGCCGGGCCGGCGCGCGCATAGTCGCAACCGGCTGGTCGGCAGCACGGACGCGGGTTTCGCTCCACGACTGCCAGCCGTTGGCCAACATCTGCACAGACTGCCGCGCCGGCAATTCAAATACCAACTCCAGCCGCCGCACGGTCAAATCCTGCTTCGGATGCAGGTATAATTGATAGCGGACGCCCCCCGCCACATTTTCCACGCGAAAATCCGCGTGGTAGGCGTCAAAGAATGTATGTTTGCCCGGAGGAAGCAGGTCGGACTGGCCGGCGTGTTCGAAAGTGGCGGTACGAAAAATCATCTCGACAGCAAAAAGGTTTGCAGAGCGACCCGGGTGCGCGCGCCTGCGCGTACCCCTGAAATTAAAATACGAATCATTCTGACGGCAAATATATCTTTAAACGCGCGATTATGCCCAAAAAAGAACTGGATTTCCAAAGCACCCTCCGCCCTTTGCTGGTGCGCGCAGTCGCGCAAGCACTGTTCCAGATATTTCAAGAGGGGCGGTATGCCGACAAGGTGATCGAGCAAACGCTCCGCCAAAACCCGAAGGCCGGCAGCCGCGACCGGGCGTTCATCGCCGAACTCTGTTATGAAGTGGTGCGAAACTACCGTTTGTACACTGAAATCCTGGGGCACAACCCGGAATCCGAAACCGATTTCTGGAAAATGGCCGCCATCCACCTGGTTTTACAGGGAAAATCGCTGCCCGACTGGCAGGAGTTCCGTGGCCTGGACGCAGAGCAGATCCGGCCGCAGGCCGCTGCGCTGAGCGCGCAACGCGCCTTGCAGTACAGCATACCCGACTGGCTCGACACGCTCGGCGAACAGGAACTCGGCGAACGCTGGCCGCTCACAGCCGCCTGGCTCAACAAACCGGCCCAGGTGGTGCTGCGCGCAAACCGACTCAAAACGGATCGCGAGCGCTTGCAAAAAAAACTCCTCGAAGAAGGCGTGGAAACGCAACCCTGCGGCGAGGCCGACGCGCTCGTGCTGCCCCAGCGCCGGAATGTCTTCCAAACCAAGGCCTTCCAGGACGGCTGGTTCGAAGTCCAGGACTATAGCAGCCAATTGGTGGCGCCCCTGCTGGCGCCCGAACCCGGCATGCGCGTTGTGGATGCCTGCGCAGGCGGCGGCGGCAAAACCCTGCACCTCGCCGCACTTATGCAAAGCAAAGGCCAACTGATCGCGCTGGATACCCTCGAGTGGAAACTGGAGGCGCTGAAAAAACGCGCCCGCCGGGCCGGCGCCTCGAATATCGAGACCCGCGTGATTGAAAATAGCAAGGTAATCAAACGTTTACACGGATCGGCAGATCGGCTGCTGCTGGATGTGCCCTGCAGCGGACTCGGCGTCCTGCGCCGAAACCCAGACTCGAAGTGGAAACTCAGTCCGGCGCAAATTGAACAACTGCGCGCCACGCAACAGGACATCCTGCAGCGCTACAGTCCGATCGTCCGACCCGGCGGCCGGATGGTCTATGCCACCTGTAGCATTCTGCCTTCTGAAAATGAAATGCAGGTGGCGACTTTTCTGGCCAGCGAGGCCGGAAAAGATTTTCGCCTGCTGGAGGAGCGGCGTATTCTGCCGCAGGACGCCGGCTTCGACGGATTTTACATTGCGCTGCTGGAAAGGCGCACCGCGCCTTCGGATACCTCAAACAGCTGATGATCGCCCGGAAAGGCCTCGAGAATTTCCCGGATACGCTCCGGCTGCGTGTCGGTGATGAATATCTGCCCGAATTGCCGCTCAATCAACAAGCCCACCAGTTGCCGCACCCGGCGGCTGTCCAGTTTGTCGAAAATATCGTCCAATAGAAACAAAGGCGCGATTTGTTTTTCCCGGCGCAGGATGTCGTATTGCGCGAGCCGCATTGACAACAGAAAGGATTTCATTTGCCCCTGGGAGGCGTATTTTTTCACAGCCAGCCCGTCGAGTTGCAACTCCAGGTCGTCGCGGTGCGGGCCGGCAGACGTACGCTGCAATGCCCGGTCTTTATCCAGATTCTCGCGCAGCAAAGCGGCCATATCCGCGCGATCCAAATCGGAACCATATTCCAGGGAGGCCGCCTCCCGGTCGCCGGAGATCGCGGCGTAATATTCCTGCAGCAGCGGTTGAAAATCCGCGACAAATGCGCGGCGGGCGGCATGCACCGGCGCGGCGGCGGCGGGCATTTGGCGGTCGTAGGCCTCGAGCAGCACCGGATCGAAGCGTCTCTCCTCGGCGAACGATTTAAGCAGGGCGTTGCGGCGGCGCAAGAGGTTGTTGTACAAAAGCAGGTTCCGAAGGTAATCGGGATCAATTTGCGACAGGCTCATATCCAGGAACCGGCGGCGCTCCTCGCTGCCCTCTTGTACCAACTCCGCATCGTCGGGCGCAATCATCACCACGGGAAACAGTCCGATAAAATCGGCGAGTTTGCTGACCGGCGCGCCATTGCGTTCGAATTCCTTTTGCCGGCCGGCGCCAAATTTTGCAACGACCTTTTGCCGCTCCTGATTTTGCTGAAAAATGCCCTCCAGGCGGAAAAAATCAGCGCCGATTTGCATCAGGTTGCGGTCGGGCAGGCTGCGGTGACTTTTACACAAACACAAAAAATGCACGGCGTCCAAAATATTGGTTTTTCCCATGCCGTTCAGTCCGGAAAAACAATTCAGGCGCGGCGAAAACTGCAGCCTGGCGGATGCGATATTTTTAAAATGGGCGATATGCAGGCTGTCCAGATACAAAACGCAACAAATGTAGGGGCTTCGCGCGATTTTTTTCTCCTGGTCGCGGTTGTGCTAAAAAAAGCGTATTTTATTTGACCGTCGGGTCGGATATTTGCAGGCCGAGACGACGGCGTTTTTTCTCCTAATTGCTATCAAAATATGAATCAATACACCCTTGCGGGCTTCAGCCTCCTCCTTTTCCTTGTCGCCTGCGCCCCGCCCGTAAAAACCATCCCGCGCAAGGTACAGACCGGACTGGATTCCACCACGTACGTTGGCGTAGTCGGCCTGGACGATGAGGCGCCCAATTTCAACCGCGCGCGGCCGATCGCCCGGATCAAGGTAAAAGACCGCGGCTGGTCCATAGATTGCCTGTACCCGGAGGTGTTGCAGTTGGCCCGCGAAAAAGCGATGAACCTCGGCGGCAACCTGCTGCTGATCACCGAGCACCGCAAGCCGGAAAACGACCGCTCGCGCTGCGACCGCATCGAAGCGGAGGTGTACCGGATGAAGGATTTGCGCGGCATGGAGGCAGCAATATTCTGGCATCCGGATCGGCGTTTGGGAGAGGCCGACTTGCGCGGGCGCGGGGGCGAGGCGTTTCCGCCTGTGGTCTGCCATATCCGGCATCGCCTGTTGGGCGATTTTTACAATTCGATTCAGGTGCGCACCCTCACCACCTTCCTGAGCGACAGCACGGGCCGGGCGGATGCAGGGAACCGCGCATGGGATTTGCGGCGCGCGCAGCTGCATTTTGACCTGGCGGAAATCCAATCGCGGCTTTTTAAAGAAAAGATGGCGGCCCTGGCGCCCAATTTAGCGGAGATGACCAAACAGGCCAAGCCTTTAATTGCTGCCGCGCAACAGGCCTACGGGCAACAGGCCGAGGCGCTGGACCTGGCGCTGCAAGGCAGCGCAAACCCGGTACAGGTATTGGACGCCTGGGAGGCCGATGCGCGCCGCACATTGGCCGGATTGCAACATCTGGCGGGGGATCAGATCGTGCGCCTCAAACCGCCGAAAAAACGATCCTGACCGTCATTTTCTCAAAAATAAAATCGTTTTTTCGATATCCTCGCTCAAGACCCGATCACGCGTCAGGCGCGGAACCGTTTGGCGGTAGTCGGCCACGATGGCCTCGATCTTTTCCGCAGATCGCAAGGGCCGCCGATATTCCAGCGCCTGGGCAGCCACCATGAACTCGATGGCTAGCAGGCGTTCGAGGTTGAGCACCACCCGGCGGGCCTTGGTGGCGGCGTTGGCGGCCATCGAGACGTGGTCTTCCTGTCCGTTGCAGCTCACGATACTGTCTGCTGAAGCCGGCATGCAGAGGCCCTTGTTCTGGCTGGCGATGGCCGCCGCAGTATATTGCGCGATCATCATCCCCGAATGCAGGCCCGGATCATCGGTGAGGAAAGCGGGTAGCCCGCGTTGCCCGCTGATGAGCTGGTATATCCGTCTTTCCGCGATACTGCCCAGTTCGGAAAGCGCGAGCGCGAGGTAATCTAGGGGCAGCGCGAGCGGTTGCGCGTGGAAATTTCCGCCTGACAGGATCAGGTCAGCCTCCGGAAATACATTCGGATTGTCCGTCACGCTGTTGATTTCCGTTGTCAGCATCTGCGCGATATGATCCAGGGCATCGTAGCTGGCGCCATGGACTTGCGGCACGCAGCGGAAGGCATAAGGATCCTGCACGCTGGTTTTTTCCGCGGCGCTGATGGCGCTTCCCGCCAGCCAGCCTTCGATGCGCGCCGCCACGGCTACCTGTCCGCGGTGGGGTCGGATCGCGTGGATATGGCGGTTGAGGGGCGACAAGCGGCAGTTGAAGGCATCATAACCGATGGCGGCGTTGAGGTCGGCTTGAGCGGCCAGTTTGCGCGCCTGCAGCATACACCAGACAGCATACGCGGCGGAAAATTGCGTGCCGTTGAGCAGCGCGAGCGCCTCCTTCGCCTGAAACGTCAGGGGCGTCCAGCCGCGGACTTTCAGGGCCACATCCGCGCGCTGCCGGCGGCCGTCCTCCCAGACCTCTCCCAGTCCGATCAGCGGCAGACTCAGGTGCGCGAGCGGGGCCAGGTCGCCGGAAGCGCCCAAAGAGCCCAATTCGTACACCACCGGGTACAATCCGGCGTTGTAAAAATCAATCAGCCGATCCACCACCGATTCGCGCACGGCGGAATAGCCGTACGAAAGACTCTGGATCTTGAGGAGCAGCATCAGTCGGACGATTTCCGGCGGAACCGGATCCCCTGTGCCGGCGGCGTGCGACACGACCAGGTTGTACTGCAATTGCTCGATATCCTCCGGGGATACAGATACGTTGCAGAGGGAGCCAAAACCCGTGTTGATACCGTAATATAAGGTGTCCCCCGGTTCGATTTTCCGCTCCAGGTACTCCCGGCAGCGTCGAATGGCCTGCCGAGCCTCCTCGGAGAGCGCAAGCGGCGCACCGGATTCGAGGATATTGGATACGGTGTCTAGCGTAAGCGGTGCGGTGCTGATGTAGTGCATAATGTGCTATTGCGGGGCGCAAAGGTACGCCTTTGCGCGGTAATTCAAGTAATCGGACCGCTTTGCCCGCCCGACGCGCGGAGGCCTCGCCTGCGTGCGGCGAACACCCGTCTGCGCGTTAAACCAAGGTTAATGTTTTTTCTGAAAAAGAGGCCACCCAACATCGCATGAAACTGAATTACAAATAGTTAATTTTTATTTGGCAAATTTTTTTAAGAAAAAAAAGAAAAAACCGCCGGCAATTCCCGGCGCAATCACACGAAAAAGCTTAAAAATCCCCTAATTTTGACCCTGAAAAAGGTTTTAAAATTTAAACATTCGCATTATGATGAAGAAAAGCCTGCTGACCATCGCTTTTGCCTGCCTGAGTCTGGCACTCGCTACTGCCCAACGCATCGCCTACGTGGACGTCAATGACATCCTCGAAAGCCTGCCCGAGTACCAAAAGGCCCAGGAGCAACTCGACAAAATCGCCACCCAGTGGCGTCAGGAAATCGCGGTGGAGCAAGATAAAATCAAGGGTATGTACAGCAAATACCAGGCTGAACAAGTGCTCCTTAGCGAGGAAATGAAGAAACAGCGCGAGGAGGAAATCATGAACAAGGAAAAGGAAGTGCGCGAACTCCAACGCCAAAAATTCGGCCCGGAAGGCGCTTTATTTAAAAAGCGCGAGGAACTCGTGCGCCCGGTGCAAGAACGGGTGTTCAACGCCATCCAAAAATATGCGGAGGACCGCGGCTATGAATTTATTTTTGAAAAAGGCAGCGCCTCCGGTATGTTGTACGCCGACAAACGCTACGACAAAACGGAAGACCTGAAAGCGCTGCTCAAAAAATAGCCCGACGCACGCGCGCAAAAAATCTATCTTTGCGCCCAACTATTTAGCAGCGTCGCAGTCCGGCGAAAAATGGATCTTTTTCGGCCGCAGACGCAATCTGCTAAATAGTTACCTTTACGCACTGCAAAAAACGCGCAAAAGACCACGCGCAGCCCGGCGCAAATCAACCAACGGGTACAGACAAATCATTAACTTACGCACAGCAATGAAGAAAACTTTCGTGTTGACCTTTGGCCTCCTGCTCAGCTGCACGCTGCTGGTTTCCGCCCAAAAATTTGGCTACACCAACTCCGCAGTCCTGCTGTCTCAGCTGCCGGAAGTCAAACAAGCCGACAGCGACCTGAAGGCTTTTCAAACCCAACTGACCAAAAAAGGGCAGGAAATGGTGAAAGAACTCCAGGAAAAAGCAGAGTCGCTCCAACGCAAACAAGACCAGGGCACCATTTCGCCCAAAGACTATGAAACGCAAGCCGCCACCCTGCAGGCAGAGCAGGATTCGATCGGCAAATATGAACAGGAAGTGTACGCTAAAATGGCGGAAAAACGGGAGGAACTTTTCAAACCCATCCTGGATAGAGTCAACCAGGCCATGGTGGACGTCGCCAAAGAAAACGGCTACCAACTGGTCTTCGACACCAGCACCCAGATTCTCCTGTACGCCGACGAAACGCTGGACGTGACCGCGCTGGTCAAAGCCAAACTCGGTATCAAGTAACCCCTGCTGCCTCGCAACGCATCAAAACAACATGACCCGGCAACAGCCTATTGGCATCTTCGACTCCGGCATCGGCGGACTGACGGTCGCCAAGGCTGTTGCCGATCTGCTCCCCGAGGAACAAATCGTCTATTTCGGCGATACCGCCCACATGCCCTACGGGGATAAAAGTCCCGACAGCATCCGCTACTACTGCCTGCGGATCGCCAAATTCCTGCTGGAACAAAACTGCAAAATGATCGTGGTGGCCTGCAATACGGCCTCTTCCGTGGGCTACCGCCTGCTGCTCGATTTTTTTAAATCCGATCGCGTTCTCTTCGTCAATGTTGTAGATCCCCTCGTGGATGCCACCGTGCAGATGGGCTTCCACAAAGTAGGCGTCATCGCCACCAAAGCCACCATCCAAAGCCGGGTTTATGAGATCAAACTGACCGAAAAGCAACCGGAACTGGAAGTCGCCTCCCTGGCCACGCCCCTGCTGGCGCCTATGATCGAATCCGGCTATTTTCACGATAAAATCAGCCGCACCGTCCTCGAAAACTACCTCGAAGCCCCGGAGTTGCAAAACATCGAAGCGCTCTTGCTGGCTTGCACCCACTATCCGCTGATCCGCGAAGATATCCAGCAACTC
>JBEIDF010000095.1:0-12689 GCA_040383605.1 Lewinellaceae bacterium
CCGGCAGGCGCGCCGAAACGTTTTTTTGTTCATACATTTGCCCCACTTTAACACAGTTATACCATGCAGGCAACCAGCGCAAAACGCTACATCAATGTTTTCCTAGGAATAGGCAGCAATATGGGCGACCGGAAGGCGAACCTCAAAACGGCCTCCGATTTAATCGAAAAATTCATTGGCAAAATTGCCAAACGCAGCCACTTGTACGAGACGCAGCCCTGGGGGCAACCGGAGCAGGAGTGGTTCTACAATCAAGTCGTCATGGCGAATACCACCTTGGATCCGCGCGGCTTGCTGGATGCTCTTGGCCAAATCGAACGGCAAATGGGCCGCAAACGCGCAGAAAAATGGGGCCCGCGTATCATTGACGTGGATATCCTGTTCTACGGAAAACGGGTGATCCGCGATAAAGGGCTTGAAATTCCGCACCCGGAATTGCACGAGCGCGCGTTCGTCCTCGCGCCCCTGATGGAAATCGCCCCGGAGTACGAACACCCGATTTTGCACAAACCCATTGACGTGTTGTTCATGGAATGTCGCGACCTCTCAGAGGTCATTATGCTCTCCTGACGATGGCTTTTCCGCACCGCTTTATCGCAATCGAGGGCAATATTGGCGCCGGGAAGACCACGCTGTGCCATTTGCTGGCCGAGCGCGCCAGTTGCAGCCTGGTGCTGGAGCAGTTTACCGACAATCCGTTTCTGCCTTTCTTTTATGAACAACCCGAGCGTTATGCCTTCCCCGTGGAACTCTTTTTTATGAGCGAACGGCACAAGCAATTGCAGGAACATTTCGCAGAACCGGATTTATTCCGACACTGTACCGTCGCGGATTACTTTTTTGTAAAAACATTGTTGTTCGCAAAAAACAACCTGAATGAGGCGGAATTTCGCCTTTTTCAACAACTTTTTAGTGTCCTGAATGCCGGATTTCCCAAACCCGACCTGCTGCTCTACCTGCACCGCCCGGTAGAAATCCTGCTGGCGCAAATTCAAAAACGCGGCAGAACCATGGAAAACGCCATTTCACCGGACTACCTGACGGAACTGCAAAACGCGTATTTTGATTATTTTAAATCAGAAAAAAATACGCCGGTGCTCGTCCTCGACCTGCAGTCCGTGAACTATCTTACGGACTTCGCCGCGTTCGACCGCATCGTCCGTCTGCTCGGAGCAAGTTACGCCCCCGGGGTGCATTATTTGCAAATATGATACAAAAATTTTGTTTTTAAAACAAAAAATAGCAACTTTGCACGCTATTTAAACACCGTCCATGGCTAAAGAACTCGCCCACGAACCCGCTTCCGGCGAAGAAAAACAGGTAGAAAAAGCGCTGCGGCCCAAGCTGTTGGAAGAATTCAGCGGGCAACAGAAAATTGTGGACAACCTCAAGGTGTTCATTCTCGCAGCCCGACAACGCGGCGATGCCCTGGATCACGTGCTTTTGCACGGTCCGCCCGGCCTGGGCAAAACCACGCTCTCGCACATCATCGCCAACGAACTCGGCGCCAACTTAAAAATGAGTTCGGGCCCGGTACTCGAAAAACCCGGCGACCTTGCCGGCATCCTGACGAACCTGGAGGCCGGCGATGTGCTCTTTATTGACGAAATTCACCGTTTGAACACCGTGGTCGAGGAGTACCTGTACTCGGCCATGGAAGACTACCGGATTGATATCATGATTGACTCCGGCCCCAATGCCCGCAGTATCCAGATATCGCTCAATCCGTTCACCCTGGTGGGCGCTACGACCCGCATGGGCCTGCTCACCGCGCCCTTGCGCGCTCGTTTCGGTATCAACTGCCTGCTCGACTACTATACCGTGGCGGTGTTGGAACGCATCCTGCATCGCTCCGCCGCGATTTTAAACATTCCGATTACGGAGGAGGGCGCGCATGAGATCGCTCGCCGCAGCCGGGGAACACCCCGGATTGCCAACGCCTTGCTGCGCCGGATTCGCGATTTTGCACAGATTATAGGTAACGGGGTGGTGGACGCTGAAATTGCACACTACGGTCTGAGCGCGCTGGATGTGGATGAACATGGTCTGGACGAGATGGACAACCGTATTCTCGCCGCCATCGTGCACAAATTTAAAGGCGGGCCGGTCGGTATCACGACCATCGCCACGGCGGTCGGCGAGGAACCCGGAACGATTGAGGAGGTACACGAGCCGTTTTTGATCATGGAAGGCTTTTTACAGCGCAGTCCGCGCGGCCGCATGGCCACAGAAAAAGCGTACCGCCACCTCGGCGTGGTGCCGCCCGCGCAAAGCGGTATGTTATTCTAAACGGCGAGCAAGAAATGGGAAAGACCGCCTATTTTTTAATCCAGTTGGCTGGATTGATGCGGTCTTTTTCCTGCCATAGCTCAAAGTGCAGTTCTGAAGCGCCGGTGATGGGATTGGCGCTCACCTGCCCGATGGCCTGTTTGGCCTGTACTTCCGCGCCTTTTTCCACAAACGATTCGCTAAGGTTGGAGTACACGGTGTAGTAATCGCCGTGCTGTAGGATCACGGTATAGTCGTGTCCGGGGATAAACTGTACCCCGGCGACGCGGCCCTCGAAGATCGCCTTTACCTGGGCGCGTTCTTCGGTGCGAATGTCAATACCATTGTTGGTGATTTCGACCGATTTGATGGTCGGGTGTTTTTGTCGGCCGAAGGGTCGGGTGATGAATCCATCATCCACCGGCCAGGGCAGGCGACCGCGTTGGCGCACGAAATTTTGCGTCAGGGGGTCTAGTTCCGCTCCGGCGCTGCCGGTTTCCGGTCTGTCTTCCGGTGTTTTTCCTGGCTCTGAGTTTGGTTTGGCAGCAGGTTTTGGAGCGGCGTTCGTTTTTGGTTTTCGGGATTCTGCCACCCGGCGCTGAACTTCTTCCCGAATGATTCGCTCGATGGCTTCGTTCAGGGCTTCGTGCGCCTTTTGTTTTGCCTGCAGGTCTTTTTTTAGTTTCGTTTCATCCTGTGCGAGGGTTTTGAGCAGTTTGTCTTTTTGCTCCAGTTCGCCGGTGAGTGTTTCCTGTTGATTTTGCAGGGAACGGAGCAGCGTTTCTTTTTCCTGGCGGGCCGACTCGAGGCCGCTGAGTTTTCGGCGCAGCATTTTTTGGGTATCCGCGATAGCTTCCGCCTGTTCTTTTCGCAGGCGATCGTATTTTCGGAGAAAAAGCAGTCGGCGGAAAGCCTGATTCAGGCTTTCGGCGGAAAAAATAAATACAAGCGGGTTCGTCAGTTCGTTGCGTCGGAAGGCACTGCGCACCATGCGTCCGTATTCTACCCGCATACGCTGGAGGTCTTCTTCCAAAGCCCGGATCACGCCGGCGTTTCGCTCAATACTTTCATTTGCGCCGGCAACTTCAGTTTCGATGGTTTGAATCAGGCCTTCCCGTTGTTCGATCTGTTTTTGGAGTGCGACGTAGCGGTCGTAGGTGGCCTCCCGGCTGGTAGTCGTTTTTTTGAGCAGACGGTCTGTGACCTCAATTTCTTTGATCAATTTCCGCCGCTTGTCCTCCAAATCCTTTTTGGATTGCGCGTGCGCTCCGCCCGACAGGAGGAGAAAAGCGAGGAGTGCAACCCAGGGAGCGATTTTAGCGCGCCAGTTGGTAATGCGCAGGAATTTCGAACCGGTAGGGACGGGAGACATTGACTTCTATTTCGGTAAACTCAATTTCAAGACGCAGGCCGCCATCTTCCGGACTATGCGCTTCGATGCGGCGAAGATAGGGGAATTGTCCGATACCCGACAACTTCTCATAGCGATCAAAATCAAGCGCGATGCTTCTGGCCTCCTGCTGCTGAAGGAATCGGGCTTTTCGCAGAAAAAAACTGCCCTCTTCCACCCGGTATTCAAAGGCAAATCGCGGTCCGGCGCCGCTAAGGCAATGCAGGCTGTCTCGAATATCGGATTGAAACGGGACATCCTCCGGCAGCCAGGCATTGCCCAGGAGCAGGCGCTGCAGCAGATCGAATCCTTCCGGAAGGCTGTATTGGCGTTTTACTTCGCTCAGCGAGCGGGCGGTGTACTGTTGCTCGAGACGGTACAGGATAAACGCGGAGTCGGGCGTAATGAGCGCGCGGATGGCCTCTACGCCGAATTTTCGAACGGTGATCCACAACACGCTGTCTCGAAGCCACAGGATATTCGCTGAGGCGCTGACGGCCCCTTCGTCGCTTTCTGTATAGACCCGGGCTTTTGCGGACAGTGCAAAAACTTCCGGGTGTTCGTTTGACTGTATTTTAGCCAGCAATTCGGCAGGCGATCGCATTTTGGAAGCCGGTCGGTATGTGCCCGTGCCGCGTCGCGCGCCGCTGCAGCCTGCCAATAACAGACAGAGTGCGAGCAGCGCCAAAATCCGGGCGGGCGCGGCAGGAAGCGGTTTTTTGCGCTTAAAAAATGGATCAAACATGTTGATACCGGCTAAGTAGTTTCATAAAATCAGGTTAATCCTCCTCTTCGGCCAAAGCAAGACGGGCCTCCCGCAATTCGCCCCAAGCGTGCCGGTTGCCCAATTTTTGGGCGACTGCAATACCTTGGTCGTACGCGGCCAGGGCCGCTTCCGGGTTTTGCAAGCGCTCCAGCAATTTTCCGAGGTGGTAGTACAAACCCACGTAATCGGGCGAATCCCGCCGCAATTGCTCGTAATACTGCAGGGCTTTGGCGTCGTCTTGTAACTTTTCGTACTCTTTGGCCATGGCGAAAATCAAAAAAGGATCGCCGGGCGCGTCAGCCAGCAGGCTGGTCAGGGACTGGAGTCGGTCGTGTGTCATACGGCAGATTGAAACGGGCAATTCATCATTTTGTTTAGCGCTTGCAGGGTCGGCGCGCTGCCAGGCTGCCAAAAGTCTGATTTCTGTAATTTTTGAGTATTTGAATCTGAATAGCGAAATTTCGCTAAAATAAATCCTGTGATTTCTATGTCAATTACTACTTTTGCACCGCTTTTTGCGAACAATCCCTGACAGTTCGCATTTAATAGCGGTTGACCGGAAGGTTTCAGTGTAAAACGCAAAAGTTTCTATGAAAATTTTAGTCTGTATTAGTCAAACTCCGGATACGACGGCAAAAGTATCGTTTAATGCCGACAACACCGAATTCAACGGAGCTGGTGTCACGTTCATCATGAATCCGTACGACGAGTGGTATGCGCTGGTGCGCGCCTGCGAGTTACGCGAGGCGCTGGGCGGCACGGTAGTGGCGGTCAATGTGGGGCCGGCGAGCAATGAGACGGTTATTCGCAAGGCCTTGGCGATCGGCGCCGATGAGGCGGTTCGAATTGACGCGGAGCCGCAGAGTGCCGGATTTACGGCCGCGCAGATTGCGGCCTACGCCCAAGCGGAGCAGTTTGACCTGATTTTTCTCGGAAAAGAGACGATTGATTACAACGGCACGGCGGTGGGCGCGCTCCTGGCGGAGCATTTAGGCCTGCCGTATGTGGCGGACGCCAGCCGGCTCGAATTGCAAGGCCATACCGCCACGGTGGAGCGCGATATCGAAGGCGGCGTCGAAGAATTGGAGATAGACTTGCCGTTTGTCGTGGCCGCTGCCAAAGGTATGGCCGAGCAGCGTATTCCGAATATGCGCGGTATTATGATGGCGCGTACCAAGCCCTTAAAGGTCGTCGAACCGGCGCCCTACACCGAATGGGTGCAAACCGTACGCTTCGAGTTGCCGCCCGCTAAAGCCGGTGTGAAAATGATCGCGCCGGATCAGATGGACGAACTGGTGCGCCTGCTGCACGAAGAGGCGAAAGTGATTTAGACGTGTTATTAATGAACCGTTGGCATTTTTGTCCCGGCAGCAATTCCCCAATGCGCTTTTTAATTGCCCTTTTCAAAACAAACCTGCTAAAGCACAAGGACTATGGTGTTGATTTATGCGGAAAGTCCGCGCGGTAAATTCAAAAAAACGGCCTTCGAGGCGGTAACTTACGGAAAAAAATTAGCCGATTTGCTCGGTACTGATTGCGCTGCCCTGACGTTGGGTACGCTTACAGACGATGCGGGCGGATTGGGTCGGTATGGCGCCGGCAAGGTGTATGCTATTGCAGACGCCGCGCTGGATCATTTGGACGGACAGGCATATACGGCGGTGATCTCAGACGCCGCGCGTCAGCTCGGCGCAACGGTGGTTATTCTGCCGAACAGTTCCGGCGGAAAATCAATAGCAGGCCGTCTGGCTGTTCGGCTGCAGGCCGGACTGGTCGCCGGCGTGAACAGCCTGCCGGTGGTGGAAGGCGATGCATTGCGTGTGCGCAAACCGGTATTTTCCGGCAAAGCGATCGCGGAGTATCGAATGGTGAGTGCCGTGAAAGTGCTTGCCCTGACTGGTAACGTGATCCGTCCGGAGGAAACCGGCGCTTCCGTTGCCGTAACCCCCCTGACGGCTGTAGTGCCCGCAGGCCGCATTCGTGTAAAATCGGTAAAAACACAAACTGGTCGCGTGCCGCTGCCGGAAGCGGAAGTAGTTGTTTCGGCTGGTCGAGGCATGAAAGACCCGGCCAACTGGAATATTATTGAAGAGTTGGCTGAGTCCCTGAACGCAACCACCGCTTGTTCCCGGCCGGTGGCGGATACCGGCTGGCGCCCGCACCACGAGCACGTCGGGCAGACGGGAATCGCCATTCGTCCCAATTTGTATATTGCTGTGGGTATTAGCGGTGCTATCCAGCATCTGGCCGGGGTGAATAGTTCGAAAGTGATTGTGGTAATCAATAAAGACCCGGAGGCGCCGTTTTTTAAAGCGGCAGATTATGGCGTCGAGGGCGATTTATTCGAAATCGTACCCAAACTGACCGAAGCGGTGCGCCGTTTCAAAGCAAAAAATTAGAAACTAGACATGAAACGCATCGAGTTAGATATTGTCGCCTTGTCGCACAGCGTCACGCAATCGCATAATTACGCGGTCGTGCTAGGCGAACGCCGCGGACAGCGCAGGCTGCCGATCGTCATCGGCAGCTTCGAAGCGCAGGCTATTGCGGTGGCGATGGAACGTATGGCGCCCAACCGGCCGTTGACGCACGATTTATTTAAAAACGCATTGGATACCTTTGGCGTTGATCTAAAAGAGGTGGTGATCAACAACCTCTTGGACGGTATTTTCTATGCCCGGCTCGTCTGCGTAAAAAATGGCGAATTATTCGAGATAGATTCGCGCACTTCCGACGCCATTGCCATGGCTGTGCGGTTCGAATGTCCGATTTTTACCTATGATTTTATCCTCGAAGCCGCCGGCGTTATCCTGGAAGATCAAGAGGAAGAGGAATCGTCCCCTGTGCGCGCTGCAGCCACCGCGCCCTCGAGCGAGCGGCTGGAAGACTATGCGCTGGATGCCCTGCAGCGCCGCCTGCAGGAGGTATTGGATATGGAAGACTATGAGATGGCCGCAAAGATTCGCGACGAGATCAAGCGGCGGGAAGCGAAAGATTAAAATTGGAGCAAGTGTGAAGCTGCAGACCGGCATTTGGTTTCCGGCTATTTGACCAATTCAAATGTGTACTGAAGCACTTCGAACTTTGGCATGCCGTTCGGTTCCGAATTTTTGAAAATCACTCGGATTTCGATCGTTTCTGAGGCCTCTTTTTCTTTGCTGTCGAAAGTAGCGTCTATGCGCCCTTTTTGTCCGGGTGCGATGACCCCGCGCGGAAAATCGGTCGTGGTACATTCGCACGCGTCCACGATATCAATTTGAATCGGTTCACCGGAGGTATTGGTGAATTCAAAAAACATTTCCCGTGTTTCCCCTTTTTTCACGGCGCCAAGGGCGATGCTTTTTTTATCCCATTCAACAAAAGGCGCGGCATTTTTGGAGACGGGTTGCTGTGCTTTTTGCGGGGTATTGCAGGCAAGCAGAATGGCGATCGGCAGGATGTAAAAAATCAGGTTTTTCATATCTGTCGTGTGTTTTTGTTTCAGTTCAATTTTTTTCCTTTCATGGCTTCTCGGATGGTAAAGTCCATGGCCTTGTGTGCCAGGGGTGTAGTGTAGGTGTTCAGCGCTTCGATACCGGCCAGAATAACGTCTTTATCGGCGCCTTCGGCTGCCTCGCGGAGCGATTTTAACAAAACATTGACGGTGGCTTTTTCGATTTCGCTAAGCATGGCGTCATTTTGGCGCAAAAAGCGCTCGCCGGACAAGATCAGGTTATTGGCTTCATTGCGCGCTTCGAGCAGTGCGCGCGCTGCCATGTCTTCCTTGGCGCGCGCGATGCTGTCGAGCAGCATGCGTGCCATATCTTCCTCGCTGATGCCATAAGTGGAGCGGATTTCAATTTCCTGTTCCACGCCGGAGCGCATTTCCAGAGCGCGGACGGTTAGGATTCCGTCCGCATTCAGTTGAAAACGGATATCAATTTTCGGCAGCCCCGCCGGCATAGGCGGGATGCCTTTGAGGATAAATTCGCCGAGTTTGCGGTTGTGCTCCACGAGATCCCGCTCCCCCTGGTAGACAGCAATTTTCAGATTTTTTTGACCATCCACGCTGGTTGTGTACTGGCGTCCGGCCCCGGCGGGCACTTTGGAGTTGCGGGGGATGATTACATCCATCAGTCCGCCCACCGTTTCGATTCCGAGCGAGAGCGGGGTGACATCCAGGAGCAGCAGGTCGCGTTGATTCCCGGCCAGGATATCCGCCTGGATCGCGGCGCCGAGGGCGACCACCTCGTCGGGGTTTACCTGGTCGAACACGGGTTTTCCAAAAAAGGCTTCTACCGCTGCTTTAACGGCCGGTACGCGGGTACTGCCGCCTACCATCACAATTTTATCGAGGGCGGTTGCCGGAAGGCCGGCGTCCTGCAGTACCTGTCGGCAGCAGGTCAGGGTGCGTTGGATCAGCGGTTGGATCAGCGCTTCGAACCCCTTTTTTGTCAATTCTACAGGCGTTCCGGCCAGTGTTCCGGTAAAGTGATCTTGCCCCGACAGCGTTTTTTTGGCTTCTTCGGCGAGCAGGCGGATTTGCTGGGCGATTTCCAGGTTTTCGTGCAGATCGCCGGCATCCAATCCCAAAATTGGCATCCAGTGCTGCATGATTGCCTTATCAAAATCGTCGCCTCCGAGGAAAGTATCGCCGTTGGTGGCCAGCACCTCAAAAATGCCGTCTTCAATTTGTAAGATCGAGATATCGAAAGTCCCGCCGCCCAAGTCATATACGGCGATTTTTTCACTTTGCGCGCGGTCGAGCCCGATTCCGTAGGCGAGTGCGGCGGCGGTGGGCTCATTGACGATGCGGAGCACATCAAGTCCGGCCAGTTTGCCGGCATCTCGCGTGGCCTGCCGCTGGCTGTCGTTGAAATACGCAGGCACGGTGATGACTGCTTTGGAGACCGGCATACCGAGGTTTTTTTCAACCCGGGATTTGAGTTCTGCCAGGATTTGTGCGCTGAGTTCGACCGGGGTGTAGAATTTATCCTGCACTTTGATTTTTACCAGTGCATCCGGGTCGTCATCCAGGATCGTGTAGCCAAAGAATCCTTCCATTTGGTGCACGTCGCGGTAGGATTTGCCCATCAGGCGTTTTACGGAATAAATCGTGTTGCGCGGGTCAGCAGCGATTTTTTGTCGGGCTTCTTCGCCGACCACGATGCGCTGTTCTGGCGCAAAGTGGACAATGGATGGCACCAGCGCACTTTTGCCACCTTCATCCCGCACGCAGACCGGATTTCCTGCTTTCATATACGCAACCAAACTGTTGGTCGTGCCTAAATCTATGCCCACAATGACGTCCTGGTCTTTTTCGACCGTTCCGTCCTTCATATTAATGGATATCGTTGCCATATAAAGTCAATTCCCGTCTGTATCAAAAGGGACGCAAAAGTATAACAAACGGTGAAAAAATTAGTTTGCAAGTCGCCGAATTGCCGAGTAATGAAAGAATACGCGAAAAGAATTAGACATTTGTGCGGTATCGTTAATAATCTCCTCATGCGCGAATTTTTCTCCTCTCGTTCCAACCGGCTCTGGATGCTTTTATCCGGTTTTTTTGTGGCTAATGCAATCGTTGCCGAGTTTATGGGCGTCAAGTTGTTTTCTCTGGAAAAAACGCTGGGCTGGTCGGAAGCGAACTGGACGATTCTGGGCCGGCCCAATCTTTCTTTCACCCTGACCGCCGGCGTATTACTTTGGCCTGTTGTGTTTGTTATGACAGACATCATCAACGAATACTACGGCCGCCGGGGTGTTCGGAGGCTTTCCTACCTCACTGCCGGTCTGATTGCTTACGGTTTTGGGATGTTGTACCTCGCCATGCAGTTGGAACCGGCGGAATTTTGGCGTACGGCCCACATCAAGCCGAGCTGGACGGCGGAACAGCAAGAGGCCATGCGCATGCAGGTAGATGATTTTAACGGCGCTTATAATGCGGTGTTTGGTCAGAGTATGTGGATCATAGTCGGATCCCTGGTTGCATTTTTAGTGGCGCAGATGGTGGATGTCGGGGTGTTTCACCAGATAAAAAAGCGCACGGGCGAGCGGATGATCTGGCTTCGGGCCACCGGGAGTACCCTGGTTTCTCAGTTTCTGGACAGTTTTGTGGTGGTCTTTATCGCTCTGTATATTGGGCAACAGATTCCATTTGCGCAAGTATTGGCCATTAGTATCATCAACTACTGTTACAAGGGCGTGATGGCGCTGGCGCTTACGCCGGTCATCTACCTTGTACACGGCGTGATCGAGCGTTTTTTAGGCGCTGAGTTGGCTGCGGAGATGAAAAAGGCGGCGCAGGAGTAGGGGCGTGTTATCGGTTGCGGAGCGCCTGCAAAATGGTGTCGGCCACGGTTTCCGGCGTCTTGTCCGTAGTATCAATTACCAGGTCAAAATTGGCCATATTGCCGCAGTCAGCGCCGTATTTTTTTAAAAAACGCGCGTTTTCGCTGTCTTTCCGCGCCCGAATTTTTTCTACGGCCTCCTCCAGGCTGCCGTACTGTTCCGAATTTCGGTTAGGATCGGCGAGGATACGCCGGGCGGCCACTTCTGAGTTCACGGACAGATAGACCTTGAGCGAACCGGGGATAAAAAACCAGGCCAGGCGGCTGTCCACGATAAACCCTTCCGGATCTTCGTTCAGGCGAATGAATACCGAATCAATTTTTTTGTCAATTTCCGGATCTGTGTCTGCGCGCCGATTCATTTCCAGCGTATCCAGACCCATGGCCTGCGCCAGTTGGCGCTGAATATTGCCGGTGGACAGGTAATAAAATCCTGTTTTGGCGCAGAGTATTCGGGATACTGCGCTTTTACCGCTGCCGAGATCGCCGGTGATGGAAATTTTGTTCATTGCAAAAAATAAGCAGCCGCAAAAGTAGGATTATTCCTTTGGGTTTTTTATTTTAAGTAATTTAGCGGCCGGACGCGCGATCCGGCGCCGCCAGCTCTTTTAGACGTGCTCTCTTAATATCTCCGACAGGTATGCAGATTACTCGGCAAAATTTGACCAACTGGGGAAATTACCCCCGATGCGACGCGGAGGTTGCCACCCCGGATCGTCCGGAGGAGGCGGTGGACTATGTGCTGCGGACACCAACGCTCATTGCGCGCGGCAATGGTAAATGCTATGGAGACGCCGCCTTGGGCGATCGGGTGCTATCCACCCTGAAATTAAACCGTATTCTTCATTTTGACCCCACGGAGGGGATTTTGGAATGTGAATCGGGCGTGCTGCTGCGCGACCTCATTCCCCTGATCGTTCCAGCGGGTTGGTTTTTCCACGTCACGCCCGGTATCAAAAACATTACGGTTGGCGGCGCGATTGCGAGCGACGTGCACGGGAAAAATCACCCCCTCAAGGGCTGCTTTTCTGATTGGCTGGAGTGTTTTGATCTCCTGTTGAGCGATGGCCAAGTTGTGCGCTGCTCCAAGACGGAGCGTCCCGATTTGTTTTGGCAGACCTGCGGCGGCATGGGATGGACGGGTGTCATATTGCGAGCCCGCTTTCGCCTGGCGCCCCTCGCGTCGGTCTGGATGGAGCAGACTACCGTGCGCGCCGGTGGACTGGACGCCCTGTTCGACGCTTTTGCGGCGCATGCTGCGCAGCCCTACGCTGCGGCGTGGGTGGATTGCCTGGCAGGTGGCGCGCGCCAAGGCCGGGGTGTGGCTTATTTCGCACGGCACCTGGAGTCGGGCGCCTCGTCGCCCCTGCAATATGCGGAAGAAAAAACTGCTAATGTGCCTGTTTTTGCGCCTTCCTGGTTGTTAAATACCTGGACGATCGGCGTTCACAACGCGTTGCGTTTTGCCGGGGGGCGTCCGAGGACAGCACCTGTATCTTTGGATCGCTATTTCTATCCATTGGACGCCATTCAAAATTGGAATCGGTTGTACGGGCGGCGCGGATTTATCCAATATCAATTTTGTTTACCGGAGGCAGAAAGCAGTTTGGGTATTCGGCGTGTGCTCGAGTGTATCCGACAACGCGGTGAACCGCCTTTTTTGTCGGTACTAAAACGGCATGGCGCGCGTCGGCCGGAGGCCGTGCATTCCTTCCCGGACAAGGGATTTTCGTTGGCGTTGGATTTCCCGATGTCCGAAAAGATATTTGATTTGGTGCGGGCGCTAGACCAGCTTGTGTGGGCGCACGGCGGAAAAGTCTATTTGGCAAAGGACGCGTGTTCTGCGCCGGAAATGGGTCGCGTGCGACCGGCGGATTTTGGCGATCCCAAATTCGTTTCGGCGCTCCGGCAGCGGATCGAAACCTGCAGATAGGCC
>JBEIDF010000096.1:0-12659 GCA_040383605.1 Lewinellaceae bacterium
CGGACGGGGACTTCAAATACCTCTACCTCGCCGTCCGTCGTACCGTCAGTACGCCAGGCGCTGCCGCTCAGGCTGACGAGCAGGTTGTAGCATTGCGTGGCGCTGAAAGCGCCGTTGTAGCCGTACACATGCGCATAATAGGTGCCGGAGGTCGAAGCGTTGTTGACAATAATTTGCTCCGGTGCAACCCCATCGTTTTGGGAAATCGCGATGGAGGAGTTGTTTCTCCACAGGCGCAGGTCGTAGTCGAAGGGCAGGTTGGTCAGATTAATTTTAATATTCCGGTTCGAGGAGTTCACCGTAAAGCTAAAATAATCGACGTCTGTGGACGTCCCGATCAGCGCATTGATCGCCGTGCCGGGGGTGATATTTTTTGCCGTGTTCCTGCTGTTATTGGACTCAAACGGATCCGTGCAGTTGTTGGCGCTTTGTGTGGTAAAGCTGGCTGCTGCGGAGTAGTTACCTGGGCCGCCGCTGCATACCGCTTGTACCTGGTAGTTGTAGGAAGTGCCGGCGCTCAGTCCGGTCAGGACGTGGGAAGTCGTGGTAATACCGGACACGGTGGTCCAGGTATTTCCGTTTGCCAGTTTCCACTGCAGGTTGTAGGAGGAGGCGCCGCTGACGCTGCCCCAGTTCAGGGTGGCGCCGGTTTGGGTAATACTCGTGGCATTCAGTCCGGTCGGCGCGCCGCAGCTACCGCCGGCGGGCGGGACGCAGCCTTGCGAGTTGACGAGGCTATATCGGGCGCCGTTGGGGGCCAACACGGCCTGCATCCGGTCGCGTTGGCCGATTGTGAACATATACATACAGGCGTCGTAGGTATAGTCCATATAGTTCATGGTCATTTCGAGCGGCTGACCGTTGCAGGTAGAGTAGTGTGGATAAGTCGGGCAACCGCCGTTAGAGGTATTGTGTACCGGCGTGTCGTTCACAAAATCATTACCGCAGGTAGCATCGCCCCAGATATGGCGCAGGTTGAGCCAGTGGCCTACCTCGTGGGTGGCGGTGCGGCCTTTGTCGTATGGAGAAGAGGCGTTAATTCTGCCGAAATAGGCGTAATCGCACACTACGCCGTCAGTGTTGGCCGGGCCGCCCGGGAACTGCGCGTAGCCCAGCAGCCCGCTGCCCAGGTCGCAAACCCAGATATTGAGGTACTGGTTGCGATCCCATATGTCGCTGCCGCCTTGGCTGAAGAACTTAACGGCGTTATTCGTACTGAAAGAGGTTACTTGCGTTTGGCGGCGCACGATCCCGGTGGTGGGGTTGCCGCTCGGGTCGCGTTGGGCGAGGCAGAAGTTGACTTCACAGTCAGCCGCCAGGGGTGCGAATTCAGGTGGGGTATTTCCGACATCGGAGTTCAGCTTGCGGAAATCTTCGTTGAGTACGTCAATTTGCGATTGGATTTGTTGATCGGTCAGGTTTTCCGCGTTTACATTCCAGACTACGTGCACCACCACCGGGATGGTCACTACAGTCCGGCTGCGGACAGCGCCGTGCTGGATATATTGTTCCGTGTGGCGCTCCATGGCATCCAGGCGCTCTTGGAAACCGGGGTCTGCCTGGAGTTGTTGGAGCAGGTGCTCATGGGTGGCGCAGGCGCGTTGTTGTGCCGGAAGATTGGTTAGGGCTGCCAGCGCCAGCAGCAGAAAGAAAATAGATTTACGAATCATAACTATGCAAGGTTTTGTTTACTGACAATTCATGCGCCTCGCAGAAAACACGCGATACGCAGGTTATTTGCAACACATCGAATAACAACACAGGGATACCGCAAATGTACATTTTTTTTGTATATTACATAGCGTTATGTTAGCATAAAATTCATTTTGCGCAATTGTTCAGCCTGTTACATGGTTGAGAAATAGGACGCCGATTTTTGAAAGATACGGAAAACAGCCGATTCACGCATAATTTCCGTACATTTACCGCCTAATTAACACGCTATGTATCGTCTTATTGCCCTGTTTATTCTTTTTACGCTCTCCGCGCGCGCGATCGCGCAAACTGATTTATTTTTGCCGCGCAATTTCCAGCGCGCATACGACAAAGGTACGCGCAGCAAGGATGGCAAGCCGGGCCCAAATTACTGGCAAAATCGGGCCGATTACCGAATCAAGGTTTCCATAAATCCTAAAAACCGCCGACTGAGCGGGGAGGAGACGGTTGTGTATTACAACAACAGCCCGGATACGCTAAAAATGCTGCGTTTCAAACTCGCGCATGACCGCTACCGGAAAGGCAGCCTGCGTTCGAGCGATGTAGCGCCCGCCGACGTCACAGATGAGGGCGTTCGTATCGAAATGCTGAGCCTGAACGGCAAAAACATAGAAGAGCAGCGCCGGCGCAAATACAATACCTTTTTGGATGTCCGCTTGGGCGCCGATGTGATCCTCCCGGGCGCTACCGCTACCGCTACCGTAAAATGGTCTTATACCCTCCCGGCGGATAAAGACGCCTCGCGCGAGTGCGTGTGCGATCCCACTACCTTTTTCGTGCCGTATTGGTATCCGCAAATCGCGGTGTACGACGACTACCACGGCTGGGCAGACGCCCCCTACACGGGGCTACAGGAGTTTTACCATGACTTCGCAGATTACGACGTCACCATTACCCTGCCCAAAGGTTATATGGTTTGGGCTACGGGCGAATGGCAAAATCCGGAGGAACTCCTGACGCCTTCGATACTGGAAAAGTGGAAGCAAGCGCACACCGACACGGCAATTATTTCAATTTGGAAAGAAGCCGATCTGAAAAAGGGTGGGATCTTTCAGAAAAAGAAGCAGCATGTTTTCCACTATAAAGCCAAAGATGTGCCGGATTTCACCTTTGCCGCCAGCGATCACTATAACTGGGACGCCACCTCGGTAGAAGTGGATGCAAAAACCGGTCGCCGCACGTTTGTCAGCGCCGCATACGACAGCGACTCAAAGGATTTTCTGCGCGTGGCGCGCATCGCCGCCGACGGCATCCGCTTGATGAGTACCTGGCTGCCGGGATATCCGTTCCCTTATCCGTGCATGACGGTTTTTAACGGCAACGACGGCATGGAGTTTCCTATGATGGTCAATGACGCTTCGGTGTCGGAAAATGCCGTCACCTCGCTCACTGTCCACGAAGTGGCGCACACGTATTTCCCGTTTATGATGGGCATCAACGAGCAGGATTATGCCTGGATGGATGAAGGCTGGGCCAATTTTTTCGATCATTTTCTGGCAGACTCGCTGCAGGGAAAAAAAAGTACAATCCGGGGGTACTCGAACGTGGCAGGCACCGATATGGAAACGCCGCCCATGGTGCGCTCGCGTTTTCTGAGCGGTCCAGCCTACGGTATCGCCTCGTACTCGCGGCCGCAAAGCGCCTACGTCGTCCTGTTGGATATGCTGGGCTATGAACTATTCCATCAATGTATGGTCGAATATATGGATCGCTGGAAAGGCAAACATCCGATGCCGTACGACTTTTTTAACACGTGGAACGAGGTGTCTGGCCAAAACCTGAACTGGTACTGGAAACCTTGGTTTTTTGATTGGGGATACCCTGATCTGGGCATCCGGGGCGTGGAAAAAGATCCGGCGGCCAACCGCGATCTCATCCTGATTGATCGCTTGGGCAACTTGCCAACGCCGATTTACCTCGATCTCACATACGAGGACGGGAGCACGGAGCGCCTGCACCGCGGGGCTGATGCATGGCGCGAGGGCAAGACGCAGCTGACGATTCCGGCGCAAGTCGGAAAATCCTTGAAAAATCTGACGTTGGGCGCTCCAACCGTCCCGGACACCGATAGAAAAAATAATGTGTGGTCGAAATGATGCCCGTGTATCTATTGCTATTCGTCTTCGTTTCGACAAAATAATCTTCATTTATTTGTTATGCATACCAACACCATTTTTACCTATGCCTTGTACATCGCGCTGACGATCTTAATTGTCCTGGCCGGGTATAAAGCATGCCAACTCAAGGCCGGAGAATCCCCGATAGCCCAAAGAGAGGCAGAGGCGGAACAATACGTGCGGGATAAAGGCTATGTGCCACCGGATACTACGATGCAGGAATCGAGCGCTGTATTCCTGGACGAAGAGATCCCGTCGAGCGCCGCAGGGTCGTCCGGCGATGCAGAAGAGATTAAATACAACGATCCGGTCTCGACAACGCCCCGCCAACCGACAGCCGACAGCAAAGCCGTGCCTGCGCCGGCTCCGAAAACCAGCCCGGCGCCGGTCGCCACCCCCGAGCCAGAACAACCTGTACCCCCAAGCGCCCAGACTCGTTTAAGGCCAACCGGCCCCACTGGCCGGTATCTTGTGGTGACCGGCTCTTTCACCGTGTCGGAAAATGCCCGGGATGAAATGGAAACGCTTATTCAACGGGGATATGTCAACGCCGAGGTTCGGAAGTTCAAGCCCGGCTTCCACACCGTGGTGGCCCTGCGCACCAACGACCGCAGAAAGGCAAACGCCGAAGTAAGCAAACTTAAAAGATCCGGATTCCCCAGCACTTATATCCGGGCTGAATAATCCGCAATCCGCAATCCGCAATCCGCAATTATACCATGGTTCTTTTCCTCGATCGAGACGGCGTAATCAACGTTCGAACCCCCGGCGACTACGTTAAAACGCCCGAGGAGTTTGTTTTTGAATATAAAGTGCCGGAAGCGATTCGTCTGTTGAGGCCTTTTTTCGATCGGATCGTGATTCTCACCAATCAATCGGGTATTGGCAAGGGCGTGATGACGGAATCGCAGTTAACCGATGTGCATGCTGTATTGCTTGCGGGTATTCGGAATGCCGGCGGTCAGATTGACGGTATTTATTTTTGTCCGCACCTGCCTGATTCCGGTTGTGGGTGTCGGAAACCGGCGATCGGCCTGGCTTTGCGGGCGCAGGCGGATTTTCCCGATATTCGCTTCAGCGAGGCTTGGCTGGTGGGAGACTCCGTGTGCGACATGGATCTGGCCTTGGCGTTGGGCGCCCGGACGGTACTGATTGAGGGGAAAACAGAGGAGGCGTCGCGACTTGCCGACATGCCCCTGCAGCATCGGTTTAATTCGCTGTGGGACTTTGCCCGGTGGTACGCTGTTTCCTCTTTTTCAGCGACGAAATAAAATAATGAAGGGGTGTTTATTTGTTTTTCAAAAAAATCAAAAAAATAAACACCCCTTCAACGCATTGTTTTGTTTCGCTAGCCGTAAACGCTCTCCAAGACTACATTTTGCGAACCAGCACTTCGTAGCGCACGTTCAGTTGGTGTTGTTCTTCCGTGCAGGTTACCCCTTTTCCGCAGGCATTGCGCAGGTTTTGTTCACCTTTTCCATAAGCGTTGATCCGCGTTTCTGCGATGCCGCGGTAGGCGAGATAGGTTTTGGCATTTTTTGCCCGATCTTCTGAAAGCGCGAGATTTTTAGCTGTATCGCCGCGCGCGTCCGTGTAGGCGACCAGGTCTATTTCCATGCCCGGGTACTGCTTCATCAGTTCATAGACGGCTTCGAGTTGGCGGCTGGTAAATTGGTTGATCGTTGCTTTATTGGGTTCAAAATTCAGTTGGTCCATGATCATGACAGAGCCTGCTTTGAAAGCGCCGGCCTCCGACTGGCCTCCGCCGAGTTCGGTGGGTCGCAGGCGCACCTCTTTAAAAGCGCCTTGTCCGGCAAACACGATCAGGTTGCTGCTTTCGGGTTTAAAGCCTTCGCGTTCTACCTGCAGCAGGTATTCGCCGTCCAGCGGGAGGCAAATTTCGAATTCGCCGTTCAGGTTGCTGCGGCCGCGCGCCTGCTGGCCGCTTTGTTTGTGGGTAAATCGCAGGCTCGCATTGACGATGCGTCGGCCCAATTGATCGGTGGAAACGATCCCCGTTACCTTATGGCAGGCAGGTGCATCCTGCAGGGCGATCCGAATTTCTTCCAATTCATCCGTTTCGAAGCTAAAGAAACGCTCGGCTGTTTGATAGCCTTCGAGGCTGACCAGCAGGAGGTAGCTGCGGTATTTAAACAGATCGGCGCCGGTTTTTCCGGCTGCGTTGGTGTAGAGGTCGGCCGGCCCGAGATCTTCTGCATCTTTTCGTTTCAGTTGGAGGCTGACGACATTGGATTCGCCGTCCTGCAAAGGCGCCAGATCAATATCGTAGTACCCTTGTTGGGAGCTGCTGACGAAGCCGTCTTCCGTTGGTTTCAGGATGCGGACGGCGGCGCCCTGCAGGGGTTGGCCGGTGCGGGCGTCTGTGATGTAGAGTTGGACGGGACGGGCGACCGGTTTTTCCACGCCTTCGATCCCTTTTTCTATTCTAAACGAGAAAATATCATCTTTTCCGTAGCTGTTTTGCGCTCTCGAGCTGGCAAAAAAACCGTGTTTGCCCTCATCATCCATGATGAACCCGAGATCGTCTTTATCTGAATTAAACGGTTCACCGAGATTTACGACTTCCTTACTGCCGTCCGGCAGGAGATCGAGATAGAACAGGTCAAGTCCGCCGAGGGTATTATGGCCGTCGGAAGAAAAGAACAGCGTGCCATTCAGGTGGATGAAAGGGAACAGTTCATTTTTGCCGGAATTGACTTCCGGCCCCAGGTTCACAGGTGTTTGCCAGCCGCTGCCGGACTGATAGGTACTGGAGTAGATATCGAATCCGCCAAAGCCGCCGGGCATATCGGAGGCGAAGTACAGGGTGTTGCCGTCTGCGCTCAGGCTTGGGTGCAGGCAAGAATAGGTATCGCTGTTGAAGGGCAGTTCGCGCACATCGGCCCAGTCCAGCGTACTGCGGCGGGCCATGTAAATTTTGAGGCGCACCTTACCGCTCCCGTCGGATTTCTGCACCCCTTTGCGCATATTATTGCGCGTAAAGAACATATATTTATAGTCGCGGCTAAACGACACCGGCCCTTCGTGCAAGGTGGAGTTAATTTCCAGAGAAAAACCGGAAGGCGCAATAGGTTCGCCATTTGGATCAAACGGCGCAAAAAATATTTCGGAAAACGTGGCGCCGGATTTTTTATCCTGCGGGCCGTTTTTCGCACGAGCGGTCACGAATACCAGGCCGTTTTTGTAGTACACCGGGCTGTAATCGTTGCCTGGACTGTTTAGAAAGCGACAATTTTCTACCCGCACCACATTGGTGGGGTCTTCTTTTTCTAAAAAACGGTCTTTAGACTTACTTTTAGAGGATTGCTGCGCAAAGAGATTGGAGGCGAGCAGCAGGGGTAATACCAGGAGGGTTATATACTTCATACAAATCGTTTTTGCGCGCGCGTCTGAGATTTTGCACACATTCGGCGTGATTTCATCCAGAAAAGAAGCGACACTTGTATCAAACGCACGGGAACTGCAAAAAATTTTGTGGCGCTACAATTACCACGGATATCGCGGGTCAATAACGTCTTCACCCTCCGAGACATTAAACCACCAGCGCGCGGTGGCTTCCACCGAGCCGTTGTGGAATTTGCGCAGGCTTGTCATGCCCACATCGTAGGAAAGGCAGATAAACAGATTTTTAGAAGCCTGCACGCCGAGCAGCAAGTCCAGACTCTCTCCTGCGCCGCTTGTATTGCCGCCTGCCCGATACGTTAATCCGGTGTAAAACCGGCGTTTCAGGAGCAGGCTGAGGTTTAAATCAGCGTCCAGCGGCGCATTGTTTACATACTTCAGCAGCACTTGCGGGGTGAGTTCCACACCTTCCGCCAACTCGAATGTCACGCCGCCCATAGCATTAATATGGCGTTCTTCACGGGAGAGGATACCGCCGAATTCCGCAAAATCAATATTGTTTTGCACAATCCGGGGTACGGAGGCGCCTGCATACCATTTATTACCGGTGTAGAATACGCCAAACCCTACGTTAAAAACCATTTTGGTTTTAGGCTCTGTCGGAATAGCAAAATCAGTTATCAGCGGTTGGGAACCACGCAGGCGGGGGTCCGACCAGTCCTGCCGAATTTGCCGCACGCTGGGCTGCAGCCCGAGGCCAAGATAGCCGCGCTTGAGCGCGATGCGGAAAGAGTAGGCAAATTCCGCTGTGACGGATCGGGAAATACCAATCGTATTGCGCACCACATTTCCGCCTAAGCCAATACGGCCATTGAGGGTGGCCTGGCTGTATGAGATCATTTGCGTGCTGGGAGCGCCCTCCAGGCCGAGCCATTGACTACGGTATATGGCCGTCAGCGTAGGCGATTCCGCGCTGCCGGCATAGCCGGGGTTGTAGGCCATCTTGTTGAACATGAATTGCGTATATTGCTGCTCCTGCTGGCCGGCCAGCGGAGTGATCCAACAAATCATGCCTGTAAAAAACAAAAGAAATCGCATACAAGTCGGTTTTAGCGCACGGTACTTATTTGCTGCCAACGGCAACCATTGCCATCGGCTGCATTCCTACCGCTGGATAATCAGAAAGCCCGTTTTGACGCCGGCATTGCCATTAAATTTCACGACAAAGAAATACGTGCCGGTTGGAAGCGGCTCTCCGTTAAAAGTACCTTCCCAATTATTATCGTACGGCTGGGCGTGGAACACCTCGTCGCCCCACTGATTAAAAATAGTCACTTCATTATCAAGTACGGAATCTACGTTTAGGCAGGGCACGAAAAACAAGTCGTTCACCCCGTCGCCATTCGGCGTAATAACCGTTGGGATCTCACAATCGAGTGCTTCCTCCACGATAAACACGACCTGTCCGGTACTACACGCGCCCGTGCAATTGAGGTTACAGACCTGGTAAAGCATGTCATCAGTTCCGGTGAAGCCAATATTCGGCTGATAATTAAAATTGCCGGTTTCCTGCGTTGTTTCCAATCGGCCCTGCGCCGGCGTATCCACGATTTCCAGGCTGAACCTGGGCGGCAGGATATCATTCAGATCCACGCTGAAGTTTTTCTTAAAACCAAAGGGCACAAACACGGTATCCGGGAGCACAACCGGAACAGGTTCGTAGGTAATCAGGAGCGTATCGCGCGATAAATCGCCGCACTTGCCGCCGTTCGTCGTCCAGTACAGTCGGTTAATACCCGGTTGCAGGCCGCAAACACTCGTCGTCGGAGTGTTCAGGCCTGCAAAGACCAGTGCCGGGTTGTCGCTGCTCCAGGCGCCCGATTCCATGTCGGGTACCGGCGCAGCCTCCAGCAGGGCGCAGGAATCTGTATTGCAAACGGTGCGGTCTGATCCGGCAAACGCAACGGCGCCGATAATCCGGATCTCCGTCGTAGCCGAGGAAGTCCCGCAGCCAATATCGGGCAGCGTCCAGGTGAAAAAATAAGTATTGCCCGGTTGCAGGCTGTCTACTGTCGTATTGGGTTGTAGCGGATCGGCAATCCGAACGCCCAGTAATTGTTGCCCTGCCTGCTGGCTCCACACACCCGGCGCGGCAGCCCCCTGGACAGCCGAGAGTTGAATGCTGGTAACATAACAGGTATCAATCTGAGCCAGGGCAACGGCCTGTTCAAAAGCTGCCACCTGAATAGCCACCGTATCTGCGCTGTAGTTTTCGCAGGCGCCGTTGGAGAGCGTCCAGGCATACCGGTACTGATTTCCTGCCAACAACCCGTTGACGAGTGTTTTTGGCTGGGAGGGCGTGTTGATCGTGGCAGGCGGGCCACCGACCTGCGTCCAGCGGCCGGAAGCGCCGGGCAAGGCCGGGGTGGCGTCCAGTTGGAGCGGCGCCCCTTCGCAGGCCGGGCGATCAGGGCCGGCGGCGGCAATATCATCCGGAATTGTGTCCGCTTGTACGGTTACGGATGCGGAGGGCAAGGAGTTGCAGCCGTTAAGGTGGGCGATTGCTCTAATTGTATTTTGTCCGGGTGGGAAATTGGAAAAATTAAGAACTGCCGTTTGGGGCGATGATTGCGGGCCTGCGATCGTATCGTTCAGGCTGTTTACCCAGACGTATTGCGCCTGGGGAGTCGTGGAATTTTGGGTTATCTGCAGATGCAGCGAATCGGGCTGATCCAGGCAAAAAGCCGCAGGGGGGACAAGTACCGGGATGGCCGGACGTGGTTTCACCAACACAAAAACCCCTTCGCCAAGCGGAGAAGTACAACCATTCTGCGTAATCCGGCAATTATAGTTGCCGGTCTGTGCCGTGTCAATCTGAACGATCGCCGGATTGTGAACCGATGACGCGAACCCCATCGGGCCAGTCCATGCAAAAGTCGTATTCGGCGTGGAAGGCACAGACAACTGCAGGGTGGCGCCGGCGCAGACCGGATTCGGTGTTGCCGTAATAGACGGCGGCGGCGGGATCGGATAGACAATCAGTTGAACGGGCGCCGATGGCTGTGAGGTGCAATTCGCAGAGGCAACTTCCACGGAATACGTGCCGGCTGCCTGCAGACCCGCGGCGGGAATATCGAGCGAAGGGGCCGTGGTAGTCTGCGTGGTGTTGTCCGGCAGCCTCCATATAAACGTAAAATTCCCGGCGGAATACTGGGCATTGTTCGAGATGGTCAGCATGACATTGGCGCCGGCGCAAATTGCCGTGGGCGGTACGATTATCGGTCGCGGCGGCACGTCGCTGATGGCCAGCGTGACCGTCGCAGCGGCCGACTGGCAGCCCAGGCTGTCGCGCACGGTAAGCACATAGTTTCCGTTATTTGCTGAAGTGGCTGCCGCGATCGTCGGATTGGACGAAGTGGACTGGAACATGTTCGGGCCAAACCACTGATACTTGAGCGGCGGATAATTACTCAGAACAGTTGCGGAAAGCGTCACCGTCTGCGAACCATCGCTGCAGAGAGGCGCATCGCTGGTCACAGCAGCAATAATTGGCGGCGTAGCCACGACCACCGTCACCGTATCCGAACTGGCGCAGTTTGCCAAAAGCGTGGAAGCGGTGACGATATAATCGCCAGGCGCCGGCGGCGGGGCGGGATTTTGCTGGAACGACTGAAAACCGTTCGGGCCCGTCCACGAATAATTCAGCGGACTTTGGTTGGACGAGGCGGTTAATTGCAGCGGAAACCCCTGACAGAGCGGCGTATTTGCGCCGGCTGACACCTGCGGATAGGCTTCTACCCGGATGATAACCTCCGGGGAAGGATTTGAGGCACAACCCAGCTGGATCACCGTGACACGCCATTGTCCGGAATCAGCCTGTGTAAGATTATTGATAGACAAGGTATTTAGCGTCGTGGTGTCTGTTTGGAAATCCGGCCCTGTCCACAAGTATTGAGCAGCAGTTGGCACGCTGGCGGTGAGTTGGACGGTAGAGCCCGCACAGAAGGCGCCGGCGCCGCTGATTTGTGGCGTGGGCGGTTTGGGCGTTACGCTTACTTTCACCGTAGCAGGCGCGGAGGCACAGCCGTTCCTGAAAACCGTCAGCGTATAAAGACCGGAATCGGAAAGCGCTGCACAGGTTATTACTGGCGGGTTTTGCTGCGAACTTTGAAATCCGTTCGGCCCGGTCCAGGAATAAGAAATACCGGGGACCTGGACAGTCGCATTGAGCGCAAGCGGTTGGCATTCGCACAAATTAATCAGCGGTTGTGCTACCGTCGCCACCGGAATACTGAATACTTGTAGTGTCACCGGTTGCGAGGGTTGGGAGGCGCAGCCGTTTGCGCGGACTTGTACGTAGTATTGATAGGTATTAGCCGGAGGCGATGTAACCGTCAGGGTCGGTTGCGTAGTTGTAGCAATCAGGGCGCCGCCGGGGGGCGAGCCGGCAAACCAGCGGTATTGAACGCCGGCGCCAAAGACGGCGGCGGTGGAAAGCGTCAGATTTTGGCCGAGACAGAGGCTGTCTTCATTGACCAGTACTACCGGTGTATTCGGCAGATCAATCAACTGCACAGACACGGATGCTACCGCGGTACAGCCCGTTAGTCCGGTGACGGTTACCGTGTACGTCCCGGAACCAAACAGAAACGTATTGTTATTCACCGGGTTTTGCTGGTTGGAAACGTACCCATTCGGGCCGCTCCAGGCATAAGTGTACACCGAATTGCCACCCGGTGTTGGCGGCGGATTGGCCACTAATTCAAGCGGTTCGCCTACGCAAACCGGTGTATATGCGGGCGAAAAAGAAGCCGTTTCAACCCGAATCAAAGCCTGGCAGGTACTGCTGTTGCCGGAGGTATCCGTGACCGTGAGCGTCACCGGATAGGGGCCGCCTACCTGGTTGCACGTGAAGGTGGTTGGGCTGGCTTGCAGGCTGACTGCAGAGCAATTATCCGAGCTGCCGTTGTTAATTTCTGCCGGGCTGAGGTTGTACGGCACTTCGCCGGAGGCATTGACCAGGATTGTTTTGTTGATACACAGCGCCTTGGGTTTGATGGTGTCGCGCACCACTAAAGGAAAAGTGCTGACCCCTGCGGCGCCCGCTGCATCAGTCGTCGAATATCTTACGACAAAATTCCCGGGCGGCAGGCTTTTGGTAGTTTGGTTACCAAAAAGCGTCCCGACGCCTTCCAACGCACCGTTAAGATTGTTTCTGAAAATCTCATACTGTACCGCGCCGTAGTCATACTCCAAAATAGCCTGCACGGCGCTGAAAGGGTCGGTTCCGTTTGGTTGAAGCGATCCGCAAGGGTTGATAAAATGTATAAAATTGAGCACATCTCGATTGGCCTCCAAACGAATACTAATCTGACCGTCCGACGCCCAATTGTTGATTTGCGTGGCGGTAATCGGAATGGCCGTTTCGTGGAATTTTAAACATTGATCGCCCGGCGGCCCGTA
>JBEIDF010000097.1:0-12630 GCA_040383605.1 Lewinellaceae bacterium
GATCAGCATCTCCGCGCGCAAAACGCAGCCGATTCCCTGGAAACCGCTGGCGGTTTATCCGCTCGCGCTGGCGGCCTTGTGCTACTGGCCGCTGACGCGCATCGGCGGCACGGATCAACTGCGATTTTGGGGCGATTCCGGCTTCTACAAGGAAACACTGAAGGAGCTGATCAAAAGCTCGATCCGCAATCATCCGTATTTGGATGAGCGCACGGTTCCCACCCTGGCGATCCTCGCTGCGGCCTTTGCAATCGGCGGCTGGGTAGTAGCAGTGGCGCGCTGGCGGCGGCAATCCTGGACTTTCAGCGCGCAAGACCCGCTTACGTTCGCGGCCTTTTTACTGGCCGGCACGTTTACCGTCAATATGTTGCAGTTTTTTTTGCTGAATATCCCCTTTTTGGGCGCGCGCACCTCGATTTTCTTTTACCCCTTGTTTGCGCTGCAACTGTTTGCCGCAGCGGTGCTGATCGAGCGCGCCTGGCGCGGCAAAGTCTGGTACCTGATGGCGCCGGTGGGGTTGTTTGCGCTGGTGAATTTTAATCGCTGCGCGGATTTGCGGATCGCGACGGAATGGTGGTTTGACCAGGCCAATTTCGAGGTGCTCGAGTATATCAAAGCCCGGTACGCGGCCGAAGGACGCAGCGAGCCTTTTACCCTGGATACCCAGTGGCTGGAAGAAAACTCCATGATGTTCCACGTCAACGAAGCGAAAAACAACTACAGCCGCTATGTGCAACTGCCGCCCTGGCATCCGGGCAGGCCGCCCCAGGGCGATACGGAATTTTATTACACGCACACGCAGGAGGAGCACGATCTGCTGCGCGACCGGTATGAGGTGGTACTCACCACGATGCCCGGATCCCAGTATCTGATGCGCAAAAAGCGATGACCCCGCTTACTGCTGCTCTTCCTCTTCTTCTTCCTGCCGGCTGCCTAATTTGAAGAAAAACGGGCGGTTTTTTTCACCCTCCGGGCTTCCGTCCGGATTTTCTTCGGGATTGGCAGGCGGGGGTAGTTTATTGAGAAAATCCGCAAACCGCTCCCGCAAATTGCGAAAACCATGCTGCGACAGGGAGTCCCGGATGACAGAGTCCTGCATCAGGAGATTCAGCGTATCGAGCGAAAAATCCAGGTAATACGGACAGCCGAACTGATCCCGCACTTCCGGACTGGCTTCCGGAAAGCGCTCAAGCAGGATGGGGCTCAGTTTTTTGTCGCGGGCCAGGCTGTGCCAAAACTGCCCTACAATAGGCAGGGCCATAGCGGAGCCTTGTCCAAGCGACATCGAGCGGAAGCGCACGGCGGGACTTTCGCCGCCCACCCAGGCGCCGGCTACCAACTTCGGATTGAAACAGATAAACCAGCCGTCGGAGTGGTTTTGAGTCGTGCCGGTTTTACCGGCAAAATCGTAGTACAAACCGTATCCTTGTTTGAGCCGCGCGCCGGTGCCGTGGTCTATCACATTTTGAAGCATCAGGGTCATGGTGGCGGCCTGATCGGGCGTCAACGCCGGCGCATTGGGTTTGGCCGGTTGATCCTGGGCGTCGTAGATCACCTCGCCTTCGCGGGTCGTGACTTTCAACACCATGACCGGCGTAGGCCGCACGCCTTTATTCGCAATGGTGGCATACACCTGCATCATTTCGTACAGCGATACTTCCGCGGCGCCGAGACTGATGCCGAATTCCCGCGGCAAGCGAGCACTCACACCCATCGCGGCAGCCATATCCATCGTCTTTTGGATGCCCACCTTTTCGATGAGCTGCCCGGCGACTACATTGATGGAACCGGCGAGCGCGCCCACCACCGAGTAATAACCGCCGTAACTCCCGTCGGAATTTCGGGGCACCCAGTCGCCCCCGATCGTATCCATCTGATTGGGAAAAAAATCGCAAGGCTGCACGCCCGAGGCAATGGCGGCCGAATATACGATCGGCTTGAAGGTAGAACCTACCTGCCGGCGGCTTTTGATATGGTCGAATTTGAAATGTTTAAAATTGGTGCCGCCGACCCAGGCTTTTACCTGGCCATTGGTGTGATCCATGGCCATGAAACCGCAATTGAGCAGGCAAAAATAGTAGCGCACACTATCCAGCGGACTCATTGTCGTATCAATCTCGCCGACGGCGCCTTTCCAGGAAAAAATCGTCATCCGCACCGGCGTTTCAAAATCGCGGATGGCCGCTTCATCGCTGAGACCCGCATCCTTCAGGGTTTCCCAGCGTTCGCTGCGGTGCACCTGCTCGAGTATCCACTTGTCGTCGCCCCAGGGTTTATCCTCTTTATAGTTTTTCCAGTGCGTATCAAACTGATCCTGCAATTTGCGGATATGCTGCGCCACCGATTCTTCGGCAAAGCGCTGCATGCGGCTGTCCACCGTGGTATATATTTTCAGTCCGTCAGTGTAAAGATTGTACGGATCGCCGTCCTCCTTCGGATATTTTTTGAGGATTTTGCGCATTTCCACCGTTCGCAGATACTCGCGGAAATACGTGGCGCTGCCCTCGTTATTGCCGCCGGTGGCATGGCGTTTGGCGCCGACGGCTTTCCGGCAGAGCGCTTCGTAGGCCGACTGGCTGAGGTGGCCGTTGCGCAGCATTTGCTGGAGGACGATATTGCGGCGGCGTTTGGCATTTTCCGGGTTCCGGATCGGGTTGTAGAACGTGGTGGCTTTGAGCATGCCAATCAACGCAGCCGACTGGTCGGGCGTCAGGTCTTTGGCTTTTTTCCCAAAATAAAACTTAGAGGCCACACTGATCCCAAAAATATCGCCGCCGAACGGCACGGTATTCAGGTACAGGGCCAGCAGTTGTTCTTTGGTATAAATGCGTTCTAATTTGACAGAAATAAAATTTTCCCGGATTTTATTGATCAACAGTCTGACGCCGGGAATCCAGTATTTTTTCCGCGGATACAAATTTTTAGCCAATTGCTGGCTCAGGGTGGAGCCGCCGCCGGACTCCCGGCCGGTAACGATGCCGAACCCGACGCGGAGCCAGCTGATTAGATCAATCCCGCTGTGATCGAAAAAACGGCGGTCTTCCGTCGCGATCAGGGCGTTGATGACGTGCGGGGAAATATTTTCCAGCGCAATGGTGGTGCGGTTTTCGATATAAAACTTACCGAGCAGCTCGCCGTCCGAGGAGTAAATTTCCGTTGCGTTGGCAGTCTCGATATTGCGGAGCTCTTCGGAGCTCGGGATGCGCCCGAACAAGCCGATCCAAACGCCGAAAATCAGGAAGAGCAGGAAATAAAGTCCGTATTTGACAACTGTGCCGATTTTGGACAAAACCCCGGCCGCCCGCGGATGGCCGGCGGCATAGACGGCCCACCTGGCTCGGGCCGGCGCGGTGAATCGCTGCCAGGCGTCCGTCGCAGGAGCAGCAAAACGCCGCAAAGGCGCGCTGTACTGATGCCATGCCGCCTGTAGCGGCGCGGTATTTACCGCCCACCAATGGCGTATGCGAACAATGGTTTTGTGCTGGAGGAGAGAGGACAGGAGTTGGCGCATATTATTTGAACAGCCGGAAAACAAGGCAGTTTCGGGTATGCTGGATAGATCCGCTTGGCAGAAAATCGCCAACACACAAGCCGGGCAACGATCGGTTTCCGGAAACGACCTACAAAGATACGCTTTTCGCCCAAACATCCGCGCATGTTCCGGCGATAAATCCGACCGGCGATAATTCGCGCGTCGAATATGCGTTTTTGATTGTTTTTACCGTAACTTGCACCAAATTATCAGGCGCGCGCACAAACCGGCAACAGAAAAGATGCAAGTCGTCGTTTACGGAAATCAATACAAAAGCAAGGATCAGCCCTACATTCAGGCGGTATTCAACGCCCTGTGGCAGGAGGGAATCACCGCGTTCGTGTACACGCCCTACCTGGAGGAGCTCGATGGGCAGGTGGATTTTCCGGGGCCCTACGCGCCGTTCGACGGATACGCGGATTTTCGCGCGCACCGGATTGATTTTGTAATCGTGCTCGGCGGCGACGGCACCATGCTGCATGCCGTTACGCTGGTGCGGGATTCGGGCGCGCCGATGTTGGGCATCAACCTGGGCCGCATGGGTTTTTTAAATAATATTGAAAAAATATTCATCGCCGAATCCATCACCAAACTCCGGCGCGGGCAATACACCATCGGGGAACGCAGCATGATCTACCTGGAGAGCAGCCACCGGCTGTTCGGCGAAACGCCCTTCGCACTCAACGATTTCACCCTGCTGAAGCGGGACACCTCCTCGATGATCACCATTCATACGTACCTGAACGGCGACTACCTGAACTCTTACTGGGCCGACGGAATCGTGGTCGCTACCCCAACCGGCAGCACCGGGTACTCCCTGAGCTGCGGCGGCCCGATTATTTTTCCCGGTTCCGGTAACTTCGTCATCACGCCCGTGGCGCCGCACAACCTGAACGTGCGCCCGGTCGTCATCTCCGACGAATCGGTTCTTTCTTTCGAAATCGAAGGCCGGGGCGATAATTTTATCTGCTCGCTCGACTCACGTTTTGAACTCATTACCGCCGCCCACCAAATTGCCGTTCGCCGAAACGATTTTAATATCCGGCTCGTACAACTCCTGGACGTCACATTTTTAAAAACAATCCGGGAAAAACTAGCCTGGGGAAAAGATATCAGAAATTGAATAAGTCGCGCTATATTCTCTGGTCCGCCGGCTTGGCCCTTGCCCTCGCAATCGGCTACTATTTCTCGGATATCCTGGCGTATATCCTGCTGGCCTGGGTTTTGTCTATGCTGGGCCGCCCGATTTCAAATTTTCTCCAACAACGCATTCGGTTCAAAAACTGGCGCCTGGGGCCCTCGGCGGCAGCCGGCATCACGATCCTCGTCTTTTACCTGCTGCTGACGGGCCTGCTGCTGCTGTTCGTGCCCACGATTGTGCAACAAGCGCGCAACCTGGCAAGCGTGGACTACCAGGCGCTCGGGGAAAAATGGCGCGAGCCGTTCGCAGAACTGGATCAGTCGGCCCACAGCCTGGGTTTGCTCAGCCCCGAAGAATCGCTCGCTACCCGCACTCAGGAGCTGCTGATCGGCTGGTTCAAACCAGCCCTGGTGGGCGACCTGCTCGGCGGATTCCTGTCCACCGCCGGAAGCCTGGTGGTCACGCTGGCATCGGTTACCTTTATCCTCTTCTTTTTTCTAAAAGATAATACCCTTTTTACCGATATCCTGCACGCGCTGGCGCCCGCCCGACTGGAAGGGAAAGTAATGCGCGCCGTGGACGAATCGTCCGCAATGCTTACCCGGTATTTCGGCGGACTGGTGGCGCAAATGGCGGCTTTTATGACGATTCTGTCGGTAAGTCTGCTGGTAATGGGGGTGGATAATGCGCCGCTGATCGGCGCCTTCGGGGGCTTGTTCAATATCGTACCCTACGTGGGCCCCGCAATCGGCATGGTGTTCTCCTGCTTTATTACGGTGTCTTCACACCTCGATCAGGATATCGCGCATATTTTGCCCATGCTGGTGAAAGTATTGGGCGCGTTTGCGCTCACACAGTTTATAGACAATAATTTCCTCGGCCCGCTGATTTTTTCCAAAAGCGTGAAGGCGCATCCGCTGGAAATCTTTATCGTCACGCTGATCGCCGCAAAGATCGGCGGCGTGGTCGGCATGATCGTCGGCATCCCAGCCTATACGGTACTACGCGTCATCGGACGGGTGTTTTTCAGCGAGTTTAAAGTGGTGCAGCGGCTGGAAGCCGTATCCGAAGAACATACGAATATGCCATGAAAGCCTTTATTCAAGAACAGGCCCGGGCAGACTTGCAGGACCTGATCGCCATTCGCCGACACCTGCACGCGCACCCGGAGTTGTCGTTCCAGGAACTGGAAACGGCCCGGTACATCGAACAACTGCTCGCCCGATGGGGCGTGGAATTCCAGTCGGGCGTCGCCGGCACGGGCATCGTCGCACTCGTCAAAGGCCGGCATCCGGAACATAAAACGGTCGCGCTGCGCGCCGATATGGACGCGCTGCCAATCCAGGAGGCCGGAAATGCGCCGTATAAATCCACAAACCCCGGCGTCATGCATGCCTGCGGACACGATGTGCATACCGCCTGCCTGCTGGGCGCAGTGCGCATCCTGCATACCCTGCGCGCACACTGGACGGGCACAGTCAAGTGTATCTTCCAACCCGGCGAGGAAAAATTGCCCGGCGGCGCAGGCCTGATGATCGCGGAAGGTGTGCTGGAAAATCCCGCCCCGGAAAGTATCTTCGGCCAACACGTGCACCCGCCCCTGCGCGCCGGCATGGTCGGTTTCCGATCCGGCAGGTATATGGCCTCCGCCGACGAACTGTACGTCACCGTAAAAGGCCGCGGCGGCCACGGCGCGATGCCGCACCTGGCCATAGACCCCATCCTCATCGCCGCGCAAATCATCCTCGCCCTCCAGCAAATCGTGAGCCGCTACAGCGACCCGACCGTCCCCTCGGTGCTGACTTTCGGTAAAATCAACTCCGCCGGCGGCGCTACCAATATCATCCCCAATGAAGTCCGACTGGAAGGAACCTTCCGAACCATGGACGAAACCTGGCGCGCCGAAGCGCACCGACGGATGAAAAAAATCGCCGGGTCGGTCGCCCGCAGCATGGGCGGCGCCTGCGAATTTCAAATCGTGAAAGGGTATCCCGTCTTGCACAACGAGGAAAAACTGACCGACCGCGCCCGGGATTGGGCGGTGGAATACCTCGGCGCCGAGCAGGTCGTGGAACTCCCGATTCGCATGACCTCGGAAGACTTTGCCTATTTTTCCCAGGCCATGCCGGCCTGCTTTTACCGGCTCGGCACCGGCAATCCGGAGAAAGGCATCCAGACGCCCGTACACACCGATACCTTCGATATAGACGAATCCGCCCTGGAGACCGGCGCCGGCCTGATGGCCTGGCTGGCCGTGAAAGCGCTGGACTAAGAGCAGGTCTAAACGACCCGGCTCGGATTGTTTTTTGCCGGAAACGATGCACATTTCCGGCCTTTTGCGGAAATTTGCCGGTATGAATGCAATTCAAGAAACAAATTTCCATTTCCCGGGCCAATCCGCCTTCTACCGGGGCAAAGTCCGCGACGTCTATACCGTCGGCGAAGTCCTGATTATGGTCGCGAGCGACCGCATCTCCGCGTTCGACCATATCCTCTCGCGCCCGATTCCGCACAAGGGCGCCGTGCTGAACCAAACCGCCGCGCATTTCCTCAACGCCACCAGGGATATTTGCCCCAATTGGCTGATCGCCTCGCCGGATCCAAATGTGGCCATCGGCCACCGCTGCGAACCCGTGCGCGTGGAAATGGTCATCCGCGGCTACCTCGCCGGCCATGCCGCCCGTTGCTATGCCAACGGCGAACGCCGGCTCTGCGGCGTGCCCATGCCGGATGGGATGCGCGAAAATGACCCTTTCCCAACGCCCATCATCACGCCAACCACAAAAGCGGCGGCCGGACACGACGAAGATATCTCCCGCGAAGAAATCCTCGCCCAGGGACTCGTCCAGGAAGAAGACTACGCCCTCATGGAAAAATATACGCGCGCGCTCTTCCAACGCGGTACGGAAATGGCCCGCGAACGCGGACTCATCCTGGTGGATACCAAATATGAGTTTGGGAAAAAAGACGACGAGATTATCCTGATGGATGAAATCCACACCCCCGACAGCTCCCGGTACTTCTACGCCGAAGGATATGCCGAACGCCAGACCCGCGGCGAACGCCAACAACAACTCAGCAAGGAGTTTGTGCGCGAATGGCTGATGGCAAACGGGTTTCAGGGAAAAGAAGGACAACAAATGCCCTGGATGCCCGACGATTTCGTGGCGCAAATTACGGAGCGCTATATCGAACTGTACGAAACGGTTACCGGCCGGGCGTTCCAGCGCGATCCATCGGCCGACTTGTCCGCCCGCATCGAACGCAATATTCGCCTCTGGCTGGAAGGGTGAAACGCAATCGGTGGCCCGGCGCCGCGCTACACAAACCGATCCCGCCACGCCGGCTGGGGCAACAGGCAACTTTCGCTCCGGCCAAACCACCGATACCGATACCGCGCAACCAAGCGGTACACGCCGTCGCGAATGAACCGGGGAATCCAGCGGAAAACAGTAAGCCAAGACCACGGCCAGCCCAGCAGCCGACAAACCGCCAGCGCGGCGTCCGAATGGGTGTAACAACGCCCCCCGTGGAGCAACACCACGGTGTCAAACCGATCCGCGGAAAACCCGAAAGCCCGCAAACGCGCCTGCCCGGTCTCCGATTGCAGGGCGGCAAACCGGAAAATGCCCGCTTTGTCGCGCAATAATACCCATTGGACGGACGCGTTGCACAAATTGCACACGCCGTCGAATAAAATTAATGGTGCGTTTGTATGATCTTCCATCTTTTTACGTTCAAAGTTCCGTCGGATAACGACCAAGGTTCGATCTGCCATGTTTAATAGAGATATAAATATTTTGTTCACCGCGCTGGTTGTCCTGGCCGCCTGCCTACCGCAGCGCCTGCTCGCGCAAATCCCCGGCGATACCCTCGGAAAATTGCGCATCGAATCCTCGGAGGTCGGCGAAGCGTTTATGGAATCCGGCCAGGAAAAACGAAAACTGAGCGGAACGGTCCGCCTGCGGCAGGACAGCACCCTGATTTTCTGCGACACCGCCATCCTCGACCGCGACGACGCCCTGCTGATCGGCAATGTGGTCATCGAACAAGGCGACAGCCTGCGCATTTTCGGCGATTCGGCCCGCTACTTCGGCGCAACCAACCGCAGCGACCTGTACGGAGAGACCGCCCTGGAAAACGGCCGGCAAAAACTGTTTACCCGCAAAATGTCGTACGACCTCGAAAACAAAATCGCCGAATACCACGAGGGCGCCCGCATGACCGACGGCCAGACGCAACTCAAAAGCCGGCACGGATACTATTTCGTCAAAGAGGATCAAATTTATTTTAAAGAAGACGTGGTGGTGACCGACCCGGAATTTACCGTGCGAACCGACACCATGGGTTTTCAAACAAAAACCCGAACCGTGCAGTTCCTCGCCCCAACGCTCATCACCCAAATCGGTACCAAAATATACTGCGAAGGCGGATACTATGACACCGAAAACGACTACGCGGAATTCAATGTGAACCCGCAATACGAACGCGAAGGCCAGCGCGGCCGGGCTAAAAAAATGCGCTATCTCGGCGCAAGCAAGGAATATATCCTCGAAGACTCCGCCTACGTGGAAGAACCGGCCGAACAACGCGTCACAAAGGCCGATCTCATCCGCTATAATACCGAAAAAGAAACCGCCGTGCTGGTGGGAAACGCCTATTACCGCGATAGCACCCAGGAGGTGGAAGGCGCCGAAATCCGCTATTTCAGCCGGGAAAAACGCTTCCAACTCGCCGGCCGCGGCCGCGTCAGCGACCCGCCCAATATCATTGAAGCCGATTCGCTGGATTTTAATGAGGAACTGGGCGGCGGACTGGCCCTCGGCAATGTGCTCTGGCGGGATACCGCCGCCGGTTTTAGCATCCTGGCCTGGCGGATGGACTACAACAAACAATCAGAATACCTCCACGCGTTCGGCGCGGCAGACGCGGCAACCGGCCGGCCGCTCATGAAAATTCTGGTGGAAAACGATACGCTTTACATGAGCGCCGATACGCTCACTGCATTCAAGCCCGACTCCGCCGCCGACAGCCGGGTGCTGCTGGCGCACCTGGATGTGCGCATTTTTAAAAGCAACCTACAAGCCGCCTGCGATTCGCTGCGTTTTAGCAGCGCCGACAGCATTTTCTGGTTTTATCCCCTGCAAAATAAACCCATCATCTGGTCGGACACTTCGCAGTTTTCCGCCGACACCATCCTGATGGCCATGCGCGACGAAAAAGTGGACCGCATCTGGCTGCGCGAAAACGCCCTGGTCGTCAATTCGGCCGACGAACAGTTCTACAACCAAATCAAAGGCCGCAACAATACGATCTTTTTTGTGGACAATGAGGTGGATCAAATGCTGGTGGAAGGCAATGCGCAGGCCGTGTACTACGCGCTCGACGAGGATCAGGCGTATATAGGCGTTAACGAAACTGCCTGCTCGGAAATGCGCCTTTTTTTCGGGAATAACCAGGTGGATAATATTCGGTTTTACGGGCAGCCGGACGGTACATTTACGCCAATGAAAAAAACGGGGAATGAATCTATCCGCTTAGAAGGCTTTTTTTGGGAAACAAAACGGAGGCCAAAGCGCCTGGAGGATATTCTTAAAAGGTAGGAATCGGACGACTTCTATCTTTTGTCCACTTTCTGCGTGGCCAACACCTTGCGCGACCGATCCTGCACCTGCACCAGGTACATGCCTTTCGGCAAATCAGCAACGTACACCTGATCGTTGCGGTTGTACTCCACTTCTTTGACTTTTTTCCCAACCAGATTGTACACCACCACATGCCCGACCTGATCGCGCAGATCGTTCACGGAGATGTACTCCGTCGTCGGGTTGGGAAACACCGACAGATCCGGTTTTATGCCTGCCTGGGCGTATAAACCCGCAGCGGCAAAAAATAAAATGATAAAAAGGCGTAAGCGTCTTTGCATAGATCGGTTGAATAGGGGACAAAGTAGGCCTTTTTAACCGAACCCTCCAAGTAAAGTTCGACCAATTGACAAATAATTAACGTTAACAACGCAATATGTCCGCTCAATTTTGCTAATACCATCGCGCGCCCTCCGGGTTGTAGCCGGCGCCGGGAAATTTCCTTTGGTTTCTGCAAGCCGCATTTTCACCCCTCCAAACCGTGCAAAACCCGTTTTTTAACAAATTTTAGCGGTTTGGTAACAAATTTTAAATGCAAATTTGCAGTCGAGGCGGTAAACTTGCAGTCGCATATCCATCGCTGCAAAACAAACTGCCATGCGCCACCCTGCCCGCCTTGCCGCCCTCGCCCTCAGTATCCTGCTGCTCGCCTCCTGCCAGTCGCCCCGGCGTATGATCGAAAACGGCGATTATGACGTTGCTATTGATTTTTGCACCCGCAAATTGAAGGGTAAGGCGAAGAAAAAAACAGAATACGTCCGCGGACTGGAACGCGCGTTCCGCAAAGCGCAAGACCGCGACCTGCGCGCGGCGGATCACCTGATCGCGGAAGACCGCCCGGAAAACTGGGAGCAGGTGTATGAAATCCACCGCGCGATCCGCCGCCGGCAAAACAAAATATCGCCGCTCCTGCCCCTGCAGGCCAAAGACGGGTACCAGGCCAAATTCACCTTCGTCAACATCGAACAACTGGAGCGCGAAAGCCGCGAAAAAGCCGCCAATTACCTGTACGACTGCGCGGAAGACCTGCTCCGACAGGCCCGCCGGGGCGACCGCCAGGCGGCCCGCGATGCCTACGCCAAACTCCAGGACCTGGAAGCGCGGTATTTCAAAAACTACCGCAACAGCCGGGAAATGACGAACGAAGCGCTGGACCTCGGCACAACGCATATCCTGTTTGAGGTGCGCAACCAGTCCGACCAGGTATTGCCCCGAGACTTCAACGACCGCATCCTGTCCTTCAGCGCTGGCGACCTGAACAGCGACTGGAAGCAGTTTCACCTGCAGGCTGCATCGGGCGCAACGTACGATTACCGCGCCCAATTCAACGTGCGCCGCGTGGACGTCAGTCCCGAACGGGTGTCCGAACGCGCGTACATAGACGAAAAAGAAATCGAAGACGGCTGGGAGTACGTGCTGGACGAGCGCGGCAACGTCAAAAAAGACACCGCCGGCAATGATATCAAGACGCCGCGCCGCGTCCGCATCCGCGCCAATATCCTCGAAGTGTACCAGTTCAAATCCGTGCGCCTGGCCGGAACCCTCGAGGTGTTTCCCGGCGACCGCAACGAGCGGCTCGACGCCCAGGATTTCAACACCGAGGTGCTGTTCGAAAATTACGCCTCCACTTTCCAGGGCGACCGCCGCGCCCTGAGCGATGCGTCGCGCCAACGCATCGGCAACCGCCCACTGCCCTTCCCGCCCACCGAGGAGATGCTGATCCAGGCCGCCGAGCGCCTAAAGCCGAATTTGCGGGAGGCGCTGCGGAATGGGCGGGGGGTGTTTTAAAGAAGAACGTGGCGCCGGCGCCCTGATCCACAGAATATGACGTTTACCCGGGCCTCAAGTATAATGTCACCCTTTCAGGATTCCGATCGCTGCCGGGACGTCCCGGGCGCGCGCGCCTGTAGCAACCAGCTCCTTACAGGCTGACAACAGCAACTGCCATCAACTGAAAGCCCCGCCGCCGCCCAACATTTGTACCAAAACATTCCCCGCCATCCCCGGCCTCGGAGAGGCCCAACATTTGTAGGCCCAACATTTGTAGCCCTAAGGAACGCCCCTGCCGCCCCCCGAGTGTACGAATGTATTGCACATGACCTTTCCTTCACCAGTAACCTGCCGCCCCCCCGGGGACGACTATCCCCAAAACCCCATTTTCAAAAAAATTTTTTAGCTTCGCTCCCCCCCTCGTATCTCCCCGCCGACGCGGGGCCTCTCCACTCCGCAGGCGGGGGCTTTTAATAGCCCCCCGCCTTGCTCCGTTCCGTCGCCCCGCTCCCCGGCCGCCTGTGCTCACAGGAAAGCCCGAA
>JBEIDF010000098.1:0-12604 GCA_040383605.1 Lewinellaceae bacterium
CGATGTGCGGCCGCTCGTTTCTTTGCGGGAAAAAGCAGCGCTGCTGCGCCAGGCGGTCCGGAAGCGGTGGATCCTGGCGCTGGAGCACGATCCGGTGGCTGAAGCCGTGACGGTTCGGGAAGACGAACGAGGCCGGATCGTTGTGGATCAGGCAGGCGCTTTGTCGGCGCTACTGCTCCAGTAGCCGGCTCTCCGGTTGCCTGCGCGCCAGCCAAAGTACCTGTTCTGCACTGTCCTGCTGCATGCGCATCTTCAGGCTGTCCGGCGAAAGATATAAAACTTTGACAATGTGCTCTACCGGGGGCGTTCTGCTGGTGTCCGTGAGAAACAAATAATGCATGGAGCTGCGATAATTGCCCTCCTCGCGGTACAAACCGATGCTCTCATAGGTGTAGTGCCTTCCGCCCGAAAAGCGCAATTTGACCGGCGACAAATCTATCTCCCGCCGCTGTCCGTTTTCAAAAAACGCCACAGCTTGCCAATCGCCCTGCAACGTGCGTTCATCCAACCGGCAGGCACACAGCAAACAAAGCAACGATAAAAACAAAAATGCTTTCATAAAATTGATTACCAGCACGCTAATCTTTTGATCAATACCATGTGGCCAATGTTGAATTGGCTCTTTTATCCTCGCAATAATAGAACTTTTCTACATCCGACAGATCATTTCATCTTTTGTTTTTATGAAATTCTTACCCATTTTTCTACTGTCGCTTGCGGCAACCGGTTGTGTGCGCCAAAAAATGTATCAGGCAGAACTCGCTTCCCGCCAAAAATGTGAAGCCCGCGAATCGGTGCTGGTCAAAGAGGTGCTTTCCCGCAGGGAGGAATCGGCCAATTTTACGCAACGGATCAGCGATTTGAGCCGCGCGATCGGAATGAAAGACCAGGAATTAGAAAGTTTGAAAACTGAATTAACTAAGCGTACGGTGCAAATGGGGGAGTCCTCTTCCAAATTAGCCCAGGAAAAAGCGGCAACAGAAAACGAATTGGCCGCCCGCACCGCCCAACTGAACAATGCAAATGCGCAAATCCAAAGCGTCCGGGAGGCGCAGGCAAAACGCGCCGCCGCTTTAAATGATTTGCTGCAAGCGGCTACCCAAAAAATGAAAACTTTTCAGGACGTTTCCTGCCAGATTGATCGGGAGCGTATCCGAATTACCTTGCCCGATGGCGGATTGTTTGAGGCGGATGGACTGAACGTGAGCGCTGCGGGGAAAAATCTCCTGCGTGCGGTGTCAGAATTATTGGCCTCCCGACCCGATGTGGACGTACAAGTGGAGGCGCATACCGACAACGCGCTGCCCAAAGACAAAACGATCAAGGATACTTGGGACTGGAGCCTCGTTCGGGCGGTTGCACTAACGCGTATTCTGATCAGCGACTACAACGTAAACGCCAATCAATTGTCGCCGGTGGCCAAAGGCGAATTTTTCCCGCTTACTTCCAACGAAACCCCAGAGGGGCGGAAGAAAAACCGCCGTACGGTGCTGATGCTGACGCAAAAACTGGCGCCGGTACCGGGTTTGTAAAGCTGGTGCGTAGGTCTTTTGAATGGGTTAAGATAACGCTTAATCGCCCAGAATACCAACGCTCCAATCCAATCCGGCTTCCGCTTTGCGGTACTCACTGATCAATTTGACGAGTTTAATTTGCGCGTCGAGCCAACGTTGTTCCCGGGTATTGATCAGGAAGATCGAGCTTTCTCCGAAGCGGAATCGCTCGTTTTCGGCATCGAGGAGCGCGCGGTAGTTGTCCGTGATTTGCCGGTATAATTCAATTTGCGCGCGGAGCGTGTTCAGTTCGTTTGCATATTGGCGAACCTTATTTTGGATATCCTGCTGTTTTTGTCGTACAAACAGACTTGTCTGCGCAATTTTGATCTGCGTAAGTTGGTAATCGCCCCGCGCTTTCCGGTTTGGGATTGGATAGGAGAACTGCACGCCCCATTTGATATCATTGACCAGGACGTCTGGGCCTTCAACACCGGTAGAGGGGAAGAAAGCCCAACCGGAACCGAGCAGGTTGTATTCCAGGTCCAGCACAGGTTTGCGTTTTTCCAATTTTAAGCGGCGTTCAATATCTAACTGGCGCAATTTGGCGTCATAGATATTGAGTTCCGGGTACCGTTGTACGGCCTGTTGAGCGAGGGACGTCAGGGCTTGTTCGTCCACGACCGGCCGCAGATCGTTCATCACCCAAATAGGTGGCGCGTCCCGTAGTTGAGTTGGTTGGTAGGGTGCGCTCTCGGTTGTCCACAAAAAATTACAGGCCACGAGGGCGGCATTTTGGCGATCTACCTGTGCAAAATTCAGGTCTGTTTGTCGGTTTTGCACCTGAATATATGCTTCCAGGGTATCAATGGCTGGTTTATCCCCTTGAATATAACTTTCCCGGATACCCTCGAATCGGATTTGCGCCTGTTGAAGCGCGGCCTCGATCACGCGCAGGCTGTTATCTGCCGCCACCCAGTTCCAGTACGCCTTAGCCGCTTCCAGTACAAGGTCATTTAGGGCTAGCCTGCGTTCGGCCATGCCGATTTCTAAGCCAATTTGGCCTTGTCGCAGATCGGCGCGTCGTTGGTCTATGAGCAGGCCCTGACCGAGCGTCCAGCGCAGGCCCAGTTGCGCTTGTCCTTCCGAGGGCAGGGTTTCTTCCGGGCTGAGGAATTGGCCTGAGGCGGTGTTGTACACTCCTTTAAGTTCCATTCCCAGCCAGGTGGGTAATTTTAAACCTGTTTGGGTGTATTGGAAGTAATTATTGCCCTTAAAAGATTTGCCGGTGAAATCGGAGAACGATTTCAGGTCAAAGCCGCCTTTGGCCTGAAGCAAGTCGGCCCGGGCGGATTCGTTGAATAAATCTGCGCGTCGTGCGAGCGGGTGTTGGGTGCGCACATACTGGCGAAATGTAGGCCAATCCAGCACAGCCGGCGCATCCGGTGATTGTCCTTGTGCACGGAAAAACAGTCCCAGCAGCAATATGCATGCGAGGAGCCGGCACTGGCGCATCTGGATTATCGAAAAGAAAGGCGTCATACCGGTTACTTTGCGCTTTTGATAGGTGCTTTGGGTAACAAACCGCCATCTTTATTACTAGAATCTTTTTCTTCCATATCGTACATGTCCGGCGGGAAGCCGTTTAATATTCGCCACAATTCATACCAAACCGGCACAGTATTAAACATGGCAATGCCGCGTGCGCCCCCGCCGGGTTGGATGGCGGTAGGCCAGGGCTGATCGTCCGGGTTGGGTGCGACCAGCACGCGGAATTTCCCGTTGGCGCTGATATTTCGATCTACGGCGACAACCCTTCCGGAGAATGTGCCGAGAGAAACGCCCGGCCAGCCGCTGAAGAAAAATGCCGGCCAGCCATCGAACAAAAAGCGCACCTCGTTACCCACGTGGACAAGCGGTAAATCTACCGGTTTTACGTACATCTCTACGGCGAGTTCATAATCGGCCGGTTGGATGCTGACCACCGGATCTCCTTCTTTGATAATTTCGCCGATACCGGGTGTGACGGCCTTCACGATATAGCCGTCTTGGGGCGCCACGATAAAATAAAAAGCGCTGCGGAGGGCGTAATTTTCGCGTTCGATTTTCAATTTACTGACCGTTCCTTGTGCTTCAAAGCGGTCTGACAGCGTGCTGAATTTGTCGCTTTGCGCCTTTGCGATCTTATTGGCATATTCATTTTGAATCAGGCGCAATTCCATTTGGTAAATTGCGAGTTCTTGCCGGCTTGTTTCAAAGCCATTCAGGGCGGCGATGCGTTTCGTTTCGGCTTCCTGCAACTTCAGGCGTTTTTCTTCCCAGTCTGTCAGGGATTTTAACCCCTTGTTATACAAACTATCCGTGCGGTTGAACTGTCGCTGCGCGATTTGGCGGTCTATTTCTGCCTGTTGTACTTTGATGCTGTCGCTTTCGACTTTTAACCGGCCTTGGGCTATCTTGTTTTGTGTTTGAATAATTTTGTTGTCTAATTCTCGGTACATCGCGCTGATTTGGTTTTCCAGTGCATCTACTTTACCGGAATACGCGCCGATCGAACCTTCTTTCGCGACGACTTGTTGTTCTACCCGGCTGACGATTTCGGGATCGAAGTAATCTACTTTTACTTCAGAGAGGTGGACGATGGTGTCGCCTTTGCTGACTTTTTGGCCTTCTGTGACATACCATTGTTCGATTCTGCCGGCAATGGTAGCATGGATTGTTTGGGGGCGATGTTCTGGTCGGAGCGTAGTGACTTTACCGCCGGCCTGGATGTTTTGCGTCCAGGGCAAAAACATAAAAATCAGAAAAACAACCAGCAGGGTGATGAGCAGGTTGCGCACCGTGATATGCCAGGCTGGAATCCTGTTTATTTCCTGCGCTTTGAGCCCTTGCAGATCATTTTCGCAGTGAATCGCATTGTCAGAGATATTCAGCATACGGATTGGTTTTTAAACACGCTTAAGATTTAGGTTCCTGGCTTTCCACGTCCCAGCTTTGATCTGCTTTGTTTAGTCGAAGTATTCGCGGATAATGCTCTGTTTTCTGGAGCTCGTCGAACACGCCTTCAAACACGATTTTTCCATCGCTCAACACGATTACTTTGTCGCACAAAGAAGCGAGGAGCGGATCCTGGGTAAAGACGACCAGTGTCCAGGGGTGACTTCTGTCCACGAGCAATCGGGCGATTCGGAGGCGATCGCGCAGGTTCAGGAAACTCAGCGGTTCTTCCATGACCAGCATTTTGGGTTCTTTTACGATCGCTCGGGCCACCAGGATTTTTGTGATGATACTGCGCGGAATATTTTTTCCACCGGGAAGCAGTTCGGTATTGATGCCCATGGGTAATTGGCGGACGAATTCGCTCAAGCCTACGCTTTCGCAGGTACGCAGCACCTGATTTAGTGGCACATCCGTGCGGCCCAGTGTGATGTTTTCCAGCAAAGAACCTTTGAAAATATCTTCCTGCGAGGAAAAATCACCAATGTTTTCCCGCAGGCTGCGAAGATGCAGATTTTGTTTCGGCAGGCCGTTGAACAAAAGCGAGCCGGTGAAATCGCGTTTTAGCACCGAAAGTACCATCGCCAGCGTGCTTTTCCCAGAGGCGTTGTAACCAGTGACCGCCAGGCGAACGCCGCCCTCAATTTTGAGGTTAATATTTTTGAGTACCGGATTGTCCCCGTCGCTGTAAGTGTAGGAAAGATCGCGCAACTCAACTTCCAGGGGCTGGTTTTTGCAAAACTCCTCCACGCGAATCCCGTCCTCTCTTTCAATGGGCAGATCGGTTACCTGCCCGAGTTTTTCGGTCGCCGTCAGGACATCGTACCCCGTTTCGTGCAAGATGATGAGTTTTTCGACGGAATCAATTACAAAAAGCACCAGGATTTCCGAAGCGACAAACTGGCCGATGTTCAGTTCGTTGTCCATCACCAAAAAACTACCCAATATCAGAAATCCGCCCAGCACCAGTACCCGGAAAGCGATGCTGCTGATAAATTGCGTTACCAGGATTCGCCAGTGCTTGGTGCGTGCCGTTAGATAGTCCACGGTAAGATCGTCCGCACGTTGCACGGCAAACCGGTTTTCTCCTGCCAATTGGAACGTGGTGGCTACCCGGCCAACTTCTTCCAACCAGTAGGCCAATTTGTATTTGTACTTGGACTCCTTCAAACTGGTGGCAAGGCCGCGCGGGCCAGTCCACATGAACAAGATGATCAGGACAAATAAAAGTAACAGCGAGAAAAAAACAAAGGTGGGATGGTAAAACGACAATAAAAGCAAACTGAAAAATATCTGCAAAATTGCCGTACTGCCCTCGATAAGCAACTTCGGCAGCCCTTTCTGTAAGGTCAACGTGTCAAAAAAACGATTGACCAATTCCGGCAAATGCTCGCGCCGCAGCAACTCCATGTGCAAGCGGGGAATCCGCAAAGCAAACTCCGCAGCAGAATCTGCGAAGAGGTTGCGCTGCAGATGTTCCATAATAGACATCTGCGCCAATTTCAGGATCCCAACTAAAACGGCGCCAACGAGAATAAACAGTACCAGTACACCCCAGGAGGCAGCAATACTCCCCCCCGCTATCAAACCGATGATCGCTTGTACGCCCAGCGGTAGCGTGAGATTTATCAGGCCGATTACGACCGCGTATAAAATGATGTACCGTATCTGCAGACGGTATTGTGCGAGTAATCGAAGTACGCGCTGAATGGGTGTGAATTGCGGACTTCCTGAGACGGGAGCAGGCATTTTCTTTTTTTATAAGTTTTTCGTGACACCGGGCTGTTTGCTGTATAACACCCTGACAACGTATAAACGTATTTAATGTTCTTTTGTTTAAAAGCAATACTATTATTTTTGAAAGCAAAAAGTATGGCTTTGAAATGCGCCCTTGCGAATAATTTTTGACGTGTATAGATACGGTCTGTATTACCTTTGCACTGAAAAAAACAGGGCATGACGCAAAAGGATCGAATAGCATTATTGGGCGAGTTGGGCCGCTTTTTGCGGGAAGGCGGGTCGGAGGATTTGGACTTGGCGATACGGCGGTCGTGCGTGGAAAACGGCTGGTTCACGGAGGAAAACGTTCGAAGTGCGCTTGCTGCCATTGCTGAACGCATGTTGGACGCCGACTTATTGTCGGCTTGGGCGGCCCGCTACCCGGCGCCGAAGCAAGCTGCCACGATCGGTTTGGTCATGGCCGGCAACATTCCTTTGGTAGGATTTCACGATTGGCTCTGCGTATTTGTCACAGGTCACCGGGCGATGATCAAATTATCCGACAAGGACAAGCGCTTGCTTCCCGCGCTTATCAAAATCATGGGCGAGTGGGAAAAAGCCTCTTGGGCATTTACAGAATTTGTACCGGAAAATACCCCGATGCAAGGATTTGATGCGGTGATTGCGACCGGCAGTAACAATACTGCGCGCTATTTTGAGCAGTATTTTGGCAAATATCCGCATATCATCCGGAAAAATCGAAACAGCGTTGCTATCTTAGATGGTTCAGAAACGCCCGCAGAACTATTAGCGCTGGGGCGCGACGTATTTGCGTATTTCGGCTTGGGATGCCGGAATGTGAGCAAACTTTACGTTCCGGAGAATTATCAATTTGATCACCTGCTGGAATTATGGGACGAATACAGCGATCTGATCACCCACCACAAGTACAAAAACAATTTTGATTATAACCTGACGCTTTTTTTACTAAATATCGTGCCCTGTCTTCACAACGGCTGTATCATCCTGAGCGAGGATGCCGCTTTGGCTTCGCGCATCGCCTGTTTGCACTACGAATACTACAGCGATTCGGAGGCGCTTTCGGAACGGTTGCGTGCGGACGAAGCGCATATTCAGTGCGTAGTCAGCCGACATAGTTTCCCGGGCATGGAGACGACGCCGTTTGGCGCGACGCAGGCGCCGGGCTTACTTGATTATGCTGATCGGGTGGATGTGATGGCGTTTTTAGCGCATCTTTCCCCGGTTTAATCGAACAGATTATGGCGAATAAAACAACACTTGGACTTGAGTTGCCGACCGACCCGCGCTGGGTCAACCTGGCGGAAATGGATCTTGGAGAAATCCTGACGGACCATGCTTATTGCGAGCAGAAGGCGGCCACGGCCTGTATTTCGCTGATTCAGGCGTATCCGGATCGGGAGGACATGGTGGAGGAGTTGGCGCCGATCGTCACGGAGGAGTGGGGCCATTTCCGGATGGTGCTGCGCGAGTTGAAGAAAAGAAACCTGCACTTAGGTCGACAACGGAAAGACGAGTATGTGAATGGCCTGCTTGCATTTCAACAAAAAGGCAGCGGGCGCGACGCGGCTTTGTTAGAACGCTTGCTTACCTGCGCGCTGATTGAGGCGCGCAGTTGCGAGCGGTTTCGGTTACTGTCTTTGCATTGCGCCGATGCCGAGCTGCGGGCTTGGTACCACCAGTTTATGGTGGCGGAAGCGGGGCATTACCGGCTGTTTCTCGATTTAGCAGCGCGCTACTTCGACCCCGTTCAGGTGCGCGATCGTTGGCAGGCATATCTCGGACACGAGGCAGAACTCATGAAGCGCCTGGAAGTACGGGGCGATCGGATGCACTAAGCGCCGCTTTTGAACTCATTGACCAGCGCTTGCAGCCCGGCTTTTGCGTCGCCGAAAAGCATGCGGGTGTTATTCTTGAAAAAGAGCGGATTTTCGACGCCGGCAAATCCTTTGCCCATGCTGCGTTTCATCACGATCACCGTGCGCGCCTTGTCGGCGTCAATGATCGGCATTCCAAAGAGCGGACTGTTTTTGTCTTCCCGGGCGGCCGGGTTCACTACGTCATTGGCGCCGATGATCATACAGACATCCACGGTTTCCATGGTGGGATTCACAGCATCCATTTCTGCCATAGCGTCGTAGGAGATATTGGCTTCTGCGAGCAGTACGTTCATGTGTCCGGGCATCCTTCCGGCTACCGGATGGATCGCAAATCGGACTTCTGCGCCGTTTTTTTCCAGTTGTTCCGTCAATTCGCGTACCGCGTGCTGCGCTTGGGATACGGCCATGCCATAACCCGGCACGATCACGATGCTGTTTGCCGCTTCCAGTACGAGGTAGGCTTCGTCTGTTTTGATTGGTTTAATTTCTCCTGCCACTTCCATGGCCGAGCCGGAAGTGGGTGTGCCGAATCCGCCGAGGAAGACATTGGCCACCGAGCGGTTCATGGCTTTGCACATGATCAGCGTCAGGATGATTCCGCTGGCGCCCACGAGTGCGCCGGCGACGATCAGCAGTTTATTGTTTACCACAAAGCCGGAGGCGCAGGCGGCCATACCCGAGTAAGAATTCAGCAGACAGATCACCACCGGCATATCGGCGCCGCCGATTGGGATGGTAAGCAAAACGCCAAGAATAAAAGATGCCGCGGTAAAACCAAGGAAATACCAGAGCGCATTTGGCCCCAGGGTGTCCATGGCAAACAGCACGCCAAAAACGGCCATTGCGGTGAGCACTGCACCAGTAACGATTTGCTGGCCGGTGTACATGATCGGTTTTCCGCTGATAAACCGTTCTTCCAGTTTCGCCCAGGCAACTACTGAACCGGTAAAAGTAATTCCACCGATGATAGCAGCCAGCCAGAGAACAATGCCGCCAAAAACACCCTGGTTTTCGTGCTGTGCTTCGAATTCTGCAAATGCTACAAACCAGCTTGCCAAGCCGCCGAATCCATTGAGCAGGCCCACCATCTGCGGCATGCCGGTCATGGGTGTGCGATAGGCAAAGAACAAACCTGCTACGGCGCCCAAAATGGCCCCGAGGGCGATAAATGTAAACCGTTCTATGTCCGGGAGCATCAGCGTCACAATCACCGCCGCTGCCATGCCTATGCCAGAAATAATATTTCCCCGGCGCGCTGATTCCGGATTACTCATGAGTTTGAAACCCAGAATAAAGGCTACGGCGGACAGTATATAAACCAGATCAATCAGATTCCGTAATTCCATGGCTTTATTTAGTCTTTTTCTTAAACATAATGAGCATCCGGTCGGTCACAAAATAACCGCCGACCACATTCACCATCGCTAAACCGACGGCGATTCCGCCCAAGATGGCGGTCAAGTTCTCGCCTGCGCCCGCGCCTGCGGCAATAAGCGCGCCTACGACGGTCACGCCGGAGATCGCGTTAGAGCCCGACATCAACGGGGTGTGCAGGAGTGATGGCACCTTAGAGATGACCTCGAAGCCCAGAAAGATGGACAGCACGAGGATAAACAACAGAGCAATTAATACGGCTGATTCCATAAGTATGCAGTTTGTGCCGCGGGTTGCGGTCATTAGAGTATGTCTAAATTTATATTCTCTGCTAATATGAAAAGGATTTTTTAGCCAGACAAGGCGCTTTTTGCAGGCGTAATGGGACTAATTACGGCGAAAAAAAGGAACGAAGGTTGGCTGAAAAAGACTTTCATATTAGAGAGAAATATAATTTTAGACATGCTCTAAAGGGACTAATTACGGCGAAAAAAAGGAAAGAAGGTTGGCTGAAAAAGATTTTCATATTAGCGAAAAATATAATTTTAGATATGCTCTCTTAGGTGATTGCGGAGCCAATATAGCGCCGGCTCCGGCGGGTTTTTCGTGAAACCGGTGCATCAAATCCCCTGCGCGCTTTTGCCTCGGCTGGCGAATTTGAGCGCAAGCAAATAAAAAACGTAACTGGTTAGCAGGATCGCTGTCTGGCCAAAAAAGTCCTATTTTCCGCCATACTTCGCGATTTTTTTTGACCATAGCACTGCTATGGCCTACAAAAAATCGCTTCGTCTGGCGAAAAATGGATCCTTTTTTGGCTCAGACGCGACCTGCTAACCAGTTACTAAAAAACACGTTCCGCAATAAAAAAATCGGCAAAATCCGGCAAGTTGGAGCGCATCAAGGCGGATTTTGATGCGTGTCTTGTTTTTTTCGGCGAATTCCCGTACTTTTGTTACAAATTGTTTTAGGATGACAAAGAAACTGATCCGCTTCGATTGGGCGATGAAAAAAATGCTTCGCCACAAAGCAAACTTCGATATCCTCGAGGGGTTCTTGTCGGAATTGCTCGGCGAAGATGTAAAAATTAAACAAGTCCTTGACAGCGAAAGTAACAAGGAGACAGAAAATGACAAATTTAACCGCGTGGACATCCTCGTGGAAAACGACAAGCGTGAACTCGTTATTATCGAAGTCCAAAATACGCAGGAGTACGATTACTTCCATCGAATGCTTTACGGAGCCTCAAAAGCCATCACCGAACACATCCGGGAGGGATCCGCGTACGCCCAGGTAAAAAAGGTCATCTCTATCACTATTGCCTATTTTGACCTGGGGCAGGGAAAGGATTACGTTTATCACGGCACAACCGTTTTTAAGGGCATCCACAAAGGAGATATTCTTGGACTTTCCGAAAAACAAATCGAAGCTTATCAAAAGAATCACGCCCACGAGATCTACCCGGAATATTGGGTGATCAAAACGGGTAAATTCAGAAACCGGATCAATGACCGACTGGATGAATGGGTTTATTTCTTGAAGAATGCAGAAATCAAGCCGTCTTTTTCAGCCAAAGGCCTTAAAGAAGCAAGTGATAAATTGGACGCCCTGAAATTGCCGGAAAAAGAACGCCTGGAATACGATAAATATTTGCGCCACCTGATGAGTATCGCCAGCCGGAACCATACCATCGAAATAGAAGCGAAGGAAATAATAAAAAAAGCGCACGAAGAAAAGGAACTGGAGTTCATACTCGAAATGGCAAAAGAAGGGCTTTCGGTTTCAAAAATTGCAAGAATCGCCAAGAAAACCGAACAGGAAGTTCAACAAATAATAGACGGCCAGGTAAAAAAATAAAACCGCCAATCCGGAAGGGTAAGAGCATGCCTCAAATTATATTCTCTGCTACTATGAAAAGGATTTTTTAGACAGGCAAGGCGCTTTTTGCAGGCGAAAAGGGACTAATTACGGCGAAAAAAAGGAACGAAGGTTGGCTGAAAAAGATTTTCATATTAGCGAGAAATATAATTTTAGATATGCTCTCTAAATACGGTAGCCCCATTTGGTGTCGAGCTGATGACAAAAATGATCTTCAAATATTCCTTCCCAATCTTTACGCTGTTTTGTCATCGTTATTTGCAATTGATTGTGGTAGCATTAATAAAAACGGAAGCGCTTTTGAATAATCCAATTCAGGATATTCTAAACCCAATGCCCTGATATTTTTGTAATAAGTTTGGTGGTACGTATAATAATTTCTTTCGCTGGGAACAAACCATGCTTTTTCTCCTAATTTCTGTGCCAGGAACCACTTCTCCATTAACCTTGCACTTCTTCCATTTCCATCGTTCCACGGATGTATTTTTACGAACACCAAATGAATTATAGCGGCAAAAAAGAAAACTTCCTGAATGTTTAATTTGGTTTTTAACAGCAATGCAATGTCGCTGTACAATTTTTCCATTTCGCCAGCCACTTCAAAGGGTGTGGCTGCCACGTAATCTATTCTTCCATCGGGTGTGGTTACATACATATTTTGTGTTCTCAACTTGCCTTGATGATGTTTGGCTACAATATGCTTGCTCAATAATTTATGGGCTTCGCTTATGTTGGCTTTATTCAATTCGTTGGTTTTGGCAAAAGTGTATGCACTATACAAGTCGTCAATCTTTTTGGTGTAGTCCGGCAAAAATTCGATACCGAATTTCTTGTGTTTGATGTAGCTGTCCAACTCAATATCCTCCCCTTCTATCTTACTTGAAAATACCGATGCCACCGAGGTGTAAAAACTAAATGTATCAGTTGATATTTCAGCATCTTCTAATGCCGCAAAATTGCTTTCCAATCGGTTGTCCAATTGTTGGCAATATATCTCAAGTAGATGCGCACGTATGATTTTTAATTCAGTGGCTTTCATATTCTTTACGCTGTTGTTTCGGCATAAACGTTTACTTTTATTTTGCCCGTTAGAGCATGTCTAAAATTATATTTCTCGCTAATATGAAAGTCTTTTTCAGCCAACCTTCGTTCCTTTTTTTCGCCGTAATTAGTCCCATTACGCCTGCAAAAAGCGCCTTGTCTGGCTAAAAAATCCTTTTCATATTA
>JBEIDF010000099.1:0-12599 GCA_040383605.1 Lewinellaceae bacterium
CATTCAGTGCCCGGCAGACATTAACGCGTTCGCCGACGCCGCGACCTGCACGGCGATCATCCCCTTCGACCAGCCGGTCACCACGGATAACTGCGCCACGACCCTGCAAATTTCCGCCAACGCAACGTCGGGCGCCGCGTTTCCGGTTGGTACCACCACCGTGGTCTTCGAAGCAAAAGACGACAGCGGCAACTCCGTACAGTGCTCCTTCAAAATTATGGTGGCCGATACCACCAAACCGGTGCTGACCAGCTGCCCGCCCGACCTGACCTTCGTGTCACCAGACGCCAATTGCAATGCAATCGCCACTTGGACGCCCCCCACGGTCACGGATTTGTGCGACAGCTACCCAATCATCCCGCAACCGAATATCCCTCCAGGTAGCGTGCTGCCAACCGGTATCACCAATATCATCTACACCGCCACAGATACTACAGGCAACGTGATGACGTGCAGCTTCCAGGTTACGGTCGAGGAGACGATTAATCCCGTCCTCTCCCCCTGTCCGCCGGATATCACCCTCACAACGGACAGCTGTACGGCAATTGCAAACTGGACGCCGCCCACGGCAACCGACAATTGCGAACTGGCGCAATTAGCATCCAATATTCAGCCCGGAACAGTCTTCCAGGAGGGAACTACCACGGTAATATACACCGCGACAGACGCTTGGGGCGGCAATACGTCTACCTGCAGTTTCAACGTCACCGTAGTGGATATCGTACCGCCCACATTTTCCGGTTGCCCGCAGGATACCCTGGTCAATTCGGGCGATGTGTGCAGCATCATCATTAATTTTAACCTGCCCACCGCGACGGATAATTGCGATCCCAGCCCGACGATCTTCGCGGTGCCGGCCTCCGGTTTTGATTTTCCGGTCGGGTTTACGACCGTGCGGATTTTCGTGGAGGATCCGAGCGGCAACCAGGACACCTGTGTGTTCAAGGTCACGGTAGTCGGCCCGCCGCTGGGCCTTGCCAATACGCCGCCCGACCAGAGCTTTGTCGCCTGCTCGGCAGTCGCCACCTGGACGCCGCCGACGCCCACCGGCGTTTGCGGCCCTATCCAACTGACCTCCAATTTTGAACCCGGCGATACCTTCGATATCGGCGTCACCACCGTGGTGTACACCCTGACGGATACCCTGAACAATTCGGCCCAAGTGAGCTTCACCGTCACGGTCACGGAAAGCAGCGCGCCGGTTATTGACTGCCCAGGCTCCCCAATCGTGCTGGACGTCTCCGGGGCGATCCTCAGCGACCCGGATCAGTTCGTCGTGGGCGCCGATACGGTGTCCTCCTGCGATGGCGTGCGCCTGCGCTTTTTCCCGCCGACCGCCACGGATAACTGCGACCCGCCGCTGCTGGAACAACTCAGCAACCTGCTCAGCGGCGCCGTTTTCAGCATAGGTAATCATACCATTATATATCAGGCGAAAGATGAAGCCGGCAACACGGCCTTGTGCACTATCGCCGTGCAAGTAAAAGCCCTGGAACCGCTCAACCCGATCGTCAGCGACGTCATCGGCTGCCCGGGCGATGACATCACCTTGTCGGCGCCGGTCTTCCCCGGGGCAATCTACACCTGGAGCGGCCCGCAGGCGCCTTACCCGAATAGCAGTACGCTGCTCATCACGGACTTGAAAATGAGCCAAACGGGCTATTACACCGTATTCGCCAACCTGAACGGCTGTTTGACGCCCCTGGATTCCGCGCTCGTCCGTATCGGTATGACGCCCACCGCCACCGACGATCCAGATTTTGAGATCGAACCCGGCGGCCTGCTCGAGGATATCAATGTGCTGCTGAATGATATTTATGAAAGCGATGACTTCGTCGTGACGCTGGAAACTGACCTGGCCGGACTTACCGAACTCGGCAATGGCCTGTTCGAATACCAAGCCGGAACCCGAAACGGCAAAGCGGAGTTCTACTACAAACTCTGCTCGGAAGCCTGCCCGGATCTCTGCGACCCCGCTAAGGTGACTATCACGATCCGCGAAGTGGATTGTACCTACATCCCCAATATCATTACCCCCAACGGCGATGGGATCAACGATCACCTCGAAATCCCCTGCCTCGATACCGACTTGTATCCCAATAACTCGCTGATTATTTATAATCAGTGGGGCGACCAGGTCTTCGAAGCCTCCCCCTACAGCAATGATCCGCTCCGCGTCTGGCGCGGTACCCTGAACGGCGAAGACGGAAAAGATCTCCCGGACGCCACGTACTTCTATATTTTTAAATCAGCACCCGACAGACCCGCCCTGAAAGGATTTGTCGAACTCTTTAGATAGTTAGAAATTGGGGATTGGGGATTTCGGATTGCGGATTGCTAAATCCGCAATCCCCAATCCGAAATCTGAAATCCCCAATTCGTTTATAATTTTTGCCAAAAAAAGAATGGCCTAGTGCTTGCAAAATCTAATCAGATGATTTTATCTTTGCACCCGCTTTACAAGAAAAGCGCAGCGCGTCCAAAATGATTAATCATCTAAAGCGCCTGAGAATAAAAGCCAGATTAGCTCAGCGGTAGAGCAGCTGATTCGTAATCAGCAGGTCGCGGGTTCAAATCCCGTGTCTGGCTCCGAGTAACCGGAAATTCGGGATGTAGCGCAGCCCGGTAGCGCGCGTCGTTCGGGACGACGAGGTCGCTGGTTCGAATCCAGTCATCCCGACTCACAAAAATTGCAATTACCTAATAATCAGGTAGTTGCTTTTTTGTTTTAATGACTTTTGGTAAGTAGTTACCTTATTTCTTCGATTATGATGCACCCACTGATAGACACCCACGCGCATTTGTATTCCCGGAAATTCGAGCTCGACCGCCACGAGATGGTGCGTCGGGCCTTAGCCGCGGGTGTAGTCTGGATTTGTCTGCCCAATATTGACGCAGAGTCAGTGGAACCGATGCTGGAGTTGGAGGCGGCCTTCCCGGATCACTGCGCTGCCGCCATGGGTCTGCACCCGTGCTCGGTGCAGCCGGATACCTGGGAGCAGGAACTGGCAAATGTCGAAAGGCTGCTCAGCGCGCGCGCGTGGGCGGGGATCGGCGAGACAGGCATTGATCTGTACTGGGACAAAACAACGCTCCCGCTGCAACAAATCGCCTTCGCGCGCCATATCGAATGGGCAAAAGACCTTCAAATACCGCTTATCATCCACTCCCGCGAGAGCAATCGCGAATGCCTCGATCTCGTGCGCGCGGGACAAGACGGCCGCCTGCGCGGTATCTTCCATTGCTTTTCCGGTACACTCGACGAGGCCCGGGAAATGATTGATCTGGGTTTTCTGCTCGGCGTCGGCGGCACGATCACCTATCCAAAATCCAATCTGCCGGACGTACTCAAGGCAGTCCCCCTGGAATCTATCGTGCTGGAAACGGACGCACCCTACCTGCCGCCCGTCCCCCACCGCGGCAAACGCAACGAAAGCGCATTCATCCGGCATGTCGCCGAGATGCTCTCCGAAATCCGCGTGCAACCTGTAGCAGAAATCGCCCGGGTTACTACCGAAAACGCCCGGAAAATGTTCGGATTGGGGATTGGGGATTGAGGATTGGGGATTTGAGCGATGGCGGGTTATTGGGGGTTCCCGCAGAATACGCATAGAGGGGTTCCCGCAGAATACGCGGAATACGCTTCTCCGCGGATTCCCCCCCCCTCTTAATTTGTGCGAATTCCGCGAATTCTGCGGGAACCCCTCACCGCGAATTCCGCGAATTCTGCGGGAGCCCCTCACCGCACGATTCGTCCGACGCCCTGTTTGCGATCCCCCGTCAGCACCTCCAGCAGGTAGATCCCCGGCGTCCAATCCGCCGTTTGCAGCGTAAAGACACTGGAGGCGCTTTCCCCTGTTTGAACCATTTGCCCCAGCGCATTGCGCAGTTGCCAGCGCAGCGGCCCTTGCGTGCCGGTAACGATTACCTGTGCGGATTCGCGGACGGGATTGGGCTGGACTTTCAATTGTAACTCGCTGCGTTGGGGCGTTTCTGCGAGGCTGGTGGCGGTACAGTCTTTTAACACCGTTTTATACACACTCAGTCCGCCCCGGAAATTGCCGCACACCATTTCCAGCGTGCCATCGCCGTCCAGGTCGGCAAAAGCGGGATGGCTGCGGTTGCCCTCGTCCACGCCGCCCCAGAGTTCCGAAACGATCGGGAACGCGCTCGCGCTCGCACCCGCGGCGCTGTACGCCTCCAGGTGGCCGCCCTGCGCGCCGGTGACCAGCAGCAGCGTACCGTCGGGCTGCGGGAGGAAGCTGGGCGTGCTGAAACCGACGGCTTCGAGGGGTAGGGTGGTATTTACGCCGCCGAGCACCTGGATTGTTGGCGTGGCGCCGAAGAGTGGTTCGGTTGGCGAGCCGTTATTTTTAAAAAAATTGATATTGCCGCTGCGTTCGCCGATCGCCACGTCCTTGCGGCCATCGCCGTCCAGGTCGAGGATGGTTGGCGCGGAGGCCAATCCGATATCCATACTGAGCCACATGGGGTTGAAGTCGCGTTGCATTTGCATTGGCGCGCCCGGACCGGCATTATTAAAATAGGCGTACAAGCCGCCGCTGCTGCTGCCCACGAGCAGGTCGAGGTCGCTGTCGCCGTCCAGATCACCGAAAGTGGGCGAAAAATCAAAATCGTCGGGTACGAATTCCGACATCCCCAGCCAGTCGTTATCGGCGAGCGTAAAAACCGGCGCGCTGCTCGAGCCGGTATTCAGAAACAGGTACAAGCGCGCGTTGTTGGGGTTTCCGAAGGTGTAAAACCCCGTATTGCCCACGACGAGATCCAGCAGGCCATCGGCATTGACGTCGGCAATGGCCGGGTGTGCGCCGGTGCCGAGGTCAATCATATCGTCTGCCAGGAAACTTTTGGATTCCAGTTCGAAGTGTGTGCCGACAGCGGCGGTATTCTTATAAAACCAGACACATTTTTGGTCTTCACCGATGGTTTTGGCATTCGGGCAGGCCAGCAGGTCTTTTTTTCCGTCATTGTCCACATCGAGGTGAAAAGAGGACACGAAGATATTGACATTGACGGTGGTGTTATACACCGGGAAAAGCGTGTCCTGCTGGCACATCCAGGCTTGTTGCGGCGTGCCGCAGTTGACGAGCAAGTTCAGGCAGGGGAAAGAGATATTGCCGAGCAGCAGGTCTTTGTCGCCGTCGCCTTCCGCGTCAATGGTGGTAAGCGAGGCGCCCGGGTGGCGGTTTTCGCGGTCGTCGGCTGCCGGTTCGGTAAACGGATCGGCGCAGAGGCCGGGCGCGGTGGCGAGGGTGGCACGGCAGGCTTCGAGGCCATTTTCATAAAAGCCGCCCCAGCAGTTGGACGCTGCCACAAAGCGGAGGCTGTCGAGGCCAAAACCCGATTCGACCGACGTGTTTTTAAAAAACCACACGTGCGCCGAGGTACCGGAGGGGAAAGTGAGGAGGTCGAGGTCGCCGTCGCCGTCCACATCGTCGAAAGCCGGCACGTCTGATTTAGAAATCGGCAGGTTGTTATAGAAGCCGGGAATCTGATCCGGGTACCATATATAACGCGGGTCGCAGCTGGCGCAGTTGGGGTAGTAGAAAAGGATGGGCTTGAATTTGAGCATATTATTCTCAAAGTAGCCGCGATAGGCCTGAATTTCCTGCGCGCCCGCCTGGTGCGCGGCGCAAAAGATATCGGCGGCGCCGTCCTGGTTGTAGTCGCGCAGCAGCGCCCAGTCGTTCAGCGCCGGAAAATTGCAGGCATACTCCGGTGCGAACGCGTAATCCGACGTATTCGCTGCGCCGTTGTTCAGAAAGGTGAGTATCGTGTTGCCCGCGCGATCGAAGACGACGAGATCCAACCGGCCGTCGTTGTTCAGATCCACCGGCGAAAATTGCGGCGCGTTCAATCCCCCCGCAAAAGGGTATTGCAGCGCGGCGCCGTTCACAATGGCCGGATAAGATAAGCGTTGGAAGGATTGTGTTTGGGCTTTCAGCGAGGAGAAAGCCAGGGCGACGAGCGCGGCGAGCAACAAAAAAGTACGCTTCATTTAAAAAAATGCATCTTTATTTGCTGCAAAAATAGGCTATTCCAGCTTTGCCCGACCATTATAATCACGTTCGGCAATTCGGCGACTAAAACACAACGCAATATGCTCTACGAATTCAAAGGATACCGCCCGGTGGTGCACGAAAGCGCCTTTATTCATCCGCAAGCAGCCGTCACGGGCCATGTAATCATCGGCCGGGATGTGTACGTTGGGCCTGGCGCTGCCATTCGGGGCGACTGGGGCCGGATTGTTATTGAAGACGGCTGTAACGTACAGGAAAACTGCACGATTCACATGTTCCCGGGTGTCACAGTCTATCTCCGGGCGGGCGCGCACATCGGCCATGGCGCCGTGGTACATGGCGCCGATATCGGCCGCAACAGCCTGATCGGCATGAATTCCGTCATCATGGACGAGGTGGAGATCGGGGAGGAGTGCATCGTCGGTGCGCTCTGTTTTATCAAGGCAGGTGAAAAAATTCCCCGACGTAGCCTCGTGGTCGGCAATCCCGGCAAAATTATCCGCGAAGTCAGCGATGAGATGATCGTCTGGAAAACAGAAGGCACCCGCTTATACCAACAATTGCCCGCTCAATGCGCTGAAACCCTCCGCCCTTGCGAACCGCTCCGGGAAGTGCCGGCAGATATGCCGGATATGCCGGGCGATTATAAAAGATGGAAAAAATGATTCGATTTCGGATTGGGGATTTCGGATTTCGGATTGGCGGGTTCATACCTAAATCCTGGCAATAATAACCCGCAATCCGCAATCCGCAATCCCCAATCCCCAATTATTTCGGGTCTAACACGACCGGCAACGAGCCTGCATTCCCAATAATCACCTTCGAATTTTGCGACTGCGAGAGCGTCAGCCAGGCTTCGATGGCTTTGTATTGCAGGATTTCCGGCGTCAGGCCGGCTGCGATGATCTGGTTAGCGTCGCGTACGCCGGCGGCTTCGATGCGGCGGCGTTCGGCCTCCTGCTTTGTTTGTTGCAGTACGAACTCCATGCGCTGCGCCTGCTGTTCGGCTTCGAGTTTGTCCTCGATGGCTTTGGCCAGGCTGCGGGGCAGCTGGATACTTTTGAGCAGCACGGCCTCCACGATAATGCCTTTTTCTTTCAGGTTTTTCATCATCAGGTCGCGGATCGCCACCTCGATTTCGGCGCGGTTACCCGAGTGCATGTCCTTCGCGAAATACCGCGCGGTGACGTCTGCTACTGCGGAACGGAAGACCGGCAGGATGACCGTGGCCTCGTAGTCTAAGCCAATATTACGCAGCAAATCCGGCGTGGTTTTTTGCTGGACGTTATACAGGATAGACACCTCGGAGCGGATCGTCAAACCCTCTTTGGAAGGAATATCCACTGCAACTTCAATATTTTCTGTTTGCGTGGACACCTTGATAATCGTCGTGGAGAAAGGATTAAAACCCTTCAACCCGCTGGTAATCACTTTGTCGTCGTATTTGCCGAATCTGCGGCGAACACCTACTTCGCCCTGCCGAACAACCGTACAGCTGGTCAGAAAAATAACGGCCAGAAAAAACCAGGCAGCGGCCGGAAAATGAAAACGTTTCATACATCAAATTTTAGTAGTGATCAATCATTTGTAAGCATTACTATTAAGACAAATAATTTTACTTTTTGTTCCCCAAACGTCATCTACTCGACAAAAGGCGCTTTTTCTTCTGCAGAAGGGCGAAATGGCCTGCTTTTTGGAGGGGTTCCCGCAGAATACGCAGAAATCGCGGAGATATTTTTTTGTAACTGGTTAGCAGGTCGCGTCTGAGCCAAAAAAGAACCCATTTTTCGCCAGACGAAGCGATTTTTTGCAGGCCATAGCAGCGCTGTCAAAAAAAATTGCGAAGTATGGCGGAAAATGGGACTTTTTGGGCCAGACAGCGATCTTGCTAACCAGTTACATTTTTTTAACGCCTTGTAAATATTCTGTGAAGGGCTTTTGAGAGGCTGCGCTGAAGAAGAGAAATCCTAAGTTTGTTAAAATCATGAAAAGTACATCTACCGTTCCGTTCATCTTGCTACTCACTCTTTGCACATCGTGCATGGTTTGGGCGCAGCAGCCTTTTCGGCCGGCTCTATATGTTCGGAGCGCCGCGCATCCGGAAGTTTTAGTTGAACCGGAAGCTTTCCGTTTTGGTTTTTCGGCCAATATTGGGGAAGACGCCGGCCAGCGGTTTACAGGCTTTGGACAAGCCGACGCGCGCTGGATTGCCCCGGTTAAAGACAGCGATCCCCTGCAGGGCATCACGGTGCTCGATCTGATCGGGATGTTGCGCCACATACAAAATATGGAACCTTTCGCGGAGGCCTGGCAGTGGGTTGCCGCGGATATTGACCGCGATAATGCCATTACGCACCACGATGTGCGCGCGTTGCACCAACTGCTGATGGATCCGTTCAGCGAACTGACCGATAATCAGTCGTGGCGTTTTTATGATGCCCGGCACGTATTTCCAGTTACATTTCCACTGGAAGAACCTATTCCGGAATCAGTTGCCTATACTTTTTCTGCCGAACAACCGCAAGGCCGTTTTTGGGCGGTAAAGGTTGGGGATGTGGACGGCTCCGCCACGCAGCCGCGCGCCGAGTCGGCCAACGAGGCCGCGGTTTCGATTGCGCTGCCGGATCGCCTGTTGCAGGCCGGCGAGGAAATCACGCTCGCGGTGCAGGTACAGGGAAATGCCTCCTACCTGGGCCTGCAAGGCGCCCTCCGCTTCGAAGAGGAGGCGCTCCAACTGGTTTCTGCGGAACCGGGCAGTCTATTGGGTATGGGTTCGGACGGATTATTTTTAGGTTCGCAGGGCAAAACGCTGCGTTTTTCCTGGCTGGACGTTTTTCCACAAGCTTTCACCGAGAAAACAGTCCTGCTGACGATCCGCCTGCAAGCCAAAAAAACGATATGCCTTCAGGAGGCCATCCTGCCGGCGCCGGCCCTGCTCCCGGGCGCTGCGTTTGACGAAAACGGACGGGCTGTGCCGCTCCACCTTGCCTTTATCGAACTATTTCCGGACGAATCGCCGGAAATCGCGAAAAATCCGGTATTTCCGACTGCCCCCGAAGCCGTCCAGCCGCCTCGGAAATCCGGCCAGGCATCGGATCCGGCGCAATGGTAAGCGGAGGGCCTTTTCCTGATCGAGTCAAAAACGATACACCCACTGTACCGTATTGCCGCTAAACCCAATTTCCGATCGTTGGAAAAAAGGTTTCAATTCCGGATTCAGATTTTGATGGTGTAAAAAGGCGCCCAAATCGAACGCCATTAAAAACGCGCCCTGGAGCACGATGGAGCGCCCGAAGCCCTTCCAGCGTTCGGCGTGCGTAGCGGCCGTTTTGGCCTTTTCCTGCATCCAGAAGCCCGCCATGATATATCCGGCGTCGAGGCCTGCGTTGAAGAGGAACAGTTTTTGGATTTTCTGGTGTTCCTGTGCGGTCTGGTACAAATCGAACCCTGCCGGATCGGTGTGCAGGGCAGTCCAAAGCCCACTGGCGGCCAATCCGAGGTTCACGGCGCCCCAACCCAGGTTCATTTGGTGGAAAGCCCTGTCCGATCCGCTCGTCCTGCTCATGCCGATCGCGCCCACGGCGATATTGGCGGCGCCCCAGGCGCCCAGCACCCACATACTCTGCTCGGTGCGTTGGAGTCGTTTTTGATTGAACGCCTCCAATCCGGCGGTTTGGGCTGCGAGGAAAGCGCCGGGCGCGGCGAGCGCAAGGGTAAGCAGGGTGGCGCGGAGGTTGATTCTGTTTTTCATAGATATTTATGGTATGGCGTGGCGTCTGTACCGGTCAGCACCTGTCTGTGATTTTCTGCCCGATGCCAAAACAGGCGCGTCGTTAAAAATGCGGACAATTGCATTTCGGCTTGAACAAACTGCAACTCTCCAATACCAGCAGTCCCACCGTCAGCAAAAAAAAGGCAACACGCCAAAAATTGATCTTTTTCATATTTTAAAAATTAATTAAATATAGCAAATTCGACTTTCGGATTCAATCCCCAATCCCCAATCCCCAATCCCCAATCCGAAATCCCCAATCCATCACATTTCGGTACAAAAGTACGTCATCCGGGGCATACTCATGCCGTCAATCGGTGCGGTTGTTCCCTGTTTTGCTACATGACGCAATTTTTTACAGATCCATTGCCCAGGGACAAAAAAAAATGCGTGTTAGGGCAAAAAATGGGACTTTTGGGGGAAATAAAACCGGCAAAGCAGTTGCCAAGCAATTTCGTACCATGCAAACCTGGCATTCTATTCATATTCGCCCCCTCGAAACGCCCGATCTTTTTTTAGACCGCGCCTTTCGGCCTTTTCTCGAGCGCTATATCTGGCCGCAAGCGGGCGCCCGCGCCTTTTTTATCCGATATGAAGATGAACAGGGCTTGCACCTGCGCCTGCGCCTGCGCGCGGAGGACGCCTACCTGCGGGATACGGTATTGCCGGCGCTGGACGCGTGGCTGGCCGATCGCGGCGAATGGACAGTGGCGGTCTACGAACCGGAAACAGCCCGCTATGGCGGCCCGGAGGGGCTTGCCCTGGCGGAGGAGCACTTCCATCAATCCACCCGCGTTGTCCTCAGTCGCCTCCATTCGCTGAACACCTACGGCGATGCCCTGTTCGACGTCCTCTGCCTGCACACCATCGTCGCTTTTGCCGCCGGGATGACGCGCGCGGAAGCGGCGGACTATTTTGGCCGCCTGGCCGACCAGTGGCTGTTGTTGTTCTTCCAGGCGGGCGAAGTCGGCTGGCAGGAGGAGGTGAAAGCCGAATTCGAGGCAGCGGCCGCGAGGCAAAAAGACAGTCTGCGGGCAGCGCTGCACACGCTGTGGAGCAAGTTGGAAGAAGAGAAATTCGACGACATGCCCCCGGAATGGCGCCGCTGGCTGCGCGCCAACCAAATGATCCTGCCGCAATTCGGCGACCAGCTCGAAATAGTACTCCCCAGCCTGCTGCACCTCAGCGGCAACCGCATGGGACTGCACAACCAGGAGGAGGTGTATATGCTGTTCTTACTGTCAAAAACAGTCGGGTAGGGTAGTCCGCGCCAGAAAAATGTGATTTTCGCCGTACATTTGCGACTCAAAAGTTCCCGCTTTGTATGAAATACCTCATCGCCGGCCTGGGCAATATCGGCTCGGATTACGTGGATACCCGCCACAACATTGGCTTCGACGCCGTGGACTTCCTCTGCAAACAACTCGACGGCAGCTGGCGCAGCGACACGCACGGCGAACTGGCCGAAGTTAAGTTTAAAGGCCGTACCCTCCTCCTGCTGAAACCCAACACCTATATGAACCTCAGCGGCAAGGCGATCCGCTATTGGCTGCAAAAAGAAAAAATACCCGTCGAAAACAGCCTGACGATCTGCGACGACCTGAATCTCGTGTTCGGCAAACTCCGCCTCCGCGCCAAAGGCTCCGACGGCGGCCACAACGGACTGAAGCATATCCAGGAAGTCCTCGGCTCCGACGCCTATCCCCGCCTGCGCGTCGGGATCGGCGCGGATTTCCCCAAAGGCCGCCAGGTGGAGTTCGTACTCGGCAAATGGTCGGAAGACGAACGCGCCGAATTGCCGCGCATTCTCGAAAAAAGCGCCGAGACCGTAAAAGCCTTTGTGAGTATTGGGCTGGAACGGGCGATGAATGTGGCCGGGAAATAAGAAAAGAATCTTTTTTTTAAAATCGTTTGGATGTTACCTTAAATGGTTTTACCTTTGCAGTTCAATATCGCGGAGTGGAGCAGTTGGTAGCTCGTCGGGCTCAATTCTACTCAATAGTTCTTTGATTTATGGATACCAAGTTAAAAGGAGACATCGCAGAGCAATCTGTTGTTCTTTTTGCTTTGCAGAAAGAATGGGGTGTAGCGAAACCAATTGGTGATCGTTTGCCTTATGATGTAATTTTTGATGTAAATGGTCGTTTAATTAAAATTCAGGTTAAAAGTGCTTGGTTTGATGCCGTGAAAGGCAACTATGTTGTAGATAACCGGCGCACCAAAACTAATCGTCGCAAGATGATTCGCGATGTTTACAAATCTGATGATTTTGATTTTGCGGTTGTTTATATTTCAGAGATAAACATTTTTTATGTTTTTCCTTTTACGGTGTTTGTAAGTTACGGTTCCGAAATTCACTTGATCGAAACCGAGAAGCGACAAAGAAAACCCAAATCTTGGGAATTCCGAAACGCTTGGGAATTAATTGAGCAATGGGCGGCATAAGTGGAAACACTTATGTGTTTATCCCTTAAATTCGGTGAAGCCTTCAGTGATGGTGATACCGAGCCGAGTCCTGAGTAAGTTTAGGACAGGTGTAGAGACTGGTAATGGGACATCCTAACGTAAAGTCGAGGATGAAGGTACAGTCCAGACCAACAAACCTCTTGCACATACAAGAGGGCAACGAAAGTTGTAGTGGTAAGCATAACCCGAAGGTCGCAGGTTCAAGTCCTGTCTCCGCCACAAGGAAAAAGCCTCGTCATTTGACGGGGCTTTTTTGTTTTCGGGGCGAATGGGGGCGTGCTTTTGTACAAATGTTGGGCCTCTCCGAGGCCGGGTAAGGG
>JBEIDF010000100.1:0-12563 GCA_040383605.1 Lewinellaceae bacterium
AAATAACTGTCAATAATAGCCTGGCGTTGGCTGTCATTAAATCTGCTCTTTCGCATGGTACTGCAATTTTAAGTGTGAAAGTTATGTGTTTTTTAACTTTCTCTACTTATTTTTGGTACCGGCTTTTGGGGGGCAGGACAGAGGAGCCGTGACTACGTGCCTCAATATTGGCGTTATGATAAACCCAGATAATTGAAGCATCAGTATTCATCTTGTACACATAGTCATAGCCTTCGCCATCAACTTCGTCCTGATAGTTAATATCGTATAGGCTATAACCATTTTGCTCGATCATTGCCGTATTCAGATCGATCGCATTCAGGATTGCCATCGTTTCACTATCACTGATCTGCTCTTGAAGTAATAGGTTAAATTCAAACCCAGCAGATCCGGACATGCGACTACCCCTGGCGTATAACACTGAAGGGTCTTCGGTTGGCGCTTCTTCGAAACAGGAAATAAACGACGTACCTTGGAATACGAATGTTTTACACTTTTTTATTTTAATGCAAAGCGAAGCAACGCATCCATCCTGATTGGTAACGGAAACACAATACTCTCCTGATGGCAGACTAGGAATTGAAAAAGTGTTCGTGTTCAACGTGATGTTCAACGTGTAGCCGCCAGGCCCCGTAACCCCCAGTGTGAAAGGTTGTGTAAACGCAGAAGAAACGGTGATGAATAAACTACCCGGAGAATTTCCCAAAACGTGGTAGGCCGTGACATTGAGGTCTGAACCTTGCGCAGCAAGCGTTAGTGGCCCTAACAATAGTAGGGCGTAGAATATGATCTTTTTCATTTTTTTATGTTTCTTAATGATTCAAGATTTTTATAAATGGCGAAATATTCAGGGTTGCTAAGCATGAAGTCTTCCCAATACCTGAGTAACTTTTCTGAACCTATAGCATACGATAATATTATGTTAATAAAGTAGAGTTCAGATTCGCTTTTGGGCGTGTGGAGGTTGCAAAGGATTGGTCTGATCAATGAATAATTGAGCGCCGCTTTACTTCTCAATAAACCGAAACAAGGATAATAAAATTCAATCTCACCGCTTGAACCTCCGGTGTACTCACCCAGATTGTGAATATAGTCAATATTGGCGACCAGGAACGAGTCCGCCATGAAAGTGTTTATTTCGGATAGTGTTCGCAGGGCTTTCCAGCGTACGGCATTGTTTATCTCCACGTTAGAGGCAATGGCCATCAATTGCTCCGTTGCAGCATCTATTTGCTGAAAACCGGCTCTGATCTGACCTTCAAGGCCTAATATCAAGGTGTCGCCGGCGGTTTCCCTTTTTGATCGAAAATACCTTTCTCTTTGCATGTCCCTTATTTTCAGCCCAGCTTCTTTGCGTTCCCGTTCTGTAAGAGTCTGGTCGGTAAAACGGTTGATATAGTACTTAAGGCTATCCGTTTCTTGTGAGAAAGCGTTATATGGAAAAAGGAAAATGATAAGTGCTGTGCAATACAAATATTTCATCATGTCAAGATTACGGAGCGATAGTGACGTCCAACTTACCCAAGCCAATTTCATTGACCTTAGAACTACTATTAAAAACATTGAAAAGATAGGTGTCGTTCTCATTAAAAGGAATAGTGCCTTCAAATACATTAATCGTTACGCCGTCGTACGACAATGTCCATGATTGTCCATCGGAGTTGCGGTTTGCTAATCCACCCTCCCCTAAAGAATTAATCAATACCCATTCATCATCCGAAGGGTCATTGGGATCAATACCATTACTAAACATGAGAATATAATAGTTAGTTGAAGATGTGTTTGAAACATTGATGACAACATTCCCGTTTCCACCGAATAACGTTGTTTTATTTGGCTCGCTAGCAGACGCAACAGCATTATCTGCCAATAATTTTCGATTTTCCGTACTTCTCCTAAGATAGTAAACACAGTGCCATTCAACCTTATTGGAACACCTGCTCCCAAATAGGCCATCACCTACCGCGGAACTTCCTTTCCCTTTAATCTGAAGACGGACATATTCGATAAAAGTAATTTTGTTGATCTTGAAGCCAAGATCAGGCGATGTTGGCTGGATAATCCAGTTTGCTGGTCGATCAGCCGAATATATTTTGCTGTTTTTGGGCACGTTATCTTCATCGGAAATACTATTGCCATCATCATTTGCATATTCGATATTTTTACCTGTTTCAAATGGAAAATTGATTGGGGCAAGTGGTAACGGAGTCTCTATAAAATCGAAAATTTGATACGGCCTTGCTTTTTTTTGTCTTGCGCAGTCAAATTCAACAAGAGCTTCCGCTCCTGCTGGCTTCACTGTATATTCAAACAAGATACGCCCTCCATTTTCTTTATCCTGAATTCCTGGTAAAATTGGTGTAAGTGCATGTTGATATGTAGTGCTAGAGCCATAATATGGTTGACCTGAGTAGTGGGGGCCAAATCCATAATGCTGACCGCTAGCGGAAACCCATGAGTTATTGACAGATTCTTTCATCCAAATATTATCTGCGTCAGGCAGGTCAACGCCAAGGACAGGAACCGTAGTATTGGAAGACCACACTTGTGTAGAGGTGTTAATATCTACCCAAACAGCGGTCGCAAGTGCATAATCATTATGACCGTTGTATTCAATCTCGAACTTTATATCACGCATACTGGAACTCGCGGTAATGGCTTCTATATAATACACCTTTTCGGTTGCCAGTTCTGTAGGTGTAATGGTAATTCCGCCTGGTGGTACTGTGACCGGTACTTCTTTAGTGGCGTTCAACCATAATTTTACCGAAGGAGGAGCCTTAAAGATCACATTGCCTGAACCAGAAAGTGGCCCACTGGGGTCTCTTTTACGGATGACGATTTTCATCAGATCAATCTCATTTCGGCCAATTGTAGTTCCAGGACTAACTGCAACCGAATTATCGTCTAAATCAACGATGTCAGAACCATCCGAATTAAAATCGGCATCGGTGTTGTTTAAATTTACAACCGTTACAGCACCGATCATTTTTTTGTCATCTCCCATTAATAGCTGTCCTCCAGAATATGCAATCCCTGTCTCCCAATCCTTGAGCCCATTATAAATGTCAATAACTACCTCACATTCAAAACTAGTAGTTTTGGAAGTGGGTGTTTGTGCATACGCTGTTACACACCATAACAGCACCGGTAGGTATGAAATTTGTTTTAATTCTTTCATATTGTTGAAGTTAAGATTTGAATTTGTGTTGCACCGAACGGGGGCTTCCCTGCATACCGCCGCGTTTAGCGAGCGGTTGGCAGGGAAGCGGTGTTAGCACCATTTTATTGAACGAATTTAAGGCGGCTTGTTTTCAGGCGGAACCTAACGGTCATATCATCAGTGGCGTATAATTCTGCACTACTTGAGGCCTATCGCAATTCGACCATGTTTCACAGGCTTGTTTTCATGGAAGATTTCCCAGACAAACAGCCCCGGATTTAGGCCAGTTGTTTCGATTATGTTCATTCCGACCTGGACAGCCGCTTGGCGCACAAGTCGCCCCGTTTGGTCAAACAACCTCAAAGATCAATTGCTCACATCGGCTGCTATCAAGATATGGATATAGTCTTTTGCCGGATTAGGGAACGCCGAAATGCGGTCAAGCGCTTCAGTATCCAGAGTGGAAACAGTAATAATCGTGGTATCGCACGGATAAGACACGAAATGAAGGTCAATGGACGGATCAATATAGCAGCGCAGCCCCATTGGCCCTCCTTCGTAAAGCCCATAGTCGGGTGTCAGAAAGAACGTGCAGCCCACCCCGGCGATGATTTCGTAGCCCCACTCGTAAGGCAGGACGGGGTAGGAAATGTGCAGCACTTTCAGGATGTGGCCATTGACGAGCAACTGGCTGGTCGAGTCCACATGCACCGCCAGGCTGTCGTATCCATCGGGGGCTCCCAAGCCACCGATTACCCACATGTCGCCCGCCTCGGCGCCGAAGTCGTACAAAAGTTCAAACCGCCCTGAAAACAAGCTGTAAAAGAAGACCGAGTCGTTTTGCGAGTAAACGTACAGCGGATCGGGCACGGTTGCCGAGGGCACGAGCGTTGTTCCGATTCCGACCAGTTTACTGCACAGTTGTCCCTGGTACATTTCCTTGCCCACAACCTCCACGACGTGCGGAAATTCGCCAAAAGGAGGCGGGAAGAAAGCTTGCTCGCTGTAATACCATTTTGCGCCGACGGGGGCGAAATCTGAGACCTGTGCGGCGACGCGGAAGAACAACTGCAATGCTACAAGGGTACAGAGTACTTGAGTCCGGTTCATGATGATTTTCTTTTAGTGATGAAACAATATTTTACCGGAGGCTACGGGGTAACCTCTTTGGTCAAACAAAAAGATATAACAGATACCATTGGTCTGCCAATCGTCAATTTGAAGATTTGGAGAGCCTGAAGGCCAATCAAGACGCCTCAACAATTGGCCATTGGGGGCATAGCACCGAAGTTCATACGCCCCGCTGCCCGCTGCGAGCGTTTCGGGCAGGGATATAAGGGCCGGCCCGGAAGAAGGATTTGGGCTGACGCTCAGCATGGGCAGATTGTCGAATTTAAAAATGGGCTCCGACGTGGCGGTGACGTACTGAGTAGGCCCGGCGCAACCCGGCTCGAAGCAGCCGTCTGAATCTATGACCAGCAGCACGACATTGGGGTTCCAGGGCACGCCCTCTCCGTTGTAATCGAATACTATTCCGGTGGCGGCGATGCGTCCGTCTTGCATCTCGCACACATCGAGCAGTTCCAATTGTGGCGACCAGGGGCGCAGCAGCGAATCGGAATAGTGGCGCTCCCAGATCGATTCCCCGTTATCGGATATGCGAAAAAGCATGCCTTTCCCTTTGTTGGGCAAGCCGCCGGCACCGTAAAAGCCGGTACCCAGTATATCGCCGTTGTTGGCCTCCTTGATGCCGTAGATTATTTTATACGGCCATTTGTTCCACTCGTATGTCCATGTGATATTTCCGTCGCCGTCAATGCCATAGAGTAAAATGAAGTTCCATGCGATTTCAGGGTCGTTGGTAAGTGTGTCTTTCATCCATGCCACGGCGCCACCGCCGCCTGCGAGCGAAACCAACTTTGGTTCTTGAAGGGGGAATTTGGCATAATTCAAGGACTTGGTCCATAACTGGTTGGCATCGGCGTCAATTTTGTGTAGGACGGCAATATCCCGGTACGTGCCCAATATCGGGTGGTAATAATAGCCGTAGGCATACGAGCTGACCAAAAAATGTCCGTCATCAGTAGGGACAATATCTCCGTAGCCCGCTGTTTCTGTGAAGGTGTCCGTGAGCATTTTGTGCAGCAGGATTGTGCCCGATGTGTCCGTCTTTATCACGCTTAGTTCCCCAGTGGCGTGCGGTGCAGGTGGCGGGCCTTCAGCCAAGGACATGATGTAATCCCCGTCGGCGGTTTCTGCTATACCGTCGCTGTACAGAAAATTCGTGCTCAAGTCGGGATAATAATTTATCCAGACGACCTCCAGGTCGGGGGTCAGCTTGGCCAGGAACATGCGCATGGTGAAGTTGGCGGCTTTGTCGAGCCACTCCCCGGTGAGCAGGATGTGCCCGTCTGAGGCGACCCAGTAAGCGGTGACAGTCATATCGCCCTGCGGCCCCTCGAATTCGAGTTCTTTGACGATTTGGCGGGTGTCGGCATCGATCATGTAAAGTTGATTCTTTCTGTCTCCAGTGCCGCTTTTTCTAAATCCGTTGATGATGTACACATATTTCCCGATGCTCCAGATAGATATTCCTTTATCCGCCTGAAACATGTTCTGCGGGTTGGGATCGAAGGAGGTGATAAAAGTGCCGCCCGGCTGCGCCGAAGCGACAAGCCCAACAAAGGCTGTAAAAGTGAAAAGTGCTATTGCGCGCATGGCTTCTGAATTTGAAAAAAGCCCGGCAGCGGCTCGGCAAAGCCGCTGCCGGGGCAGGGTGAGAAGAATCAGTGTTGAACGACTACTTTTTGGCGGGCAACGACGCTACCCTGCTCGCGCAACACGAGCAGATACAGGCCCGAAGGCAGGTGCCGCACCGGAAGCGTGAGGGATTCCTGTCCCGACACGTCCACGCTTTGCACTAAGGCGCCGGTCGCCAGCGCCCGGAGTTCGAGGGTCTGTTGAGATGCGGAAGGCCGGAGGCGAATCTGCAAGAGGTCGCCAACGGGATTAGGCGAAATTTCCAGACCCGACGAGACGACGGCTTGGTTCGGCTCTGCGCTCGGTATCAAGGTCGGGGAGCCTGGGCATGAACACCCGGCCTGTCAGGATGCCGAGGAGCGTCTGCGCGTAGCCGGCCTCCGGTGTGGGCGCTTCTGCAACGGCCAGCAACGCTGCCTCTTGTGCTTCGCTCAAGGTAAATGCCGGGTTGCTCAAACGGGCCACGTTGATGCCCTGCACCTGCACGAAGTACTGGTCGTCCGCGGTGCTTAGCGGAAAGGCCTGCAACAGGGCGCCGGCAGCGGCATACTGCTTTTGCCCGAGTTTGGCCCCGACCAGACGGCGGCGGTTGGCGGGGTTCAGTTCCTCGTTGAGCAAGGCCTCCACCGAGACCCAGTCGCCGGAATCCCTGTATCCCCGGATGAGATCGTCCGTGACAAATTCTCGCTGCGTGACAAGCACCTGCAATTCTCCTTTGAGCGCATCGCTGGGGTTTTGGGCATATTGGGCCGCTTTTTGGCTTATCACCAGCCGGAGGGTGTCGAGACATGGCTTGGTCACGCAGGGCGGATTCTCCGGCGGGGAAGAAAACACGCAATTGTTGCCAAAAGCGCCACCGCCTGTGAGCCAGTTGTAGAACTTGCTCTTCGGCACACAGGTCTCGTTCAGCGGGCACTTGGGCTTGAGCCTCGGGTCAATCGTTGGGTCTGGATGGAAATAAAAGAACGCGATGGTCGTGTCGTGGGGCGATGTTGTGCTAGTCTTGATGTTCTCGGGTTTGCCGGAGGAGAAGTAGTTCCAGCGCGCGCCTCCCTGAATTCCCTGCAACATCTGTATCTCTCCGGGGACTAAAGGGAATCCTTCAATGAACAGGTCGTGCCTGAGCGTGGCAAAGTCCTCTTGTCGGAACAGAAAGCCCGTGTTTTTGCCCACGATGTTAGTGCCGACCGTGTTGCCCGTGTAGGTGTTGCAGAGGTTTTGGTTGCTGTTCTCGCCCGTGTTCTCAAACTGGTTGCCGGCGGCAGAGCCTGTGAACGTGTTGTCCGTGATGGCGCTTTGGGTGGTTCCGTTGATGGCGATGTCAAAATTGGAGTTGTCGAAATCGTTGCTGAAAATCTCGACTTTCGAGTTGGCCGTGGCCCTGATGCCCACGACGTTGTTCTCGAACCGGTTGCGGTTGCTGCCCTGTTGCCCTAATACGCCTACTTGTATTTGCCCGGACAGTGGGGTGGAAGCTCCTGCCAATATGGCGATCGGGGAGCCGCTAAACCTGTTTTTTTGCTTGACGTTGAAAACTGCGTCCCAGGTGATGATGCCATTCTGGGTCATGTTTGCAAAGGTGCATTCCTCAAACAGAACGCCGTCCGTGTCCCAGATAGACACCCCCGCGTAAGAAGAACCCGTGGCTGTGCGCGTAAAATTCGCCTTGCTGAACTTGCTTCGATTGGGAAAATCGTACTTCATAAACTCTACCCCCTTTCGACAGTCGCGGAAAGTAAAATCGTTGACATCCACCACTGCTCCCCAAAACTGCGGCTCATAAACGCCCGGTATGCGTTGGGTGGTCACTCCCACTACTGCGCCTTCCAGGACACCCTGGTTTTTGAGGATCACCACACCTGCGTCATCTGTTGCCAATGCCGCCGTCGGAATGGGCTGGATTTTCGCATTGTTCCCGGCAACCGATATGGCGCCCCAGTATTGAGTAGGCGAGCAGGTGTTGGCCCGCATGACCGAGCCGCCGTCAACAATCAGTTTGGCCCCCTGCTCTACTTTTATCAGTCCGCCCTGCGGCATCAACAACTTGCAACTGACGGTAAGCGTGGCACCCGTTCTGACGGTGACGTTTGAGTAAAGCCGCATGTCTATGTCCCACAGCTCGTTGGTCGTCACGACCCGGTCATAGGTGGTGGAGGACTGCGGCGTGTTGAAAGGATTGTATGTCTCATCGCAATCGACGAACTGCCTGAGATTGGAGAGCGCCAGGTTCCGATGGATGCATCCAGCATCGTCTTCGAGCATAATGTCGTGGTTACCGCCGGATTGTACCATCAAGTGGTTCGAGCAGCCACTTTTGTGAACGTAGCAATCTATAAACGAATGCCCGAATTCATGCGCCAAAATGCCGCCTTCTGCAACCAGCCATTCCCGAGATGTAGTAAAAGGAACGCCGATCACATTGGGGTGATTCTGAAACCACCAGTACTTCAAAAAGAGGTTTGCAATGCTTATTCTTGATGGCTTGGAAAGATTGGTCTTGGAGGGCCATTCTGAGCACCAAACATAGGCCATGCCGTTTTGCTCGGGGTTGTTTATGGTGCCCAATACGACCAGTTCGTTGTAAACCGACCCGTCCACCGTGAGATACACGTTGATGCCCCGGGGAATCGCCGGGTTGGAGTTTATAGCGGCATCCAACCCGTTGAGCCACCAAGTGGTTGTGTTTGGACATTCAAGCCCTCCCGGGTTGTTGTCGTTGTTCCAGTTGAATTCTGTCGGGTCGGGATCGGGCAGGAAAATCCAGTTTGGCACGATTTGTACCTTTACGTCGGTCACCAGAGGAGAGCAGTTGGATGTTCCCCAAAGGTTGGCAAAGCGTTCGTTGCATCTGTTGAACCAGTCGTCCAGAAAAGCCCGGTGTTCGGGTATGTCCTGAAAATTGCCGGTGCCGTCTATCTTTTGAAGGATGATAAAGTTGGCGCGCACCCGAATGCTTCGGGCGCTGGGATTGGGCACGTGCCGGGCATTGGACGACCAAAGCGTGCTGGTCTTAGCGCATGAAGGCGCAAACGAAGCCGATTCCTCTGCCTCGCTTGGCCCTTCACAATGTACAGGGAGCGGGTCTGTCTGCGCAGACGCCCAGTTTGCCGCCATAACAGCGATTAAGACAAAAAGCAAGTGTTTCATACCTTTGTGAAAAGTTTGTTAAGCCCTACTCTGATTGTTTTGCCCGGCCATTTCGGTGCTACAGGGAGATTTCGGGGCAGGCAGGAGGTAGCAGTTGCCGCTGCTGCCTCTTTTTTTGTTTTTCTCTATTTGGTGCTAACTATCGTATTCCCGAAAACGGATAAGTAAACCCGCATTGCGCCTTTACTTATCCGTTTTCGGCTATATCCGCTTTGTCTGAACCGGTGTTAGCTAAGTAAACCCGCATTGCAGGTTTACTTAGCTGCCTTGAGCCGTTGAAAAGCGATTTTCCGTTGCAAAATATTGATTCTCTCATAATTTTAAGTCGTCGAGCGGACTTTTTATTTTATCCCAGCCTTTATGGGTAATATGGGTGTATATCTCCGTGGTCTTGCTGCTTTCATGGCCGAGCAGTTCCTGAATATAGCGTAAATCGACGCCTTTTTCAAGCAGATGTGTGGCAAAACTATGCCGAAGGGTATGGACGGTTGCATGGGGGTTGATCCTCGATTTCTCCTTGGCCTTTGTGAAAATTGCCTGTACACTGCGTTCGCTGTACCGGCCTCCGTCTTGGCCCTCAAAGAGCCAATGAACAGGCCTGTAAATTCCAAGGTATTCTTGTATTGATTGCCATGATCTGTCGGCTAAAATGGTGCACCTGTCTTTCTTCCCTTTGCCGCCCCTGACAAATAATCGCTTTTGTTCGGCTTGCAAGTCCGGCAACTGAAGGTTGATTACTTCACCCAGCCGAAGCCCCGCTGAATACACAAGCATCAGGATACACTTGTGTTTAAGGTTGTCCACTGCATTTAATAAACGGACAACCTCATATTCAGATAGAACGTGCGGGATCTTATCGGGTCTCTTAGGACGTAGCAAACCTTGTACTTTCCACTCCTGATCTACAACTTCCGAATAGAACATCTTGATCGCACTCAAAATCTGATTCTGGTGCGACTCCGAGATGTTCTTCTCTTTGATCAGTCCGGCTACATAGGCGTCTATCTGCTTGCGGGTGAGCTGGCTCGGCTTTATATCGTCGTAGTGCCGGATAAATTGCCGGAAGCAGTTTTTGTAGGCCTTGATGGTGCGCCAACTGTACCGCTTCAGCATCAGGCATTGCTCCAGGGCCGTGACGGCCGCTTCGTACCTGGCCGCGGGCGGTTCGCGTTTGACGCCGGCATAGGGCGTACCGGTTTCCGGCAACCGCTCCGGCCGGTCAGTCGCCGGATCAAAGGTCCAATCAATCTTGCCGGGAAAATACTTGCGCAAAAACCGGATGGTGAGTAAGGTATATGGTAACAGCCACTCCTTGCGCTCGGGATCCCAGCGCCGGCCGTGTATGTTCTTCACGGTCGCCACGTACTCCGCAATCAATTCCTCCGGCAAATACAGGGAAAGCCAGTCGGGTGCCTCCGGAATAAGCGCCAGGCGTAGCCTGCCTCCCGAATCAGAAGGCGCAGCAGGCGCACGTTCAATGATGATGTTCTCAGAACCGAAAACGTCTTTAAGGGCTTGCCAGACACGCCGGTCCTTCGGCGCAATCCATTGCTTGCGCTCCGGGCGATAAAAGGCGCGTGGTATGCGCTTCATCGCCGCTAGAAACTCCGGATCATAATTTTCTGGACAAATGACCATGTGGGTGACGTTCTCGTATTGGATGGGTGCAATACGGATTTTCATAGGTTATATTTCTGGGTTCAAAAATAGGGTAGGGGAGGGAGAAATACAATTATATATTGGAAATTTTTTTGTTATTCAAAATAAGGTACATGCGGAGGGGCGGTGCGGCGATACCCGGGGGCCTGAAGAGCCCCGGACGGGCCGTCCGCCGCGGCGGAGCGAACCGCCCAGAAAACGGCAAATTTTTTGAGTAACCGGAATAATTAAGATATTTGCTCATTCGTTTCCTAACAGCCCAACAGCCCAACAGCCACCCTAATCATCACCCGTCCCTGTAGACTCGGTTTCCAAACGATACGTTAATCGATTTTCCCTGCAAACGATCCGGCTTCCGCGGCCGTTCTTTTGCCGGCAAAACCAAGACCAATTCATGTCAATACACAACTACACGCTCTCCCTCCAGCGCCTGGCGCTCCTCCTGTTCTTTTTTATTCCGGCCCTCCTCGCGGCTCAAAGCACCGAAAACTGCACCAACGGCATCGACGACGACGGACTCATCGACTGCTTCGACCCGGAATGCACCTGCATGGGGCCCTGCGACAGTTTCTACTACACCACCTGCAATGCGCCCTGCTCCTATGTGCCGCCCTGCGATTCCATTTCGCTGGGTATTCAGTGGGTCGGTCAGGCGCCCACGGGCACGTACTCGCCGCTGGTGGCGGGGGATATGGACGCCGACGGTATCCCGGAAATTGTGGTGGCTCAAACGGAAGGGCCTTTTATCTATATCATCGACGGCGCGACGGGCCAGACGAAGGTGACGATCACAGCGCTCACCAACTTCTCCGGCGGGACGGCGCCCGCTATCGCGGATCTGGACAACGACGGCTTCGGAGAACTGGTCATCGTGGGCGACGACCGGCGCCTGCGCGGATACGAACACATGGGCGCGCTCAAGTTTTTTTCATTTGCCCTGGTCGGCTATGGCTCCCGCTATCGCTATTCCGTGCCCAGTATCGCCGACTTCAACAGCGACGGACTGCCGGAAATTCTGATCGGCAACCAGATATTTAACGGACAAAACGGCCAACTCATCGCCTCGGGCGGCTCCGCCAATTCGGCGGGCGAACACCCGGCGCGGGTGGCGACGAATTTTTCGTTTGCCATGCCGGTGGCGATTGATGCGCTGCCCACAGGTTTTTGCCCCGACTGCGCCGGACTGGAAATCGTGGCCGGCAACCAGGTGTTTTCCGTCAACCTCGCCACCAATAGTATTACCCCGGTGGTGACGCTGCCGGCGCCTTATACCGACGGCTTTACCTCGGTGGTGGATTTCGACCGCGACGGCGACCTGGATGCGATCGTGCAGGGTAAAAAGGCCGGACAAAACACCATATACGTCTGGGATATCCAGACGCCCACGGTGCTGCGCGAATTCCAACTCTTCACCAACTGGCAGGAAGGAGCCTCCCGGGCCAATGTGGCCGACCTGGACGGCGACGGCCAACTGGAAGTGAGCTTTGTGGAATTCCCCGTTTTTTACGCGCTGGACAACGACTTCAGCGTACTGTGGACGCGCAATTCGTCAATAATCAGAAGACTTTCTTCAAATTCCATCGCCAAAACAATAGAACTGGCTTCTCCTTTTCCGAGATCTTCTGCCTATGTAAGATATTGTCCTTTATCTGTAACTTCTCGGATAGTTATCCAATCTGGCAATTCGCCAAACTCATTCGCGACTTCTTCTGTCACTATTAAGTCTGAAAACAGCGCATGCAAAATCCTCAACTGGTCAATCTTGTGATAGATAATCAGACAACTTGTATCTGCGATAATGGCTTTCATCGTCGTCTATATTTCGGTCTCGGCC
>JBEIDF010000101.1:0-12540 GCA_040383605.1 Lewinellaceae bacterium
CTAAGAGCGTGTCTAAAATTATATTCTCTGTTAATATGAAAAGAATTTTTTAGCCAGACAAGGCGCTTTTTGCAGGCGTAATGGGACTAATTACGGCGAAAAAAAGGAACGAAGGTTGGCTGAAAAAGACTTTCATATTAGCGAGAAATATAATTTTAGACATGCGCTAAGAGCGTGTCTATCGTTTTTGACTTGACGGATAAAATCCTGGATATGTGCTAAAACGCCTCCCCCGTAAAAATATAAAACCCGCTCCCCTCCCGCGTAAACGCCAGATCAAACCGCAGGAAAATGTCTTTTTTAGGAAAAAGATAATACCGCGCGCCGAAGCCGCCGGCCAAACGCAAATCCGACAGGCGCATGGCCCCAAAATCCGGCGCCACGCCGCCCGCGCTGAGAAAGGCCGTGGCGCCCAATCGGCGGCTGAACGGCAGGGGCAACCAACGGTACTCCGCCTGGGCCGCATAGTAGTGCTGGTCGCGGTAGCGGCCGGTGTAATAACCCCGCATGATCATCTCGCTGCCGAGCAGGCTCATCTGGTGGAAGGGCGCCGTGCCCAGCACGATGCTGCCCACCGCCTGCAACGCCAGCACCTGCTGCGGCCGATAAGATTTGTACCAGCGGATATCCGTATGGAAATTTTCAAATTCAAAGTCGCCGGCAAGCGCCGGATCGTAGCGCAGCCAGCCGAACTCGGCAAACAGCCCGTTGCGCGTGTTGAGCGCGTTCGGCCGACTGTCGTACGCCACGCCCAGGCCCAGCCCCAGGCTCTGCGAACCGGCAGCGCCCGGCGGCAGGGGACGCTGCGACACGCCGTTTTCGCCAAATTGCACATCGGACAAACGCTGGTAATCCACCTGCAAACCAGCAAAAAAATTGCCCTTGATCTGATGAAAAACGCGCTGGCGCACCAATACCCCGAAACCGTCCACAACATCCGGATTGTCTTTCGGCGTATCGGGCCCAATCCCGTAATACAACAACGGAAAACGCTGAAAACGCGCCTTGCCCAACAACAACCACCGGTCGCGATCGGTGTACACCGCGTTGTCCAGCCACAAACCGTACTGCGAGCGAAAGGTGAAAAAAGCAAAAGCGGTAATCTCCGACAAACGGTTTTTGTCCACCTCGTTTTTCGCGTGAAACAACAAGGCAGACGCCACGCCCAATTCCAGGCTCGTCTCCGGCGCAAAGGCAAAGGTGGGGTACAACAACAACCGGGGCTTGTCGGCCGGCGTATCCTCCCGGACAAAACGCTCCAAAACGGCGCTCCAACGACCCAGGGTGTCGGCCTGCGCGCGCAACAAAACGAGCGGCTGAAGGCTCAGGAAAAGCGCAAAAAGCGCTCGAAGAAGTGCGCGTTGGTTCAACGTTTGATTGCCGGACAGTCGCTGCCCGGCAATCAAACGTTGAACTATTTTCAGATTATTCATAGCAGCGTGCTTTAAGAGCAGGTCCATCCACAAGTAACTGGTTAGCAGGTCGCGTCTGAGCCAAAAAAGGATCCATTTTTCGCCAGACGAAGTGATTTTTTGCAGGCCATAGCAGCGCTATGGTCAAAAAAAATCGCAAAGTATGGCGGGAAATGGGACTTTTTGGGCCAGACAGCGATCCTGCTAACCAGTTACATCCACAAAAGGTTCATTTCGCGCGGCACAGGGATCGCGTTGTTGTTTAAAAATGCGTTTCCGAAGCAAAGGTTGCACGCAAAAACCAGAATCTCCTTATTTTGTCGCCAAAATACACCTGCTATGCGCCTGCTCCTCTTCGTTTTTATTTTTTCCCTGTTTACCGCCTCCGGGCTGCGCGCCCAGGAAAAACCGGCGCCCATCCTGCTCGACGCCGACGCGCCGCACTGGATGCATCTCCTGCAGGCAGACGCGCCGAATGTCCGGGCGATACAGCAGGAATATGACGATTGGTACGCGGAACGCCCGTTCGAAAAAAACAGCTATACCCAGTATTTTAAACGCTGGATGCACTGGGCGCGGCCTTTTGCGCAGCCCGATGGTTCGCTGCAGTTCCCAACGAATAAAGAATCGGCCGAACTGGAAGCGCGCCTGCGCGCGCTGCGGGAGGCGGAAGCGGCCCGCCAATCCAAGCTGGGCTGGCGCTTCGTCGGCCCCAAACGCACCTACCACACGGAAGATAAAACCAAGGTGACCTGGCAGACGAACATCTACGCGTTCGATATTGCGCCCTCAAACGCAAATATCCTTTACGCCGGCGGCGAAACAGGCGGCCTGTGGCGCACCGAGAACAAAGGGCTTTCCTGGACGCTCCGCACCGCCGCCGTGCGCCACAACTCCATCGGCGCCGTCAAAATCCACCCGACGAACCCGGATATCGTCTATTTCGGCACCGACGGCCGCATCCTGAAAACCACCGACGGCGGCCAAAATTGGACGCAGGCGTACGCAGAAGCCAATCTGTACGCCACCGACCTGGGTATCAACCCGGACAACCCCGATATCGTGCTGGCCGCCACCGACAAAGGCCTGCTGCGCTCGACCGACGGCGGCGCCAGCTGGACTAAACTCTTCAGCAACCAAACCTGGACGCTGAAATACAAGCCCGGCGATGCATCCACCGCCTTCGCCGTGCGCAAAAACGGCAACAGCAGCCAGTTTATGCGCTCTGCCGACGGCGGACTCAGCTGGGAGGCGGTCGGCGCCAACTGGTGGTCGCCCGGCTCGGGCGAAACGGTCACCGGCGCGCTCCTCGCCGTCTGCCCCTCCAACCCCTCCAAAGTGTACGCTTACCTCATCGGCAGCGGCGCCAACCTGAAAGGATACGTCGGCGTGTTTGTCAGCAACGACAACGGCAATACCTGGACGAACACCCACCCGCAAAATGCAATCGGCAACAGCCCGGTCGCTTATACCGTGCCCACACATACCAATCTGATGACCTCCAACGGCCAGTTCAGCGGCTTCGAGCAGGGGTTTTACGACATGGCCATCGTGGTGAATCCCCTCAACGACCAGGAACTGATCGCCGGCGGCACCTCCTGGTTCAAAAGCACCAACGGCGGCGCTACCTGGAACGCGCTCGGCAGCTACGCGGGCGGCCTCGCCTGGAGCCACCCGGATATCCAGTGGTGCGCCGCGCACGGCAAAGACTTGTGGATCGCCAGCGACGGCGGACTGAATTATTCCGACAACTTTGCCCAAACGATCGAAGCGCGCATGGACGGCATCTCCGGCTCCGATATGTGGGGCTTCGACGCGGGCTGGAACGAAGATGTGCTCGTCGGCGGCCGCTACCACAACGGCAATATGGCCTGGCACGAAAGCCTCTTCTCCGGCGGCTTCCTGCGCATGGGCGGCGCTGAATCGGCCACCGGGTACGTAAACCCCGGCGATAACCGCAAACTGTACTTCTCCGATATCGGCGGCAAACGCCTCAACGGCAACCTGGCCCGACAGGTCAGCGACTTCCCGGTCGGGCTCTTCCCCAACGAATCCTATGCGTATTACGCCAACAGCGAAATGGCCTGGGATCCGCGCTGCTGGAATATCGTGTATATCGGGAAAGACAACGGCCTGTGGAAAAGCGCCGACGGCGGCGGGTCGTTCGCCCTGCTCCATAATTTTCCCGGAAATGCCGACCGCAAGGTGTACGATATCGAAATCGCCCGCTCCAACCCCTCGGTGATCTACTGCTCCCAATGGGGCGGCGTGGACGATGCGATGTGGCGCAGCCGGGACGGCGGCGAAAGCTGGGAGCAACTGACCGCCCTGCCCCTACCCAACAACAACGACCGCGTCAAAATGGCCGTCAGCGCCGAAAACGCCGACGTCCTCTGGGTGCTCGTCACCTACGGATCCAATGGCAAAAAAATCTACAAATCCGAAAACGGCGGCGCCAGCTGGATCAACCTCACCACGCCGCTGCTCGACGGCATCCGGCTGACCAATATCCTGGCGCAATACGGAACCGACGGCGGGGTGTATATCGGCGGCGACGGCGCGGTGTTCTACCGCAACAACAGCCACAGCGACTGGCAGCCGTTCAGCAGGGGACTTCCGCTGAGCGCAGAAACCAACCGCCTGAAGCCTTTTTACCGCGACGGCAAAATCCGAAACGGCTGCTGGGGCTTCGGCGTGTGGGAAGCCGATCTGTACGAACCCTCCGCCGTGATCCCACAGGCGATGTGCAGCGCGCTGGAAGTCGGCTGCGCCCGCGATACAGTGTATTTCAACGACTACTCGGTGCTGCGGCACGAAGGCGCGCAATGGAGCTGGCTGATGCCCGGCGCCGTGTACGCGGAGGGCCTGGAAACGCGCACGCCCAAAGTCGTGTACGGCGCTCCCGGCATGTACGCCGCCGTGATGCGCCTGCAAACGCCGACCGGAACTTTCGAAGACACCCTGCACATTACCGTCAGCAACCGCTGCGAGGCGGATTCTGTGCCCGGACAAGCCCTCAGCCTGGGCGGCAACAGCGCGCCAGGGTACGTCGGCCTGCCGCCGCTTCAAATCGAAACCAACACCCTGACCATCTCCGCCTGGATCAAACCGGAAGGTACCCAGCCGGAGTACAGCGCGATCTTTATGCTGGACGGCCCGGTGGCGGCCGGCCTCAACTTCCGGCCCGGACTGAACGGGCTGGGCTATCACTGGCCAGGCGGACAGTGGTGGTGGAACAGCGGCCTGTCGGCGCCTGCCGGCAAGTGGTCGCACGTGGCGATGGTGGTGACGCCCGACAGCATCTCGATTTACCTCAACGGCCGCCGGGCGACGCATGTCGTCCAAGCCGCCCCCGTGTTGTTCAACCAAAGCGCCCGCCTCGGAAATTACAAAGGCTGGGACGGCCGCTATGTGCAAGGCCAGATAGACGAGGTATGCGTCTATAACCGACCGCTGAGCCAATCCGAAATTCGCGAAAAAATGCACCTGCGCCGCATTCCCGCCGACGAAAACGCCCTGCTGGCGTACTACCAGTTCAATGAATCGGACAACAGTCCGGCTTTCGACCGCGTGGCCACCCGCCACGGATCGCTTGCCGGCAGCGCCGCCCGCGTCGAATCCACCGCACCCATCGGCCCCGGCCGCAGCGCCCGACTGACAGTCGGCGGCGCCGGCACGTACACGTTCCCCGGCGTCGGCATGAGCGTGCAGTTTCCGCCCAACAGCGCCTACCCGCTCGGTGAAATTTGCGCCACCCGGATTCAAATTCAACCGGACACCGCCCCCGGCGCCGCCGCCGCAAACGCCTACTGGGCCGTGCACAATTTCGGCGCTTTCAATACCTTCGGCCAGCCTGCGGAACTGCGTTTCGACCAACTGGGGCCGGTTACCGGCCAGCCGGCCGATTACCGCCTCTACCGCCGGGATGCCACCGGGCACGGGCAGGTCTGGACGCTGCTGGACGGCAGCGCAGAAAACACAACGCCCGGCCCGAATGGCAGCGTGATCTTCGGCGCCGGGAATAACGTCGTCAACTTCGGACAATTCGCCATCGAAACGCCGCCCAGCCCGGCGCATCCGCAAGCGACTGCGCGACAGCCCGAACCGGCACTGCGCGTCCGACTGTTCCCCAATCCCGCCTCCGGCGCGTATTTTACCGTGCAGACGGACGCGGCCGAGCCCTGCGTGTTCTACCTGTTCGACGCCCAGGGCCGCCGCCTGCGCCGCGTATCTTTCGAGGGCCAAACCCAAATAGAAACCGGCGATCTGGCGCCCGGCCTGTATTTCTACCGCGTGGAAAATACAACGTATATGCGCAACGGAACCATCGTGCTGGAATGACATTTTTCGCCGACAAAAGCAGCAAAAACGGCAAAAAACAGGCAAAAAGCGCGCGCTGGTTCGTATTTGAAAAAATAGTTGAACATTGTTAAAAAAAATACCGAACTTTGCACCCTGTTTAAGGGCAGCGCATGTTTCGCCGCCTGATTTTTTTCTGTAGATATTTTTTTTTGATGATGACATTTGAAGAGCTGGGTCTTAACGACAAGCTCCTGCAGGGTATATATGCCCTGGGTTTCCAAACCCCCACACCCATCCAGGAATCTGTAATTCCTACCGCACTCACCACCAACGACGACATTGTAGCACTGGCCCAAACGGGTACAGGCAAAACTGCCGCATTTGGTCTGCCCCTGCTGCAACGCAGCAATCCCGAGGCAAAGCACGTGCAGGCGCTCATTCTCTGCCCCACCCGCGAGTTGTGCGTGCAGGTGGCAGGCGATCTGGCGAATTACGCGCAGTTCGCGCACCAGTACAAAGTAGTCGCCGTGTATGGCGGCGCGCCTATTGATCAGCAAATCCGGCAACTCAAATCCGGCGCGCAAATCATCGTGGCCACGCCCGGCCGTCTGGTAGATTTGCTGGCCCGCCAAGTCGTCAGCCTCGACCACGTCGAGCGCGTGGTGCTCGATGAGGCCGACGAAATGCTGAACATGGGCTTCCGCGAAGCCCTCGACATTATCCTCGAGGCCATTCCCCCCAAACGCGCCGTCTGGCTGTTCTCCGCTACCATGCCCGAAGAGGTGCGCCGCATCTCCAAGCTGTACATGAAAAACCAGCAGGAACTGAGCGCCGGGCCGCAAAATAAAGGAAACGAAAACATCGAGCACATCTATTATGTGTGCCGGGCCGACGACCGCTATGCCACGCTCAAACGCATCGTGGATGCCACGCCAGGCATCTACGGCCTTATCTTCTGCCGCACCAAAAACGAGACCAAGGAAGTTGCCGAGCAAATGATCCGCGACGGCTATAACGCCGACGCATTGCACGGCGATCTGGTGCAGGACGACCGCGACCGGGTGATGAACCGCTTCCGCGAAGGCAACCTGCAACTGCTGGTAGCCACCGACGTGGCCGCCCGGGGGATAGATGTGAGCGATATCAGCCACGTGATTAATTACAACCTGCCCGACGAATCGGAGGTCTATACGCACCGCAGCGGCCGCACCGGCCGTGCCGGCCGCAAAGGGATTTCAATCACCCTCGTGACCGGCCGCCAGGAAGAGCGCATCCGCCAGATCGAACGCAAACTGCGCGTGCCCTTCAACCGCAAGCCGATCCCCACCGGCAAGGAAGTCTGCGAAAAACAACTCTTCCATATCATCCAGAATATCCACGACCAAAAAGTGGAACACGCCGCGATCGAACCGTTCCTGCCCCGGATTAATGAGGCCCTGGCCGATATTTCTAAAGAGGAACTCATCAAGCGCTTCGCCAGCGTGGAATTCAATCGCTTCCTCGAATACTACCGCAACGCGCCGGATATCAACCCCGGCAGTTCCCAGGGGAAGAAATCCACCGGCGCCGGCGCCGGCAAACCGGCGCCAACCGGCCATGGCGGCCTGCATCGTCTGTTCGTCAATATCGGCTCCATGGACGGCGTCACAAAGGGCGAATTCCTCAAACTGCTCGATAAAGAACTCGGCATTCCAAGCCGCGCCGTTGGACAAATTGATATCAACAAAACCTGCCTGCACGTTGAGGTGGAAGCCGGCTATATCCCCGTCCTGAAAGAAGGCCTGGAGGAATTTTCCGTCAACGGCCGCACCGTACGGGTGGACGACGCCACGCCCCCCGGCGGAAGAAAAGGCAAAAAAGACTTCGGCGGCCCGAAAAAATGGGATAAAACCGGAAGAAGCGATAAAGGCGGTAAAGGGAAGGCGAGAAAAAGGGGATAGTGCGCGGTGTGTGTTTTTTGGTGACTACCGCGTGCCGCACCCGCACCCAAAAATTGATTTTTGGAGACCGCGCGCGGACTATCCAGTTAGAGCATGGATACAAAACAGCCCACTATGAATAAACATGCTTTTTTCCTGAAAACGACGCTGCTCAGCCTGGCGTCTTTATTCCTTTTGCACGGCTGCCAACCGCCGGTTCCGGAACCGGCCGGTACGGTCTATATCCGCTACGAAGCCGCCGTTACCAGCCTGAACCCGCTGATGGCCGGCGCGGCCGGATACGCCCGGTATGCCTCGGAGCAAATTTTCCAAAGCCTCGGAATCATTGATCCGCAATCGCTCGAACTGAAACCGCTGCTGGCAACGGCCGTCCCCAAAGCACGCAAAGTGACCGAAGGACCCTACGCCGGCACGCTGGCATACGATTTCGAAATTCACCCAAAGGCCGTGTGGGACAATGGCTCGGAAATCACCGCCAACGATGTACTGTTTACCTACAAACTCATCTACCACCCGCTCCTGCCCACCGGCATCTGGCAAGGCTATCTCGAACAGATGAAAGGGGTGGACGTGGATCCCGGCAACCCTAAAAAATTCACGATCTATCTCGGCGAATACTATATCCTGGCGGCCGAAGGGCTCTGCCTGACGCCTATCTACCCGGCGTATCACTACGACCCGACGGGCGCCCTGCGCAATGTGTCGCTGTCTGATTTAGTCAATCCGGAAAAAGCCAAAGAAATCGCCGCCCGCGAAGAACAAAAAGCGTTTGCGGCCGCCTTTGCCGATCCAAGATATGCCACCGACCCCGCCTCGATCTCCGGAAGCGGGCCTTATACGCTCGAATCGCTGGACAGCGACAGGGGCCTCACGCTCGCGCGCAAAGCCGCGTATTGGGGCGATCAGGCGGTGCGCGAGAATCCCCTCCTGGCCGCATATCCCGAAAAACTCGTGTACCGGGTGGTCAAGGCAGAAGACGCCACCGCCAATATGCTCCGTTCGGGCGAATTGGATATCGCGCTCAACCTGAACGCCAATACATTCCTCGAACTCCAGCAGGATACCGCCCTCCGCAATGCTTACGATTTCAAAACAATGTGGCAGTCCACCTTCAGCCGCTGGCTTTTCAACGCCCGAAATCCCAAACTGGCCGATGTGCAGGTGCGGCAGGCGCTCTCCCAACTGGTGGATTACGACTACCTGATTCAAACGGTCTCCGCCGGACTGGCAAACCGGACGGTCGGCCCAATCCCGCCCAATAAACCCTACTACGCCAAAAACATCCCTCTGTACCAATACGAACCGGAAAAAGCAAAAACGCTGCTCGCTGCAGCCGGCTGGACGGATTCGGACAAAGACGGGGTGCTCGATAAAGTAATCAACGGCAAAAAAACGCCGCTGGAACTGACCGCCCTGTACAGTCCGGGCAGCGCCACCACGACGATGATCGCAAATTCTATCGTCGAATCCGCCAAAACCGCCGGGGTGAAAATCGTCCTCGTGCCGGCCGAATTGGCTAAAATTTCTAAGGATACCCGCGCAGGCGAGTTCGAGACGGCTCTGCTGGCCGCCGGCCCGCCGCCAACGCTGTTCGATTTCTACCAGTATTACCACTCGGCCAGCCTGATTCCCGCCGGCGATAACCGGAGCGGCGTGGTGGATCCGGAACTGGACGCTTTGATCGTACAGGTGCGCGGCACGGAAGATGAAGCGACCCGCAATAAGGCGTACGTCCAGGCGCAGGAAATTTTGCACGAACTCGCGCCCGAGGTGTTCCTGCTGATGCCGCAACAGCGATACGTGGTGTCGAAGCGCTTTGATTATGTGATTTCTTCCAACAAACCCGGGTTTTACGAGCGCTTGTTCAAACTGCGGTGAAAAGATGACAGGAAATAAAACATCGCGGGGGATTTTTTTATTTTGGCAAAAAATACCCCGCGATGTTTTAAGGCCATGGCTAAAGCGCTAAATGCTCAACGAACGGCAGCTGCTCCGGATAATCCGTGGTAAAATGCAGGCCCCGGCTCTCGCGCCGATGGGCGGCCGAGCGCGTAATCAGGTAGGCGATGGTGATCAGGTTGCGCAGTTCCATGAGCTGGGGGGAAATGGTGGTCGTGCGGTACAGCTCCTCTGTTTCCTGATACAGCAAATAGAGCCGGTCGAGCGCGCGTTTCAAGCGGACGTTCGAGCGCACGATCCCGACGTAGTAGGACATAATTTCTTTCAACTCCTTCATGCTCTGTGTGATCAATACCATCTCTTTCGGGTCGGTGGTGCCTTCTGCGTTCCAGTCGGGGATATTTTCCTGAAAAGACCAGTCGTCCAGCCGGTGTTGAATATCATCGAAGATTCGATGTGCGAACACCAGGGCTTCGAGCAGGGAGTTAGAAGCCAGCCGGTTGGCCCCGTGCAAGCCGGTGCTGGCGCATTCGCCGGCGGCATAGAGTCGGCGGATGCTGCTGCGGCCGTGCGCATCGGTTTGGATACCGCCGCACATATAATGGCAGGCCGGGGCGACGGGGATCATATCCTGCATCGGGTCAACTCCGATTTCACGGCATTTGTCGTAGATCGTCGGGAAATGCGCGATAAACGCGTCTTTATCGAGATGCCGGCAGTCGAGGTACATACAATCCGTTCCCCGTTTTTTCATTTCAGAGTCAATGGCGCGGGCGACGATATCGCGGGGCGCGAGCGAGCGGCGCTCGTCATAGTGTTCCATGAAGGTGTCGCCTTCCGCGGCTTTCAGGATGCCGCCGAATCCGCGCACGGCTTCCGAAACCAGGAAGGCAGGGTTTTCTCCGGTGGGGTGGTACAGCGACGTAGGATGAAACTGCATAAACTCCATCCCTTCCACCCGGCCTTTTGCGCGGTAGGCCATGGCGACGCCGTCGCCGGTGGCAATTACCGGATTGGTGGTGGATTTGTACACCTGTCCGGCGCCGCCGGTGCACACAATCGTTGCGCGGGCTAAAATCGTATCAATTTCGCCGTTTTGTTTATTCAGCGCATAGCAGCCATAACATTCGATACCTGGCGTCACGCGGATCACCATACGGCCCAGGTGGTGCTGGGTAATGAGGTCCAGCGCGAAATAATGCTCCAGCACCTCGATGTTGGCGTACTTGGTTGCTTCCGCCATCAGGGCGCGCTGGATTTCCGAGCCGGTCAGGTCTTTATAGTGCAGGATGCGGTGTTCGGAGTGGCCGCCTTCGCGGGCGAGGTCGTAATTTTTTCCATTTTTTTCCTTGTCGAACCGCGTACCCCAGTCAATGATCTCCTGCACGCGCAGGGGCCCTTCCTCGACGACAATTCGCACGATCTCCTCCTTGCACAGGCCATCGCCGGCGTCGAGCGTATCGGCTACGTGCTTCTCAAAATTGTCCTTTTCCGCATCCCATACGGCCGCCACGCCGCCTTGCGCATACCGGGTGTTGCTCTCGCCCTCCACGGTCTTGGTAAGCACTACAATCCGCCGATCCGGAAAGTGCCGGGCGGCCTTGATGGCGAAGGTGAGGCCGGCAATGCCGGAACCGAGAACGAGGAGGTCGGAGTGGATGGAAGACATGATGAATTGCGGATTGGGGATTGAGGATTGCGGATTGCCCGCCTCTTTAGAGCGGCCCGTTACAAGCCCTGTGGGGCTGTATTTACGTATTTTATTGAACGCGATAAATAACCTTCGTAAGCCACTTAGCCGTATCCGGTTCTGCCATCGGATCCGTGATATAGGATTCGATGACCGGAGCGCCGGGCGTACGGCCCTTATCGGCGATCCAGGCGTCGAGGGCGCGGTAGGCCCGGCCGATGCTGTCATATCGGCCATAGTAATCTACGACCATGGCCGAGGCGGGGTCGAGGGTGAGGGTTTGAATATTCCGGCCGAAATTTTTTGCCTCGGCGACCGGGATTGCGGCGGCCATGTCCGTTTTTTTCGATTTTTCATCCCAGGACCAGTAGAGGCCGCAAGGCGGTCCGCTGATGACGCCGCCGCTTTTTTGTACTGCTTCCAGGATTTTGGGCAGGTTGGCGGCGAAAAAGGCGCCGGCTGCGGGCATTTCAACCATTTGCCGCACGATGGCATAGGTTTGTTGCGGCTGCTTTTCCTCCCGCGCGCGGAAGCCGAGATAACGCGCCCGGGCTTTGGCCTCCAGGATTTTTTTCATGTTTTCGAGCCCATTTTCATAATCCCGGCCGATGGCGGCATCCATATCGGTAAACATCGCAAAGCCATTCCAAGGGAAAGCAAGGTGCATATCAAAGCCCCAGGTTACCTTGGTGAGCGAGTCCTTGTCTTCAAAGCGCATGAATACCGGCGACACGCTCTCGAAAGGTTCCGTAAAGCGCACCTCGTAATCAATCCGATCCGCTGCGATACCCGTTATTTTTTGCGAGCCGGCGCCGACGTCCTCGTTTCCTTTCCACGTATAGGTTACCCCGACTTCGCCGTCGGCACCGGTGACGGAAGAGGTCATGTTGGGATCGAGGGGCGACCAGGGCGACCAATCATTGAAGTTTTTGAAAAAACGCGCGTATTCGTATGCCATTTTTTTAGGGACGGCCATTTCGATGCTGCGCTCCACGTGGTAGGATTTTTTTCCAAAAACACCCAGCGCAACGATCAACGCAACGATAGCCAAAACGAGATAGAGTAGGATTTTAAGAATTTTCATAGCAACAGTGTTTGTTTTTAGATTGCAAAAATACGCGGTTCACCAGCATAATTAAGAGCGTGTCTAAAATTATATTCTCTGTTAATATGAAAAGGATTTTTTAGCCAGACAAGGCGCTTTTTGCAGGCGTAATGGGACTAATTACGGCGAAAAAAAGGAACGAAGTATGGCTGAAAAAGACTTTCATATTAGAGAGAAATATAATTTTAGACA
>JBEIDF010000102.1:0-12500 GCA_040383605.1 Lewinellaceae bacterium
TGAGCCAAAAAAGGATCCATTTTTCGCCAGACGAAGCGATTTTTTGCAGGCCATAGCAGCGCTATGGTCAAAAAAAATCGCAAAGTATGGCGGAAAATGGGACTTTTTGAGCCAGACAGCGATCCTGCTAACCAGTTACAATTTTACAGGGTTGTAACCAGGTAAGTTTGGTTACTCCGCGCGCAATCGCAGCGGCAACACATAGCGTACGGGGACGGCCTCCTGTCCCAATCGGCCGGGCTTCCAGTCCGGAGAAAGTGCGAGGTGATCCAGCAGCGCGATAGTCCAGGGATGATCGGGATATTTCAGGGCGCACAAGCGGCCGAGGGTACCGTCTTTTTCTACGACGAACTGCACCTGAAGGTCGTACACCGGGCGGATTTCCGGCGGCAGGCCGGGCAGGGGAAGCAAGGCGACAAATTGCAGGAGCGCGGCATCGCCGCCGTCCGGAAATTCCGGCTGCACCTGCACCTGCCACAGTTCTTTCGCGTCTGCGTATTCCGATTCCGGGCACTGCGCTGTCAGGTTTGCTGCGGCGAGCAAGCCGGGCAGCGCAAGTGCCGGGAGGATTTTGCGGAACATGCGGCGTTTATTTCTTAACCAGCGCATCAAAAACCGGTTGGTTCAGGGTCACCTTGTATTCTTTTCGCAGGTCTTCCACCCACCGCTTTTCGAGATAATCCTGGTAATCGGCTACCGCATAGCCGCGGGCCTCGTTGAGTTCTTTCGGCCCCGGCGGCATCATTTCCTGGACTTTCAGGAAGGACGTGGTTTTGGTGCCGGCATCCGTTTTGGGCTCGCTCATGGCGCCGTTTCGCCAGAGGTTTTCCAATTCTTTATTTTTCCCTTTTTCGTAGGTCTTTTCCAGGAACGCCACGACTGCGTTGTCGGCCTTTTTGTTGAATTTTTTCAGCACCTCGGCGGCGGATTTTTTTGCGGCCATGTCATATACTTTTTTCCAGACCTTCGGATTGTCCGATTTGACGGTATAGAAACCTACGCGGGCGCGTTCGTCCCACTTGTATTTGCCTTTGAGGGTCGTATTGTAATACGCCTCCAGTCCGGTGGAGTCTGTATTCGCGCGATCCCACACCAGGCGTTTGGCGGCTTCGAACAACATGATCCCCTCCTCATATTCGCGCATCAGCGAGCGGAATTCGGGGTATTTTTTTTCGAGTTGGGTTTCTTCGTACTGCATCGCGCAATCCTCCGACCACGCTTTATACAGGTTATTCGCCGTTTCTTCAACCGGAAATCCCTTTCCGCGCATGCGCTCGCGGCCCGCGCGGGAGCAGTACTGCTCGAAATCGGCGAGCGTATAGGTTTTTCCGGAGCCGAAGCGCAGGAGCACGTCCTGCGGCGCGTCCGGGTTGGGTTTCCAGCGGAAGGTATGGAAAACGGTGTCTTCCTGCGTGGCGATCCAGTTATTCAGCAGTTGCGTATTTTCCTGAAATCCCGCTTCTTTTTTGATGCGGCCGATCATGGCCTGCTTGGCGATTTCGTTGCGGCTGTCGCGTTTCACGCGCTCTGCGAGTGGGCGTTTCATATCGTCGAAGCTGCTGATGGGGCGGCGGCTGACGCGGCGGATGATATGCCAACCGACGGCAGTTTCCACCGGCTCGGAATAATCGCCGTCGTTTTTCAATCCGAAAGCCGCGTCTTCAAAATTTTTCTGGTAGCGGTTGATGCCAAAAAATCCGATGTAACCGGATTTCGCGGCGGTGCCGCCGTCTTCGGAGAACTGCTTGCAGGCCTCCTCCCAGCTCATACCGGCCTGCAGGGCGGCGTAGGCGCTGTCAATTTTCATTTTCGCCGCGGCCGCCTTTTCGGGCGCTTCGCCCTTGCGCGCCAGGATATGGCCGACCTCTACTTCGCCGCGGGCGGGGCGGAAGCTGTGCACTTGGATCAGATTGTACCCGGAGGGCGAGCGAACCGGGCCGACGATGCTGCCGGGTTTGGCATTGTACACGGCTTTTTCCATTTCGTAGAACCCGTCTGGAAACATGGCGGTGACATAGCCGAGCCGGCCCTGGTTGTCCCGCGCAGAGCGGTCGTCCGAACTGTCGGCCGCCAGCCTGTCGAAAGGCGTGCCGGCGCGGAGCAGTTCCAACAGGCGCATGGCGCGCCCGTAGGCCGCGGCGGTATCGGCCGCCGGCGCAGCGCGGTCTAAGTTCACCAAAATATAGCTGATATCTACGTCTTGCGTGAGGTGTTGGTAGGTTTCCTGCACCAGTTTTTCCGTCACCTCTTTGTCCACGAGATACGAATTTGCCAGCTGGCGCCGGTATCCTTCGAGTTCGCTTTTGGTATCCGGGATCGTATCCAGTTGCAAATCGCGGGCTTTCTGCACCTTCAATTTGAAATTGATGTACAGATTAAGGTATTCCTCCAGGGAAGCCTGGGAAAAATCGGCCTTATCCTGGTTGGTTTTGGAATAGATGTAGCGGAATTCCGACACATGCACCGGCGTATTTTGCACGGTAAAAAGCACCGGATCATCGTTCTGGCTAAAAGCGACGCCGGCCCCCAGCAGGATTCCGGCGAACAGGGTAATGGACTGTTTGAACATGTTGGACATACGAATTTTCTTTTTTTGGCGCAACGATTGAGTGGGCTTGAATCCGGCCTGCAGGGCGCAATTTTCGCTGTTTTTCGCCGTTTTTTAATTTATAAAAACTGCCTTGATGGGTTTAAAATAAACCTTGCAGGTTTGATTCGACCGGATCAACCGCTGCTTATTGGTAAAAATAGCCTGCAAAGTTAGAAAATGGGGGTGAAAAGCCGCGGCGTTAAGAAACGTTTAGACAATATTAACGCAAATTTCATTGACGGTCTATCCGGGATCTGCCGGCGGTCAGGTTCCGGCGGATAAAATCTTCCGTTCGATGGATGTGGTCGAGTACCCGTCCACAAAAGGCAGGCTCTGCACCTTGCCGCCCCGGGCCAGCACCCAATCCGCCCCGACGATCTGCTCCGGCCGCCAGTCGCCGCCTTTTACCAGCACATCCGGCTGCACGCGCTCGATGAGTTGCCGGGGCGTATCCTCGTCAAAAACCACCACGGCGGCCACAAATTCCATAGCCGCCAGGGCGTGCAGGCGCGTGATTTCGTCGTTAATGGGTCGGCTCGGCCCCTTGAGCCGGCGCACCGAATCGGCGCTGTTGAGGCCAACGACCAGGCAGTCGGCCAGGTCTGCCGCTTCCGCCAGGTAGTGCAGGTGGCCATAATGCAGCAGGTCGAAACAGCCGTTGGTAAAAACGATGCGTTTACCCGCGGCGTGCCAAGCTTCGGCCTGGCGGGCAATGGAATCGTGGGTGTGTATTTTGGATTGAATGCGCGCGAAAGCGGTCATGTTTGCGGGACAGATTGATCGGATTTCCGGTTGAGGACGGGCAGCAGCGCCAATGCGAGCAAACCCGCTGCGATATTGTAAAAAATTTGAATGGCGAAAAAAGCGATATTGGCATACGAGAACGCATCCGCACCGCCAATACCGTACAGCGCCAATCCGGCGATCACCAAGGCGTGAAAAGTGCCCATACCGCCCGGCGAAGGCGCCACAAAACCCAGGGTGCCGAATACGAATACCATCAGGGCCGCGCCGGCAGGCAACTGGGCCGTGGGCGGAAAAGCGTGCAGGTTAAACAGGCATTGCAGGTAAAACATCACCCAGATACCGACCGACAACAGCAGAAAAAGACCTGTCTTTTCCAACCGAAAAACACTGCGCAGGCCCTCCCAGAAGCCCTCGACGAGGGTGGCCAGGCGCTTCGCCAACGGAAGCTGCATCAAGCGCCGACGGAAAAAATAAGCCAGGATGACCCCGAGCACGAGCGCGGCCCCGGCTGCCATCACCGGGTAACTATTCAGGATACTGCCGCTCTCCGGCTGCCGGTTGCGGTTGATAAAGGCCCAGAGCGTGTCGGCCTCAAAGAGAAATGCCAGCCCGACCACCAGTCCGAGACAGATAAAATCCATCAGCCGATCCACGACCAACGTACCCATTACTTTTTGGACGGGAATGCGCTCGTAGCGGGCCAGTGAGCCGGCGCGCACCACCTCGCCCATGCGCGGGAATCCCAGGTTGGCGAAATAGCCGAGGAGGATCGTCAGGAGGCTGTTGGCAAAAGTCGCCTCGTGCCCCATCGGACGGAGCAGCATCTGCCAGCGCCAGGCGCGGAACATATTGCTGAGCGTGAAGGCGGCGCCGACCAGGAACATCCAGCCCGGATGCACGGTAGAGAAGTCGTTCCAGAGTTTATCCCACAAGCTGCACTGCGCGTCCGGAATACCGTCGAGCCGGCATTGTTCGTGGTAAGCGGCATTTTGGCTGCGAAAGACCAGCGCGAGGATTGTCAGGCCAAAAGCCAAAAAAAAGAGCAGGCGCGCGGCCTTTTTGAGGGCGCCATTTGTCATGAGCGTCAATTAAAGTTGATATAATCGTTGGGATTCACCGCCCGGCCCTTGTACCAGAGTTCAAAGTGCAGGTGCGGGCCGGAGGTGGTTTCGCCGGAATTGCCGATGATGGCGACTGCCTCGCCGGCTTTCACTGCGCTGCCGGCTTTTTTCAGCAACACCGAGTTGTGCTTGTACATGGTCACCACGTTATTCGGATGCTGAATGGCGATATTGTAGCCGGTTTCCACGGTATAGCCCGAAGAAATGACCACGCCGTCTGCCGCGGCCTTTACGGCCGTATTGCGCGGGGCAGCGACGTCCACGCCATAGTGCTCTTTGGAGGGATCGAAGCCTGCGGTCAGGTCGCCGGAAACCGGCGGCATGAAAAACAGCTGCTCCAGCGGAATTTCTCCGGGGCCGGCCGATTTGAGTACGGCGCGTTCCGCGCCGGGGTTCGTCAGGGTTCCGCGTTCCACGGCGGCGCGCAGGCGCTCGTCCTCCGCAATCCGGGCGACCGATTCCGAGCCGTTCTGCGCCGCGTTTTTTCCGCCCGACGCGCTGGTGTCGGGGCTTGCGACGGATTCCTTGCCCATGTCCGACAAATCGCCGAGCAGAATTTTGCGCATATTTTCGTTGTATCGGCGGTGCGCTTCCATTTCCTGCTCCAAATCCCGCACTTTGGACGTCAGCGCCGCAATTTCGCTGTTGCGCTGAAAATCGCCGTACCCCGGAATATACTGCTTGAGCGGCGTATAGACAATCAGGAGCACCACGATAAACGCCGTGCCCACGATGAGCGAGCTGAGAAAGGTATAAACGTTTAGCGGGGACAAGCGCAGCGAGGTCATCTCCTCGAACGTCTCGTCGTTTAGGATAACCAAGCGGTACTTGTCGCGCAGCTTTTCCATCAACGGCCGGTCGTCATCGCCGCCCCGCCGGAACAGGTTTATGAACTTTTTGAAAAAAACGAAATATTTTTGCATCCCCTTTGTTTTATCTATGCAGATTAATCAGGATTTTCTCCCCATTTTTGACTCGGGAAGAAAATCATGAACCTGCTCTAAAACGCAAAGTTGGGGTAAATGTGGCGTCTTTAATTTATTTTTTGTTAAAAAATCCGGCACAAACAACCTTTTTTCCTCTGGGCGCGCCAATTTCACCTATTTCTTCATGATGCGAAACTACATACGGATACTCTTTCTGCTCACTGCCTGCCTCAGCGTTGCCGCCTGCGTAACGACTAAGAAAAAAGGCCAGGAAACCAGCAAATTTAAAAAAGGTTACCACAACCTGACCTCCCGGTACAACTACTGGTTTAATGCAAACGAATTGTTCAACCTCACGGTGGACAAGCTGGAGGGCGCACACAAGGACAATTACAGCCAGCTGCTCGAAATCTATCCGTACGCCGCCGTGGACCCCACGGCCTCCCGTCCGGATCTGGATAACGTCATCCTCAAAAGCGCAAAAGCCATCGGACTACACCGAGTCAGCGACTGGACAGACGACTGCTACGCGCTCGTGGGCCAGGCACAGTTCCTGAAACGCGACTTCGAAACCGCCGAGGCTACCTTCCGCTATATCAAAGAGGAGTACGATCCGAAAAGGAAGCAAAGTATTAAGATCAATAAAAAGAAGAAAAAAGAACTCACCAAGAAGAAAAAGAAGAAGAAGTCGTCCAAAAAGCGCAAAAAAACGTCCGCCAAAAAAAAGAAAAAAGCGGCGGCTAAAAAGAAAGAGGCCGAACGCAAAGCCAAGGAAAAAGCAGCCAAAAAAGCGGCCAAAGATCCGAAAGCGGCCGCCGTGCCGGTAGGCGCCACGAATCCCTACGGAGATGGCGTAAAACGGACGGCGGCATACCCGGAGGCCATGATCTGGTTCGGCCGCACCCTGATCGAACGGGAAAATTATGACGAAGCAGAGTTTCTCTTCCGCGAATTGCGCGAAGACCCCTGGTTCCCGGCCGATCTGGAAAAAGATCTCGCCATGGCAGAAGCGTTCCTGTGGATGAAGCAAAAACGCTACGATAATGCCATTGACCCGCTGACAGAAGCCATGAACCTCAGCCGAAAAAAACGGGAAAAGGCACGCCTGGCTTATATCCTCGCCCAACTGTACGAACGCGACGGCCGCCTCGAAGCCGCTTACGATGCCCTCGAGGTAGTGCTCAAAAGCGCGCCGACCTACGAAATGGAATTCAACGCCCGCCTGCACCAAATCGAGGCGGGCTGGAATAACGGCAAAATCAAAAGCGCCGAGGCCAACCAACGCCTCGAACGCATGGCCAAAGACGAAAAAAATCTCGAATACCGGGATCAAATCTACTACGTCATGGCCGGTATCGCACTAAAAGAAGGCCTCAAACAGGACGCCATCGGCTACCTGCGCCAATCGCTCGATTACTATCAGAACAATAGCAGCCAACGCGCCGAATCGTTCCTGAAACTGGCCGAACTCTATTTTGAATCGGAGGATTTCGTGCAGGCAAAGGCGTATTACGACAGCACCCTGACGGTGCTGCCGGCACTGGATGCACGCTTCAAACAGGTGGAAAATTACGCCAAAAACCTCACCGAAATTGCCCGCCTGATCCAAACCATCGCGCAAAACGACAGTATCGTCCGCATTTTTTACATGGACCCCGCCGCGCGCAAAGAACTGGCGAAAGAGATCAAAAAGAAACGGGAGGAAGAAGCCGCCAAAGCAGCCGAAGAATCGGCGAAAAAAGCAGCCGAAACTCCGGCTAAAAACCAACCGCCCGTCGTCGGCGCCGGCGTGAAACCCTCTACGTTCTATTTTTACAACGACGCGTTTGCTAAAAAAGGAAAAAAAGATTTTTCTAAAATTTGGGGAGAGCGACAACTGGAAGACAACTGGCGCCGCAGCGTCCGAATCAGCGCCGGCGGCGCCGGGGACGAGCAGGCAGGCGGCGCTAAACCCGACAGCGCCGCAACAGACGGACTGAATGACACAGAACTCAGCGATATTTTCCAAAATATCCCCCGCAGCGAAGCGGAACTGGAAGTCCTGCACGCCTCTACTTACGAGGCAATGTATAACCTGGGTACGCTCTTCCGCGATAAATTGCAGAACAATCGCCGATGCTCCGGTACCCTGGAAGATATGCAGACGCGCTATCCGGACAAGGATAAGTTTGAAAAGGAAACCTGGTACTATTGCTATCTCGCTTTCAACGATCTGGCAAACGCGCCGCGCGCAAAATACTATCTCGACAAACTGGCGCTAAAATACCCCAACAGCCCGTACGCCCGCGCACTCACTGACCCGAATTTCCTCAACGCAACCAAAGAACGCGAACGCGAACTCAACCTCTTCTACGAACAAACCTACGCGATCTTCCAAAAAGGCGGCTATAAAGAGGCGCTCGCGCGCTGCCAGGAAGCGCCTAAAAAATACGGCTCCACCAATGAACTTATGCCCAAATTTACCCTGCTGGGCGCCCTGTGCACCGGCAATCTCGAGGGCGGCGAGGCGTATTGCAAAGCGCTGGCAGAGGTGATCGCCCGCTATCCGGAAAGCCCGGAAGCCACGCGATCCCGGGAAATCGCCCGCTTGCTGGCCTGCAAAGGATTTGAAGTACAGGAAATTCAGAAAAGGGACGATAACCAGGATCTGGACAAGGACTTCGCCCTCGAGGACGACAAACTCCACTATTTTATGGTCGTCATCACCGGCGACGTCAAAATGGATGACCTCAAATCATCCGTCTCCGATTACAACCGGGAATTTCACCGCCTGGAGCAGCTGCGTATCTCGAATATTTTTCTCGGAACGGATACCAATACCCCGATCATCGTGATCCGCAAGTTTGATACCAAAGACCAGGCGATGCGCTACTTCAACGAAGTAAAAGATAAGCCGGATTTCCTCGGCGAAGGGAAAGGGAAGAAATACAACAAGGAGTATTTCGCCGTCACGCAGGAAAATTACCGCCGCATTTTGAAAAACCGGACGCTGGACGGTTACCGCGAGTTTTTCCAGGAATATTACCTGAAGTAAGACCCGTATATATAGGTGTGCCGGTATTTTTCCGCTGAGCGGAAAAATACCGGCCTCACGCGCCGATCAGATTGCTCTTTTCGAATCGAATTGCTCCAAATAATCTGCAACCCGGCGGATAAACGAGCCGCCGAGGCTGCCGTCCACCACCCGGTGGTCGTACGACATGGAGAGGAACATCATTTGGCGCACGGCGATTACATCGCCGTATTCCGTTTCGAGCACCGCCGGCTTTTTGCGAATAGCGCCCGTCGCCATAATGGCCACTTGCGGTTGGTTGATAATGGGCGTGCCCATGACGTTGCCGAACGTGCCAACGTTGGTCAGCGTGAAGGTGCCGCCCTGGATCTCTTCCGGTTTGAGCTTGTTTTCCCGGGCGCGGGCGGCCAGGTCGTTTACCTGCTTAGCCAGGCCGGCCAGGTTGAGCTGGTCGGCGTGCTTGATGACCGGCACAATCAGGTTGCCGCTGGGCAGGGCCGCCGCCATGCCGATATGCACGTCCTTGTAGCGGATGATGCGGCCGCCGTCCACCGAAATATTGATCATCGGAAAATCGCGGATCGCCTTCGCGATCGCTTCGATGAAGATCGGGGTAAAGGTTAAGTTCTGGCCGTGTTTTTTCTTAAACTCGTCTTTGATGCGGTTGCGCCAGTTGACAATCTCCGTGACGTCCGCCTCCACGAATGAGGTGACATGCGGACTGGTGTGCTTGCTCATCACCATGTGGTCGGCGATGAGCTTGCGCATACGATCCATTTCGATGATCTCGATATTGCCGGACAGGCTGACTGCCGGGGCGCTGGGCGGCGCGGGGGCCGGCGCGGGCGCGGGCGGCGGCGTCGAAACGACCGGACTGCCTTGTTTGCGCGTGTCCAGGTAAGCCAGCATATCTTTTTTGGTAACGCGGCCTTCCAGTCCGCTGCCTGACAGGGCATCCAGTTCCGACTGGCTGATGTTCTCCGCTTTTGCGATGGTGCGCACCAGCGGCGAGTAGAAGCGGCCGCTGGCGCCCGTTTTGACGGGCTCTTGTGCCGGGACAAATGGCACGGATTCCGGTTTTGCCGGTGCGGGCTGGAGGGTGGTGGTTTCGGGCTGGCTGACTGCGGGCGATGCCTGCGGCTGCGCTTGCGCCTCCGTTTCGATCACGGCGATCGGCGTGTGGATAGCCACCACGTCGTTTTCCTTGAATAGAATTTCGACGAGGACGCCGGCGACCGGAGAGGGCACCTCGCTGTCCACCTTGTCGGTTGCGATGTCCAGCACCGGTTCGTCCAGTTCCACGCGGTCGCCCGGGTTTTTACGCCACTTCAGGATGGTGGCTTCCATGATACTTTCGCCCATTTTGGGCATTACAAGTTCTACGCGAGCCATGCGGTATAATTTGCTGTATTTGGTAAAAGCGCCGCAAAGATAGGGTAAGGCGCGCAGAGTATTGTATGGAATTTCATTTCCCGCACTGCGTGTTGTAAAATTGCACCATTGCGCGCAAGTCCTCGCGTTTATATTCCTTTTCTTCGATTTTTCTGACCAATTCCGGGCAATCGCTAAAAAAGGCGGTCATATCTTTTTTAAACTGGAGCGCCCGGAGTTGTTTCAACTCCCCCGCATCGCCCTTTTGCAGAATATACCGGTCAGTATCATACAGCATACCGCCGGTCATGATCCCGGTTGAAGGATTCACAACACCCGGCGAATTTTGCGTATAGTAATAAAGGAACAGCTGTACAGTACCGTCTTCCACCAGTTTCAGAAAAATGTAATCGCCTGCACCCAGGTTAATATTCCCGCCAATAAATGCGAGGGTATTGTACCGCGTGCGCATGCAGATCGCCTCTTTTCTGTAGGTAAAATGGATTTCTTTCGCCTCCTCGGGTTTGAGCGTTTGTTTTTCCCCATTTTCATCGTAGTACTTCACTTTGCGCTGTAAGCGCTCATAATCGGGTTCTTTTGACAGCAGTTCAAGCGGGATTTCAAAAGTCACCTTCAGCGTATCCTGCGCTTTGGTGATGATGATGCCTTCGATTTTTTCCGCCGATACGGAGAAGCAGGTGATTAGGAGCAGCAAGGTGACTGATATTCTAAGCATATTTTAGGAAAAAGCGTGTAAAAAAATAGTCGCGTCTGAGTCAAAAAAGGATCCGTTTTTCGCCAGTCAGCGATCCTGCTAACCAGTTATAAAAATACAAGCCGCCCTGTTTAGGGGGCGGCTTGCGCAATTGTATAAAATTTTTCTTACTCCGAGCGATTAATACCCCAGGTCAATTCTGGCCAGTACGGTACTGCCGATACAGCGACCGGACTTCAGGCCTTCGTCACAGGCGCGGCGGAAGTGCACGCCGCCGAGGATGCGCGACAGCGCCTGTTCTTCGCCGGCCTTCACGAGGGAAGTGAACGCGCGCTCGGGGAGTACGAACGGGCCGCCTTCCGGCGTGTACAGCGGGCTACCGAGGTGCGTGCGGTCGGTGAAAGACACATCGCCGAAGATCGGAACCAGCACCTGTGGAACGGCGCCGCCGATAGTAGAAGAACCGGAGCTGTAGTCCGGATACGGCGGCGTGCCGATGAGGGGCAGCCAGTTCGGATCTAGGACTTCCTGGATGTAGGTAATCGGACGGAGCAGGAAGTACTTGTATTTCAGGAACCAGCTGGCGCTAAACGCGTCGGCAGCTGTAATGCCGGTGTACACATACGCCTTGGCGCAGTCTGCCAGGTTGGCGTTGCGTTCCTGCAGCAGTTGTGCGGCGATATTGATCCAGTGGCAGGCGGGGCTGCAGGTACGGCCGGGGCCGTTGTCCCAGTGATACGCGATGGCGCGGTTTTGCGGCGTGCGCTCTACGTTGTACACCTCCAAGGCCTCCTGGTAAAATGCGGAACCGGCCGCTTCGGAATACGGGAAAGGCGCCGGGGCTTCGCAGGCCTGTGCATTATCAATGACAAACGTACGCACTGTGCCCCACATCGGCTCCACGGGCGCTTGGCCGAGGGTGTTGGGATCCCAGTACCACGGATGCGCTGCATCGCGGGTGGGGATCGTCGGCACGATATTGCGGATGACGTCACGGCCATCGCGGCGGATACGCTCCACGATTTTGAGGCCGATGCGCGTGCCGAGGTCGGCGGAATTGATCCGAATTTCCTCCGAGATGCCTTTTTTCATCATGGCGTCTTCTTGTAAATCGGCCAGCACGTCCACTTGGCCGCGCTGTGCGGGGGTGAAATTGTCCACCAATACCGGAAACACCGTTTCCATGGCATGGCAGAGGACAACACCCCAGTCGTATTCTTCATTAATATCCACGGAAGCGGCCTCCGGGTAATCGTTGATCTGGCCGGCCAGACTTTTGGCGCCAGGGATACCAATGTACACCGATTCCCAAGCCGTTATGCCCAGGTAACCGTACATGCGGGCGGCGTGGGGGCCATAAAGGAAGTTATCGCGCAACATTTGCGCGCCCAGTTGCATCCATTCGTGTACGAGTTTGCCGTCGTAATCAGCCGCTTTTCGGTTCAATGCAACGTATTCGTCGCTATCGCCAACCGTGTCCTGGCAGCTAAAGGGCAGAAAAAACAGCCCTAACAGGAGTAAAAGAGGTAACTTTCTTTTCATGATATTATAGATTAAGCAGCGTGCGTTGAGTTGTTTTACGACTGCAAAAAGAATGCCATAAAAACGGTAGATTCGATTTACAAGCCGCGCGCAGTCGGCGCAAGCGTATTAAAAGAAAAAGGTTCAATTTGATAATAAAAAACCGCCACAAAGGTAGAATTTTTTTTTACTTTATTAAAAATCAATAGATTTCTAATACTTTTCTAACGTAATTTTTTCAGCACGCTGTCCGGCTGACGCGATCGGACAGGATCTTGCGGCGAAATTTACATTTTAATCCAATTTTAACGAATCCGGGTCGCAGGGCCCCTTGCGTTTTTGTTATAAAAATCGGGTAACTGGTTAGCAGGTCGCGTCTGAGCCAAAAAAGGATCCATTTTTCGCCAGACGAAGCGATTTTTTGCAGGCCATAGCAGCGCTATGGTCAAAAAAAATCGCAAAGTATGGCGGAAAATGGGACTTTTGGGGCCAGACA
>JBEIDF010000103.1:0-12272 GCA_040383605.1 Lewinellaceae bacterium
AGTTACGCAAACTCAATATTCGTCATGGGCAAAGGAGATCCTCGTAGCAAACGCGGTAAAATTCGCCGCGGCTCAAATGGCAACAGCCGTCCTAAACTGCGCTCACTGCGCCAGGCAAAACGGCAAAAGTAATCGCAGCCTGCGCGCCAATCGCCCCGCGCGATCGCGCCCGCTACTGCGAAAGCCGCACAAAAAAGAGGCCCTTCAAACTGAAAGGCCTCTTTTTTTATAAACCCTGTTCAAATTTTGATTTCCGGGCAGTTGCAGCCCGGAAATCAAAATCTGAACAAGCGCTAACTACGGAGCCGGATCACCGCGCGATCTGAAGTCGGGTGGCCTCTACATGCAGACCCTCGATGCGCCACTGCAAAATATAGGCGCCTTGCGGCAAATCGCGCAAATCAATATCAGTTTCAAAAACACCGCCGGAGGGCCGCCACACCAGCGAACGCAACAAGCGCCCGGCGCCATCCAGCACCACCGCCTGCATCTCCCGCGTCGGCGCCCGCTCCATCCGCAGCCGGAATAAGCCGCTGCCCGGATTGGGCGCTACCCGCAAGCCCCATTCGGATGCCGGATCTACGGTGGATACGTAATTGACCACCACTTTGTCCAAAACGTACACACATCCGTTGGCATCGCGCACACGCACGTCGTAGGCGCCGTTCGCCAAATCCGGGAACAGGTTGGAGGTCTGGTAAGTCTGGGCATCAAGACTATACTGCAAAAGACCGGTACCGCCAAAAGCAGTCACCAGTATCGTATCCGACGTAACCGTCGCAATCGCACTCAACGACGCCGGATCATTTAATACGACCTGCAGACTGACCGAATCACCCAGCGCATCCCGCACGATGACATCGTATTGTCCGGCAAATAGGTTTTCAAACGTGCCGCCCGACTGGAAATCCGATCCGTTGATAGCATATTCGTAAGGCGGCGTCCCGTTTTGCGCCAAAATTTCCACCGCGCCATTCGCATCGCCGTTGCAAAGCGGATCGCTCGACAGAAAATCCGCAGAGACAACCGTGTAATTGATCGCCAAGGCGTAAACGGTCGAACACCCGTTCGCATCAGTCAGGGTAATAAAATAATCGCCGCTCGGAATATTCATCAAATCGGCTGGCAAGCTCGAGTCGTACGTCAATACGTAGGGCGGTACGCCGCCGGAGGCCGTAAGGCCGGTCACGTCGTTGCCAACCACCGAAATATCTAATCCCAGCGGCGCAGGCGCCTCAAGCAAAATGGTCGCCGCCCGTTCTGTGCCGACAGCATCCCGAACAATCACGGTGTGACTGCCAGCCCCGACATTTGTGAAAATGTTCTCCGCCTGCAATGGGCCGTTGTCTAAACTAAACTGATACGGCGGTACGCCGCCGGTGACAATGGCGGTGAGCACCGATTGGTCGCCGGCACAAAGCAGCGCCGATGCGTCCAAGGCAAGGATATTCAGCGACGGGACATCCACGACCACGGTGGCGCCAGCTGTGCAGCCGTTGGCGTCGCGCACCGTAACTTTATACTCGCCGTTGAAAAGATTACTAAATACGTTGCCGGATACGAAATTCTGGCCGTCCAAACTGTACAACAAATCACCCGAGCCGCCGGAAGCAGTCGCGATAATCGTATCGAAATTGACCTCGACGTCCAGAGAAATTGCGGCAGGCTCTGTAATAATCACAGCATTGGCCGTGGTGGTGGAACCCAAATTATCCTGCACGATCGGGGTGTACGTCCCGGCAGTCAAACCCGTAAAGCTATTTTCACTTTGGAAAGTCTGGCCGTCCAAGCTGAACGTATAAGGCGGCACGCCGCCGGCAGGCGAAACCGTCAAAGCGCCTTCGGCGCTGCCATTGCACAGCGCCTGGCTCGTCGCAGCGGCGGACGCCAGCAGCAAATCCACCGCAACGACAATCTGCACGCTGGCAGTGCAACCGTTCGCATCACGCACCAAGAGGGTGTAAAATGCCTCGGGAACATCATTGAACACCGACTCCGGTTGGAAAGTCTGGCCGTCAAGGCTGTAGGTCAAATCGCCGGTACCGCCCGTGGCGGTCGCCTCTACCGTGTAGCCCGTCACCTGCGCAGATAAAGTCAGCGGCACAGGATTGTCCAAGGTGACGGAATTTGTCTCCAGGGTGAAACCGAGTGCGTCGGTTACAACCACCGTATAGCTGCCCGCCGCCAACTGGCTGAATTGGTTGTCAGACTGGGCCGCCGCGCCGTTGAGGCTGTATTCAAAAGGCGGATAGCCGCCGGAAATAGTCGCCGCGATCTGCCCGTTCGCATCGCCGGCGCAAGCGACCGGCGCCAATACGTCCGCACTGCCAGAAAGCGTGTTTTCCCGAATATTAATGACAAAAACAGCATTGTGCAGCCAGGCGCCGTTGTTTTCGTCCTGGAAATCAAAGCGAAATTGATCCTGGGGCATATCGTCGCCGTTGTGCGCATACACGACAACGCCGGTATTGATATCGTCTTGCGTAAACACGCCGCCAATACCCAGGGGAACACCCTGGCGCATCAACATGCCGTGCGCCGGAACGGTCAGCAACGTAAATTTCCCCTGCGCCGCTGCACCGCTCAGCAAGCCCGCCAAATAATCGGCGCTCAAGGTCCGCGCACCGGCCCGCGGCGCGTCCATCGGCTCGTTCCGCAAAAGTGCCGTCGGCGGCGTCGAAACGGTGTAACAAAAATCGAGGCTCCAGGCTGTTAGCGCACCGCCGTCGCCATCGTAATCGTCCCGAACCTCCAATAGCCATTCGCCCTGTGCAGGAAGACCTTTGAATACGGACAGGTTATTGACCGGCCGATACGCACCGCTGATAGTCGGCACGCCGCCGCCACAGGCAGATTCAAACGCCGCTGCGCTCTGGGCCGCATCGTCGCTGAACGTGGCGCTGATATTATCGCCCTCACAGCCAAACTGGGTCGCAGGAACACCCGGCCGGTCGAACAACTGTACTTTGAATCCGGCAGGCCCCAACAAACGCGCGCTCAAATCGCCCACGTAGGTATGCGCAATAGCCACATTCACAGCAATATCAGCAATTTGTGCCTGATCGGGCACGGTAATCTTGGAATATACAACCGAAGTATTGGCGGTATTGATCGCCACCGGCACGTCTGCGCTGTTGAATACAATATCGCAGTCCGCATCGCCGATCTGAAAGGCAAAGACCTCGGAGTCGAGACCCTCGCCGCAGTTGTTCAATGGTTTTACGCGCCAATAATAGACCTGGGCAAAAGCAAGCGGGGGCGTTGCCAAAAAGGTGTCGGTCACCAACTGATCGAGCAGGAGGGCGCCGGGCTCAAAGGCGGGACTGGAGGCCAGCTGGACGGCATACTGCGTAGCAAACTGAACCGGACTCCAATTTAAAACGGCCTGGCCGCTTACACCGAGGGTGCTGTCCAGCGGACTCACCGGCACGACGGCTGCCGTGGGCGCGCCGGGCAAGACAGACAGGGAAAGGGGCACGGTGCGAATCAGCGTATCGGCTGACGCCACCAGGGACAAGGCGTAATTGCCCGCCATATCCGACGTCAAACCACTGATGGTCACTTCCGCCGTTTCGTCGGGCGCTACCGCGGCAGGACTGATTTCGACCGCAGCGCCCGCTGGAACGCCGCCGAGGCTGAACGAAATGGTATCGGAAAACCCTAAAATCGAATTGGTATTGACCGAAAACCGCAGCGTATCCCCCGCGCAAATTGCCGCCGAACTTAAGGAGGGCGTCAGCAGAAACGTGGGATAAGGCGGCAGCTCAATCCGGAAATTTTGGTTGGAAATATCAAAGAAAATATTGCCCCGGCCGGCTACCATCACCCGGCAAGTGTTCGAGGCGAGGAAAGGCGCAAACACGTCCGCAGAGCCGGTGTTCGGAACCGAATCCGCCAGCACAATCGGATACGAAAAACCGCCGTCGGTCGAGAGCAGGATACGGACGTGGCTGCACTGCACAGGGGTCGCATCGGTGCCCGCTACATCCCAAGTCACCGTCTGCGGCTCGCCGGCATTCCACAAAATATTGGTATTCGGCGCGGTGACGAGAAACGGCCCGGCCGTACCGGCTACGGTTACTAACATATTGTCTTCATCGGTGCAGCCGGCGTCGAGCCTGTTATCGCGAATAGTGACACGGAAATTCATCGTGCGGGCGACGCCCGGGAGTTCTTCCCAAGTACCGTTGACGTTATTGACCAGATCGGGAAGGCGCGGGAAATACCGCGTCGGCGAAGGCGTGGCTTTGAAAGAACGGAACAGCGGACCGCTTGCATTGGAGGATACCGGCGGCATGGTGGCAAACTGCGGATCCATTTGTTCCCAGCAATAACTCAGGGAATCGCCATCAGCATCCGTGCCGATGGCCGTCAGCGCGAAGGGCGTGGATTTGGGAACGACGTAATCCGCCCCGGCGCTTACCTCGGGCTGGTTGTTGCCGGTATTGGTTTTTACCGGACAGGTATTGCCGGATCCGGTGGTAATAAACGCGCCTATTTCCTGCAGGCTGATGGCGTGGAAATAGTCGTCGCTGTTATTTTGCACATTCGGCGAGCAGATGCCCGCGTAGCCCATAATAGTCGAGGCGGAGCCAGGTTCCATAGAAGCGGTGCCCACCCGATTGCAGTTATTATTTTGCGTGTGGTTGCCGCCGAACTGGTGGCCCATTTCATGCGCTACATAATCAATGTCGAACGGATCGCCCACGGGAGAGCCGCCGCCGGTGACGCCGCGCGCCTTGCCGTTGGTGCACACCACGCTCAAGCCGGCGATACCGCCGCCGCCCGTACTGAACACGTGCCCAATATCGTAGTTGGCGAGGCCGATTACGGCGTTTACGTTCGTCACATTTTGGTTGAGCATCGTGGAACCGTTGCTGTTGGTATAAGGGTCAGTTGCCGCGTTCAAATACACCAGCAGGTCGTTGTTCGGAATAAGCTGCATGGTGACAGCTAGGTCGTTTTCATACACGCCGTTGACGCGATTCATCGTCGTGTTCATGGCCGCGAGCACCAAGGGCACGGTACCGCCGTGAAAAGCGGCGTACTCCCCGGTGCAGGCCAGCGCCAGGCGGTAGGTGCGCAGCCGGCAGTCGCCCACCTGATCAGCCTGGCCGACGGGATTCTTGATTTCCGTCTCTGCCACAGCCGATTCGGTCAGACAGGCAAACGGCTCTTCGGCCGACTGGTAATCTTTTTTGTAATACGATACATAATATTCGGTGTTACCGTGGCTGTACGGGTCTATGAACCACGAGCCCGCCGGATCGCCCGTCACCATGGCGTGAAAACCCCAAGGCGTCCAATCGCACTTCACGCGGAGGCTCGGCTGGTCAATCCCCACACCGGTAAAACAGCGAATTTCCGGATACTTGGCTTGCAACGCCGGCGCCATGACCGGACTTTCAAACAGCCGAAAACGCACAGTACCGCCATCCGGAGACGGCAATTCCAACTCCGTGAACTGCTCGGCAGCAGTAACCGTAAACCGCACGGGCGCGGAAGCCAGTACAGACTGCATCTGCGCGATATCCAGCCGAAGCGTACGGAATTTCACCGGCACGATCCGGCGCTCGCCGGAAATCACCGGGTGCTGCCCCTCTTGAGGCAGCCAATAATTTTGAGAAAAAAGGTTTAATACCTGGGAAACGAAAAGCAAACAGAGCAAAATGCGGAACATAAAACAAGATTAGTTTTGTCACCTTAAATAAAGCGCCAAAGTATCTATTTATTCCCAAAATGCTCAACCAATTTTGCTTTTGGCAAACCAGCTGCAAAATATGACCGTCTTTCTAATCCGGTTCGAAGCCCAAAACAATATTAAATCGCGCAAAATCCGTCCATTTGGTCGTTCTGCCGATCAGATTGGGTTTGTCGAAGCCAAAACCGTAATCGAAACCCAGCGTGCCGAACATCGGCAGAAAAACGCGCAGGCCCAAACCGGCCGAGCGCCGCATATCAAAAGGATTGAAGTCGCGCACCCGCTGCCAGGCATTGCCGCCTTGCGCAAAGGCCGTCACGAAAATGGTACTCTGCGGGTTTAGGGAGATCGGATAACGCAACTCTACCGTGATTTTTTCAAATACACCGGCGCCCCCCGGAAAGGGCGTCATGATATCCGCCACATCGTAGCCGCGCAGGCTGATGATATCCCGGCCGTTCAGACCAAAATTCTGGTTGTTCAAACCATCGCCGCCAAGTTCGAAGCGCTCGAACGGACTGAGCTCGGTCTTGTCGCTCCAGCGGCTCAAAATACCGATTTTAGCCTGCGTTTTCAAGACCAATTTGCCCACGAGCGTGGTGTACCATTCAGCATCGAAACGCCATTTCACATATTCAATGTAGCGATAGAGGTCTTGCAGGTTGCTGGTCTGGTAGAAAGACGCGTCTTTGAACAGCGAGTAGGGGGGCGTAGCAAACAATTTCAGCGACACCAGCGAACCGGTTTTCGGGAAAATCGGGTCGTTGATGCTGTTCCGGGCAAGGGTAAGACCGAGACTGTAATTGTGGAAAATACCCTCGCGTACCGAGCGACCTTTATCATCAATAAAACTGGGCCAATTGTTGAGATTGAGCGTTTGGATATCCAGATCGGCCCGGAAAATAAAGTTGTCGTCGGGGAATTTTAAACGGGTACCGAAACCGACCGTTCCCTGCAATATATCGAGGCGCTGGAAATTGTCGTCGCCGAAGAAACCAGACGAAAAACGGTTGTAAAAGCCGGCTACCGTCAGGGAGTTCGGTTTTTTGCCGCCGAGCCACGGCTCCGTGAACGAGGCATTGTACGACTGGAAGCGGTCGCCGGCCGTTTGGCCGCGGATACTGAAGCGCTGGCCATCACCCTGAGGAAGGGGGTTCCAGGCGTCTTTATTCGGGATATTGCGGAGAGAAAAGTTGTTAAATGTCACGCCCAGCGTGCCAATCACCCCACCCCGGCTAAAGGCCGTCGCCGGCTGGTAGCCCGCAGACAATTCCAGCTGATCCGCCGGTTTTTCTTCCACGGTGTACACGATGTCCACCGTACCGCGGTCGGGATTCACCGGCGTTTCAATATTGAGCGTTTCCGGGTTGAAATACCCGAGGTTGACGATTTGGCGCTGCGAACGGATAATGTCCGAACGACTGAATTTATCGCCCGGACGGGTGAACAGCTCGCGACGGATCACGTGCTCGTGCGTCCGATCGTTCCCTTTGATAATCACGCGGTCTATCGTCGCCTGCGGCCCTTCAAAAATCCGCATCTCAAGGTCTATGGAATCGTTGTCCACGGCGACTTCGATCGGATCGGCGCGGAAAAAAAGATACCCGTTGTCGAGATAAAGCGAAGAGATGTCCCGGCCGTCCTGGCTGAACTGCAGGCGGGTGCTGAGCAGTTCCTGGTTATATACATCGCCTTTTTTAATGCCGAGCACCTGATCCAAGAATTTGGTCTCATAAATCGTATTCCCCTTCCACACAATATTCCGGAAGTAGTACCTCCGCCCCTCGTCAAGGGTGAGTTGGAGCATCAGCTGGCCTTTAGGCGTACGCCAGACACTGTCGCGCACGATGCGGGCGTCGCGAAAACCAATCGTATTATAGTAAGCCTCAATTTTGCGTTTATCCTCCTCGTAATCGTCGCGCACCAATTTTGATTTTTTAAAAATTTTGGTTTTGCGCACCGTTTCCTTCATTTTCCGTCGGAGGATATTCGTTTTCACATTGTTGTTTCCGACAAAAAGAATATTATTGATTTTCACCCGCTTGTCGCGGTTGATCACGAATTCGAGGCGGACGGCGTTGGTGGCGCGCTCGTCCGGAAAGCTTTTGATCTGCACGGTGGTGTTCAAAAAGCCTTTTTCGATAAAAAACTGGGACAAGCCGTATTTCAACGAGGATTTCGTGCTTTCGGTGAGGATCGCGCCTTTTTGTAAGTACTTACTCACCACATCGTTCAGGTCGGAGTGGAAACTTTTCCGGACGCCGGAGAAGGCGTGCCGGGTATAACGAGGCAGCTCCTTGACGGCGATTTCGAGGAAAATGACGTCGCCGGCTGTGCGTTCTTGGACAATCTGCACATCGGTGAAGAGTTTGAGGTTCCAGAGCGTCTGCACGGCTTTAGCGAAAGGCGCGCCGGGGATGCGCATTTTCTCGCCCACCCGAAAACCCGAAAGCGCGATCAGGGCGTTCGGGTCGGCATATTGGGCGCCGGTCACCCGGATACCGCCGATTTCATACTCTTTAATTTGATCGTACGGTACGATGGGCAGGATTGTATCGAGCGTTTGTGCTGGCAGGAGGGCGGGGAGTGCGCCGGCAAGCAGAAGTCCGAGGAGAAATTTTTTCATGTATGTAACGCGTGAAAGCGGAATTAGCAGGTATAATAGACGTTTCGGGTTTACATTCAGTTGGCTTGTGGCGGATTTGTTTTTTAGCGTTTGTTCAACTTTTGATGCTGCAGTAAAAATTTAGTTTAAACAAGGCAAATTTTGCAATCGAATGGGGGCAATTCGGCGAAAAATTTAACCCAGTTAAAAATCAAAATAGGCAGTTGCAGCCGAGAAATCAAAATTTGAACAAGCGCTAGGGCCGGTTCGGGTCGTCCGCCTCCTGAAGCAGCGCTTGCAGGTCGGGGCAATTGCGGAACAGCGGATCAATCGCAAGGTACGTACTTCGCAGTTTTTCCCGCATCCACTGGTCCACATAGCCGGCTTTTTTTTGTTCGAGCGCGGCGGCCTGGATTTTATTGTAGTCCTGCTTCAAATCAGCGCGGTGCGGTTTGGATCGGCTGACGAGTTGCACCAGGCGGAAGTAGCGCGTACCGTCCGGGCCGCGGAAGGAAATCGGCTGGGTGACGTCGCCCGGTTCCAGTTTTTCGATGGCGAAGAACACGTCTGTATCCAGGTCTGCGACCTCGAAAAAGGTATTGCCGGTTCGGGGGTTTGCGACGCGGCCGTCGTTGTTGTAGCTGGGCACGTCTTCCTTTCCGAATAGTTTCACGGCGGCGCCGAAGGTCGTTTTTTGATCGTTGATCAATTGGCGCACCGAATCCATTTTGGCTTTGGCGCGGTCGAGATCGGCGGCGGTGATTTCCGGCTTGATGAGGATATGGCGGGCCTTGACCAGATTTCCACGCCGGTCGAGCCGTTGAATGATGTGGTATCCGAATTCTGTTTCGACGACCGGGCTGATTTGGCCCTGATCGAGTTTATAGACCATCGCCTCGAAAGCCGCAACGAACGTACCGCGTTTTTGCCAGCCTAGATCGCCTCCAGAGGTGGCGCTGCCGGAATCGTCGCTGTATTTTTTCGCCAGTTCGGCAAAATCCTCACCGCCCTCCAGGATTCGGCGGCGCAGTTCTTCGATCCGCGCCACAGCCTTCGCTTTTTCTTCGGCGCTGACCTGCGGCTGATAGACGATTTCGCGGATTTCCACCTCGGCGTTGAAGAAAGGCAGCGAGTCAGCGGGAATACTGCTATAAAATTTTTGCACTTCCGAGGGCGTGATCGTAGCCTTACCGGTAATTTCCGCCTGCATCCGCTCGGCGAGCAGTTGGTTGCGCATATCGTTGCGCATCTGCTCCTTGATCTGCTCGATACCCTGGCCGTAGTATTCCTCGATGGCTTTCGGGTCTTGGTTAAAATACAACAGCAGGCGGTCAATCCGCGCGCCGAGTTGATTTTCCACTTCCTCGTCTTTCACCTCCACCGAGTCAATTTTAGCCTGGTTGACGAGCAATTTTTGGATGATTAGATTTTGCATCGCCTCGCAGTGAAAGTCTGGCGGCAGCGACGGCTGCTGCTGTTTGGCATACGTGACCTGCTCCTGCACTTCGCTCAGCAGAAGTATCTCGCCGCCCACGGTGGCGGCTACTTTGTCTATGACGGCTCGATCCTGGGCAGGAAGCGACAGGGCGGCAAAAAGTAATAAGGCGGCAAAAATTTCTTTCTTCATGGCATCAATTTCAAAAATAGGTTTGAGGAGGGATTCTTTGTGAGCCCGCGCTCAGTAAACTTTGACATTTTCCCGGCGCAATTCCTTTTGGTACAAATCGTCTTTCCATTTTTCGAGCAGGCTCTGTTTCCGGCGGTGCAAAATAATCTTGGAGGCCTGCTCCCGGGCATACTCAAACGGGGCGGTCTCTTTGCCGCGCACGACCTCCAGAATCCGGTAGTAGTACCGAAAATCCTCGTCGCTCAGAACGCCGTCGCGCCGGGCGCCGGCATTCTCTGCGGTCAGGGCGCCTTTGGGCAAAATCGCCGCGACCTCCTCCACCTTATACCATTTTTCCCGATCCAACAGCGCATGCACCGCCCAGCGGTCAGCCGCCGCACGCAATTTGGCTTCATCCGCCGGGTTTCTGCTGTACCAGAGTTTGTTCAGTTCGTTTTGTGGCGCACCCGAAGGCGCCTTCAGCAGCAAACACTTCATGATCGTGCTGCCCAGCTGAAACTGGTCCTTGTTGTTTTCATAGTACTCGCGGAGCTCCGCCTCCGACACCGTGCTGTCCAGCTGCGTCGCAATAATCTCCTCTTCAAAGTTAAAGCGCACCAAACTGGCGCGGTAGTCCCGCACCAGTTCATCAATATTCAGGTCTTTCGGGATATTTCGCTCTGCCTCATACATCAGCAGTTGGTCGCGCACCCAGCGCTGAACGAATGCGCGCGCGATCAGCAGGCTGTCCTCCGCCGTAGCGCCTTCCGGCACGACATCTTTCAAATCCGTGCTGTACAGCGTTTTGTTATACACCTCCGCCAGCACGGCGCCGCCGTCGCGGCCCGCACCGTCCTTGCCGCCGCATTGCCAAAACAAAGCGGCAGCCGCCGAAGCAATCAAACAAAAAAGGAGCGTACGAAACGTCATAATCTACAGGTTGCGTTAAGCGATGCAAAGTTAGGCGAACTAAATGAAAAAAATTACTACTCAACGCTTGCACGGTATTTCAATTACCCCTAATTTTGCCCCGCTTTAGAAATAAAGTTGGATCTTTTGACCCGTGGTGTAACGGTAGCACAGCAGATTTTGGTTCTGTTTGTCAGGGTTCGAATCCTTGCGGGTCAACTTTCTTCTAGAAAAACCCGTTGTAAGTCAGGTACTTGCAGCGGGTTTTTTCTTTTGACGCAAATCAGTTCGGATTCATCTTGTTTTTTCCAAAATAAGCCGGTTTAAATTTAAAATCCGCCGCGGCAGCGGCATCCGATTGTTCTATTATTTGCGGAAACGCCTGTTTGTTTTCAGGCGCTTGGGGCGCTTTGCCCTGCAGTTGATCCAGGGCGCGTTCTACCTCGGCCAGGGCTGTTTCAATAGAGGGCAGGGGATTGTAAATAATCATCCGGATCACGCCGAATGGATCAATAATATAGGCCAGCCGGTTGAAATCCGAATGCCGGCGCGCAAGCGAATCCAGTCCATACTGATTGGAAATCCGGCAATCGAGGTCTTCCACGACCGGCGATTTCATGTACATGCCGAGGTAGCGCCGCACGCGATCCGACCAATCGGTCTGCCGTACCGGTTCGACCGAAATCGTCAGCAATTTCGTATTCCGGGTATTGAACCACCGCTCTTTCAGGGCGAGGAAGGTCGAGTACATCCACCAGGAGCTTGTAAAATTCGCGGGATGCGCCAAGAGGACACACCACATACCAGCGGAAAATTCAGGAAACGACAACCTGCCCTGCACCGTATGCACAGAAAAAAAAGGGGCGGCTTCGCCCACCTCGGGCAGATGTTGAAAACGCAGCGGCATATCCTGGCGCGCGCCGCGGCCGGAAAGCCTCGACGCGATAGACTGATTTGCAAATGCTTAAATCAGGTAAAAAATTGTGTTTTCATTCGAAATTATCCAAGCAGTCGGGTGCACAGCGCAAATATTCGTTCAAACTATACCGCGCCATGGAGTTACCATATTAAAAAGGACAGGCCAGGCTCAACACCTTGTCTTGTGATTGGCGTCGAATCATGATATGAAAATTGGGAGTTGAAATACCAATTTGCAAAAATAAGTAAATTTCTTGACGAGGATTGCGTTTTTTTGACGGATGTTACCTGCCCGGGAAACTCCTTGCGAAAAGATTGGGAAAGGCGAAGGCGCCCATTGGAGATGGGCCTGTTGCAGCAACAAAAAAGGGGCCCATCCGATTATCGGATGGGCCCCTAAACTTATTTTGCGTTGGCGCCGACTTACTCTCCCGAGGCATCAACCTCAGTACCATCAGCGCTGGCGGGCTTAACTTCTCTGTTCGGAATGGGAAGAGGTGATCCCCGCCGCTATAGGCACCAACTTTTCTTAT
>JBEIDF010000104.1:0-12193 GCA_040383605.1 Lewinellaceae bacterium
GGCAGAAGAAGTGATCGTATTTGACCTTTCCGGACGGGCGGTGCGCGCCTCGTTTACCCAGTCTGCCTCGGTTTTAGACCTTGATTTGGCGCCTTGGGCGCCAGGCGTCTATCTGGTAAAGGTGACCGGGAAAAACGGCGTCTATCAAGGGAAATTAGTCAAACAATAGCCCGGCGCCGCAGTATTATTTTTCCGGGCCGTACAGCCATGCCAGCGTATTTTTATACAAAATGCGCTCTAAGACAGATTCCGGCAGGTTCATCTCTTCGATGAACCTGCCGATTTCCAAATCGCCCAGCGGAAAAGGATAATCGGTTCCGAGGCACACCTTATCATCGCCGGCCACCTCCAGCACGTAACGCAGCAGTTGGGGGTCGTGGGTCGCAGAATCCACCCAGAACTTGCCCAGATAATGCCGCGGCGGCTTTTCGTTGTCCACTGCAACCAAATCCGGGCGGCAATTAAACCCGTGCTCTACCCTGCCGATCGTCGTCAGAAAAGAACCGCCGGCATGGGCAAAACAAAAACGCAGGTTCGGCAACCGTTCCAGCACGCCGCCAAAAATCAGGGAACAAATAGCCCGGCTGGTTTCAGCCGGCATGCCTACGAGCCAAGGCAACCAATACTTGCGCATTTGCGCTTCGCCCATCATTTCCCAAGGATGCACCAGCACCGCCAAGTCCAAGTCGGCACAGGCCTGAAAAATAGGAAAAAACTGCGGTTCACTCAGGTTTAACTGATTTACATTCGAACCGATCTGGACGCCGGGGAAGCCCAGTTCCTTGATGCGTTGCAACTCTTGGATGGCCAGGTCGGTATCCTGCATCGGGATCGTCCCCAAGGGAATGTAATGCTCCGGATAGTCCTCCACAACCCCCGCCAAATGGTCGTTGAGAAAACGGGACAACTCCAGGCAATCAGCGCCCTTTGCCCAATAAGAAAACATCACCGGGATGGTGCAGACTACCTGTACTGGCGTATTGTACCGTGCATACTCCCGAATCCGCAATTCCGGATCCCAACAATTAGAGCCGATTTCCCTAAAAAACGTATCGCCTTTCATCATGCGCGCGTAGCCCGGGCGGTCGCTCGGCGCTAAGTGAATGAACTCGCCGTACCCGAATTTTTTTGCAAAATTGGGCAGGCGTTCGGGCAGCAGATGCGTGTGAATATCTATCTTCATTACGGATTGCGAATTAAGGAATTGGGGAATTGGGATTGGGGATTGCGGATTGGGGATTGCGGATTGCGGAGCCAATCCGCAATCCCCAATCCCAATTCCCCAATCCTAACATCCTGTACTTTTAACAACAAATATTTTTCCTTTGCTCAGGGCCAGCCGCAGCACTGTGTTTTCTTCCGGGGCCGGCATGATCAGGCGCCAGGTTTTGCCGCGGTTGTCTGATCGGGAGATGCCGCCGCCGTGGCTGCAGAACAGCGTATTACCGGACTGTTCGAGATCGTTGATGTGTCTAATTCCTGCAAGTCCGGCGGCCAGAGCGGGCCAATTGGTTTTAGCATCCGACTCGTCGGGAAATGCGAGGGTGTAGGCTTCATCTTTACGGATCAGCGCGGTGAGCCGGCCATCCAGTCGGTGCAGGGATTTATGGCTGCCTTTATCCTGGAGGCGCCAAGACCAGTTTTCGCCGCCATCGGTGGAGCAGAGAATACCACCGGAGCAGACACCGTACAGGGTACCGTTTTCGAGATACAGGCTGGCGGGTGCGGCTTCCTGGAAGACCAGTTTCCAAGTTTCCCCGCCATCGGTCGTTTTGTAAATTCCACTTTCGTTGCAGACAACGATAGCGCCTTCGGGGGTTTCGATAGCCGACCAGACGTATTGACGCTCGGCGGGGCTGCCCATAGGCATCCAGGCTGTTTTGCCGGGGATATTTTTGAAAAAACCATTTTCCACCCAGCTGACATACATGCCGCTCGGGCCTGAAAAGACGCCGATCGCCAGGTCGTGCAGTGGGAATTCGTTGCTCCAGGTTTCTACCGAGGGGGGCGGATTATACCGGAACACCCCATTTTGTGCGCCCAGGAAGATTGCGTCGTCTTTGCCTGGCAAAACGCGCATGACCAGTAGTTCCGAGGGCAGGCCCGCGCTGATGTCCTGCCAGGTTTCCCCGCCGTCGTCCGACTGATAGACGATTTCGCGGGTGTCAGCCCATTTTTGTGCTTTTGGCAGGGCGTTGTGCTGCGCTGCGGCGAGGGCAAGCGGATGGTTGGCCTGATTTTGGCAGGCGACGAAGCAGAGAAGGGGCAGGAGTAAGAAGCGTGTTAGCGTCATTTTGACAAACGTTGTGCATGGTGAAGAACGAACCTGCGACCGGCAAGCGGAGGCGGGATTTTGTTCGAATTTGGCATCCCGGTTTGTTTGCGGCTTCAATGTCCGCAGACGCATTTTGCTTCTGTGCAGGAGTGGGTCATGTTGGCGGCGCCGTTTGTTTGGCTGCCGGGCATTTCGAACCAGAATTTGCCGCGCTTGCGACTATAGTTGCCGATTTCATCGAGCGTATCGGCGTTGTAAAGCCGGCCATTGACCATGACCATATTAACGGAGTTGGTGTTTTGGATATTGTCGAGCGGATTTTTCTCGAGGATAACCAGATCGGCCAGTTTGCCGGTTTTGAGCGAGCCGATTTCTTTGTCCATACCAATATAGGCGGCGCCGTTGATGGTGGCGCATTTCAGGGCTTGCAGGTTGCTCATCCCGCCTTGTTGGAGCATCCAGAGTTCCCAGTGGGCGCCGAGGCCCTGAAGTTGTCCGTGCGAGCCCAAATTGATCGGAATGCCTTCGTCCTGCATGCGTTTGAGACTTTTGCTGACGAGGATATGTCCGTTAACGTATTCTTCTTCCGGGATCATTTCGCGATGGCGGCTGCGCTCGTCGAGGATATGGCGCGGCGTGAATTGGAGCAGGCGTTTATCTTTCCAGACCTCGCTTTTTTGATACCAGTAGTACTCGCCGTTCACGGCGCCATAGCAAACGATGAGGGTGGGCGTGTTGTGTGCGCGGGTGCGTTTCCAGAATTCGAGGACGTCCTTGTAGAGCGGCGCGACGGGCAGGTTGTGTTCCACGCCGGTGTGGCCGTCTGCGACTTGATTGAGGTTGTGGTAGAAGAACGATCCGCCCTCGGGCACGACCAGCATATTGAGTTCCTTGGCGGCGGCAATCACCTGCTGACGTTGTTCGCGGCGGGGTTGGTTGTAACTTTTTACCGAAAGCGCGCCCCAGGCTTTGGTTCGGCGGAGGGTGCTGCGGGCGTCATCGAGGCTGTTGATGACGGCCTTGAAATCGCCGTCGGCCCCATACAGAATGGTGCCGGTGCTGTACAGCCGCGGGCCGGTCATACGGCCGGATTTCAGCATTTCGGCATTGGAGAAGGCCATTTCGGAGTTGACAGAGGGGTCGTGCATGGTGGTCACGCCATACGCCAGGTTGGCGTAGTACTCCCATTGTTTTTGGGGATTCAGGCCGTGCCGGAAGTTGCCGGAGTGGGCATGCACATCCACCATACCGGGCATAATCGTTTTGCCTTTACTGTTGATAATCATCGCTTTAGCCGGGGCGTTGTAGCCATTGGCCGGGCCGACATAGGTAATTTTATTATCGGTTACTTCCAGTACGCCGTTTTCGATCACCTGATCGCCCTCGCAAGTGATAATCCGGGCATTTTGGAATACGATTTTACCTTGCGGGGCATCGGTTTTCAATTTCAGGCTGATTTTCTGTCCGCTTTCCGGCAGGGGCGGCAGGCTGTCCGGGGCGCCGGGCAGGAAGCTGAAACGCTCTGACAGGTCAATGGTAAAATACTCGTCGCCCAGGGTGTAATGCAGTTTTTTGCTATCGGCGCTCCAGTGGAGATTATAGCCGGCGTCTTTCGACACCTGCGATACCGGCACCGCCTTGATATCTGCGCTCAGGTCTATGGCCTGGCCGTGGTTAGGCATGGCGCAGATATAGGCCTTATGGAGTTCGGTGAATGCCAGCCACTGGCCGTCGGGAGAGGTCGCCCACTGGTTGACATATTTGCTTTTGAAATGTTCCTTACGGTCTTGGCCGTTCAGGTCGAAAGAGATCAGCGCCTTATTGGGGCCGCCGAAGAGATAGCCGCCGGTATTGACCACGATGCGCTTACCGTCCGGGGTAAAACGCGGATTTTCCCCACCTTCGGTTACGAAACGAATATTATTGCCGTCGGCGTCCATGAGATAAATGCCGGGTTTATCATTCATGCCCGGACCCAGTTCGTCGTCACCGCCGTCCAGGCGGAAGGCGATGCTTTTGCCGTCCGGAGAGAACGCGGGCGTGCGGAAGATGCCTTTCATGGGGGCGGTGAGCAGTTCCAGAACATTCGACTGAAGATCCATTTTGGCGATTGCACCCTTGTCTTCATCGCTCCAGATGACGAACGCCAGCGCGCGGCCATCGGGGGAAAAGGCCGGTTCGAATTCGTTCCAGGTGATTTTATCATCTATATTGACGAAATCGGTTGGTTTCGCGCCCGGGCCTTTCACTTTGCCGCGGGCGCCGAGGGTGAGGCGTTTGACCGGCCCAGCGGGCAGTTCTTTGCGATAGAGTTGGCCGGCGGCGTTGAACACGAGCAGCTTGCCATCGGGGCTGGTGGTTGCGTGGCGGATGGCTTTTGCGGTAAATTCCGGTTCAAACACCTTATTTTCAAAGCGCAGGGTTTCGGCGAGTTTGGTTTTTACGGTACAAGAAAAGGGGATTTCTTTTGTACCGACGAGATACGGTTCCTGGAGATCGCCCACGGGGCGGGCGTTGAGGTCGAGTTTTATGATTTTACCGCCTGCCCAGATTAGGATGCCGTAGGCGTCGGGCGTCCAGCAAAATCCGGGATACACGCCGAAGACCGTCCAGGCCTCCTGTTGGTCTTTGTCCAGTCCGTCGTAAATCGGGTATTCGAGTCCGGTGCTCAGTTCGTGCAGGAAAAGCGTGGATTTGGTATCTACGCGGCGCACGAAGGCCAGCCATTTGCCATTGGGGCTGATTTGCGGGCGCGCGGCGCCGCCGGAGCCGCCGGTGACGTCTTCCACTTTGCCCTCCAGTCGGTCGTATCGGCGGATGACGGTAATTTGCTTGAGGGGGTCTTTGTTGTATTGGAAATAGCCACCGGGGTACATATCCTCGGAGAAATAGACATAGCGGCCGTCGGGGCTGACGCAGGGTTCGTTCACGTCCTGCTGATCGTTTTTGCGTTTGGTCAGTTGCAGGCCATCGCCGCCGCTGATATGGTACATCCACATTTCGCCGGCGCCCAGAGAGCGGGAGCTGGTGAAGTGCTTGCGGGCGATGATATATTGTCCGTCGGGCATCCAGACGGCATTGTTAAGCAGTCGGAAACTTTCTTTTGTGATCTGGCGCGCGTCGCTGCCATCCGCATCCATCACCCAGATATTATCGCCGCCGCCGGCGTCCGAAGTGAAGAGGATTCGTTTGCCGTCGGGCGAGAAACGCGGTTGCACTTCCCAGGCGATGCCGGATCGGATGCAGGTGGCTGCGCCGCCCTGGGCGGGCAGGGTATAAATATCTCCGAGCAGATCGAACACGATGGTCGCGCCGTCGGGCGAAATATCCAGATTCAGCCAGGTACCTTCTGTTACCTTGAATTCAACCTCGGAATAATTGATTCCTTCCGGGTTCGAGATGTCCCATTTTTTCTTTTCCTGGGCGTGGAGCGCGAGGGAAAACAGGAATGCGGACAAAAAGGCGGAATAGCGCAGCATAGTCGTTTTTTTTGCAATTGTGAAAACCTGTCGTTTGCATTTTTTAAACAAACCGTCCGGCAAAGGTATAGAAACGTTTGGAACCGCCCCTGAGATTTGATATTTCCATTGTGCGCTGCGAACTGGAGAATTTCAGCAGGAATGGTATCTTTGGCGCTTCAGTTTTGTAACTATTTTATAACTATGACTCGTTTTGTTGCCTACTTTTTCCTGGTATTTTTAATGCTTTTATCCGTAAAAATGCCAGCCCAGGAGCTGTATATGTTCCGAAATATCCAAAAATCATATCAAAAAGGCGTCCGTTCCATGGACGGACGGCCCGGCCCCAAGTACTGGCAAAACCGGGCGGAGTACAAAATAGATGCAACCGTAGATATCCCCGCCCACACGATCAGCGGCCTCGCTGCGATCACCTACTACAACAATAGCCCCGATACGCTGCGGCTGCTGCGGCTGAAACTGGCGCATGATCTCTGGAGAAAAGGCGCCGCCCGAGCCTACCCGCTCCCGGCAAGCGATATCACAGACGGGGTACAACTCGACAAATTGCGCGTGCGCGGCCAGGAATTGTCGGCAGAAAAATTCCAACAAAGCAATACCTTCTTGGATATCCGCCTCGACGAACCGCTCCCACCCGGAAAATCCATCGGACTGGAGATCCCTTGGTCGCACAAAGCGCCCGCCGCGCCCGGCGCCCCGCGCGTGTGCGTGTGCGACTCCACCACCTGGTTTAACGGGTATTGGTATCCCCAAATGGCCGTGTACGACGACCTGCACGGCTGGGCCGATATGCCTTATAACGGCCAGCAGGAGATGTACAACGATTTTTCCGACTATGAAGTGCGGATCACCGTGCCGGCCGGAATCATGGTTTGGGCTACCGGTGTTTGGGATAATCCGGCGGAAATTCTCAAGCCGGAATACCTGAAGCGGTATGAAAAAGCGTTGAAGTCCGAGGAAGTCGTGTCCATTTTTTCCAAAGAAGAAATCGCCGGCCGAACTAATTTTTTTAAAAAATCAGCAGCGCATACCTTTACTTATAAAGCGCAGGGCGTGCCTGATTTTGCCTTTGCCTTCAGCGATCACTATCTTTGGGACGCCTGCGCCGCCGAGGTGGATCCCGCCACCGGTCGGAAAGCCCTCGTGAGCGCGGCGTACCGGGCCGAGTCCTCGGACTATTACGAAGTCTGCCGAGTAGCAGCCGATGCGCTGGAACTGATGTCCACCTGGCTGCCCGGTTACCCCTACCCCTATCCGCGGATGACCGTCTTCAACGGCGACGACGGCATGGAATTCCCGATGATGTGCAACGACGCCAGCACGGCGCCCCGCAGTCCGATCGGCCTTACCGTACATGAGAGTTCACACACCTGGTTTCCCTTTATGATGGGCATCAATGAGCAATATTACGCGTGGATGGACGAAGGCTGGGCTGCTTTTTTCGACGTGCTCGTGACGGATTCCCTCGCCGGCGAGGCGATGGGCCGCCTGCGCGATTATCCAGCCGCCGCCGGCACCGAGAACGACATGCCGCCTATGACGCCTTCCCGCCAACTCGGCTCCGCGTACCGGGTCGCGGCGTACAACCGCCCACAGGCCGCCTATTTTGCCTTATACAATATGCTCGGATATGAAAAATTTCACCGCTGCATGACGGAATACATCAACCGCTGGAAAGGTAAGCACCCGCAGCCGTTCGATTTTTTCAATACCTGGAACGAGGTTTCCGGCGAAAATCTACACTGGTTCTGGAAGCCCTGGTTCTTCGACTGGGGATACCCAGATCTGGCCATTGGCGCGGTGGAACAAGATCAGAATGCCTGGCAGATTACTATTGAGAACAGGGGTACTATGCCCAATACCATTTCCGGCGAAATTGAGTACGCAGATGGTTCCATAGAAAAGTTCAGGTATCCCGCGTCGGTGTGGAAACAGGGCAATACCAGCCACCTGATCGCCCGATACCAGCCCGGTAAAAAAATCGTCCGGGTAGAACTGGCCGACCCCCATGTTTCAGACGCCGAACCGGCAAACAATAAATGGACGGCGAAATAAGGGTAATTACACAAAACGACCAAATGGTAACACAGGCGCTGGGCGGATTGCGGATTGGGGATTGGGGATTGCGGATTGGGGACGATGGCGGGTTGTTTCCTATTTACTTTTTCAATAAACAACCCGCCATCGTCTTAAATCCGCAATCCGCAATCCCAAATCCGCATTTCAATGGTTTGGGTCAACATCAACCGCGATGCGCGCGCCGCTCCAGCCTGGTTTAGCGTGGATAGTATCGCCCAGTTGGCGGATCAGGGATTTGGCGGCTTCGATGATCTGGACATTTTTTTCCAATTTCAGCAGGATAGACTGTCCGAAATAGCCGCGCAGGCGGGGGATTTGAGGGATGACAGGGCCTAATACCCGATTGCCGAGCAGCCGCCGGAGCGATTCGCCATAGTATTGAGCGACCTGTTGTGCGGTCTTTTCGTCTTTGTGTTCGATCGTTACGTGGATGAGGCGGGAGAAAGGCGGGTAATGGAATTCTTGGCGCTCATGAAGTTCGCGTTGCGCGAATTCCGGAAAATCGCCGCGAAACACCTCCTGCAGCACGGGATGTTGGGGGTGGATGGCCTGGATGAGTACCAGCCCGCGTTTCTTTTTTCGGCCGGCGCGGCCGGCGACCTGCGTGAGCAGTTGGAAGGTGCGCTCCCCGGAGCGGAAGTCCGGGAATTTGAGCATGGAATCAGCCCGGAGCACGCCGACGAGGCCCACATTGTCAAAATCGAGGCCTTTTGTCACCATTTGGGTACCTACGAGGATATCTGTTTCTTTTTCTTCGAAGCGCTGCAGGATCGCGCTGAGGTTGGCGCGGCTGGCGGCGGTGTCAAAATCGAGGCGGTCAACCCGGGCATCGGGCAGGAAAACCTTCAGTTCGTCCTCAATTTTTTCCGTTCCGAAGCCGAGCATACCGACTTTACCGGAGCCGCAGGCGGGGCAGGCGGTTGGGGTGTGTTCCTGATAGCCGCAGTAGTGGCAGCGAAGGCGGTGGGTGAGTTTATGGTAGGTAAGGCTGACCTCGCAGTGCTTGCACATAGCCGACCAGCCGCACAGCTGGCACTCCATGATGGGGGCATAGCCGCGGCGATTTTGGAAAAGAATGACTTGTTCGCCTTGGGCGAGGGCATTTTTGATTCCTTCCAGCAGCGGCGGCGAGAAGAGCCCCTGCATTTGGCGCGTTTTGAATTGCACGCGCAGGTCAATGCTGCGGATTTCGGGGAGTTGGAGGCCGCCAAATCGTTCGGGCAGTGTTGCCAAGCCGTATTTACCAGTGTGGGCGTTGTACCAGCTTTCGAGCGAGGGTGTGGCCGTGCCGAGCAGCACTTTGGCGCTGTATAGTCCTGCCAGATAGATCGCCGTATCGCGGGCGTTATACCGGGGCGCCGGGTCGTGTTGTTTGAACGAGCTGTCGTGTTCCTCATCCACGATCACGAGTTGGAGATTTTTAAACGGCAAAAAGAGTGCGGAGCGGGCGCCCAGGAGGATTGGGCTGCCGGCGGCGGCGTTTTTCCAGATTTCCACGCGTTCGTTGTAATTGACGCGGGAGTGGTACACCGTCACATCGGCGCCAAACACCCGTTGCAAGCGATGGATTACCTGGGAGGTCAGGGCGATTTCCGGGAGCAGATACAGCACTTGTCCGCCTGCGCGCATTGTTTCGCGGATCAGTTCCATATACACCTGCGTTTTTCCGCTTCCGGTGACTCCGTGGAGCAGCACCGCTTGTTTTGTAGCGAACTGCGTTTTGACCTCCGCCAGGGCCTGTTGTTGTGCGGCGGTGAGCGCGCCGGCCGTTGTGGTTTCCCCGTCGTATCCGGCGATGCGGCCAATTTCCCGTTCGTATATTTCGAGGATTCCTTTTTTTACCAGGCTTTGGAGCACGGCGTCCGAGACGTCGGCTCGTTGGAGCAGTTCTTTTTTTCGGACGACCGGCTGCGTTCGGCTGAGGAGGGTAAATGCGGTGAGCACTTCCGTTTGCCGGTCGTACTTTTCCACGGCGGCGAAGGCCTCGCGCAGCAGCGTTGGTTCGTCGGAATAGGGCGCGGCCAATCGTACGGCGGTTGTTTTGCGGGGTTTGTATTTTTCCTGCAAATCCTCCCGGAGCGAGAGGAGGCCCCGGGCCATGAGGTTTTGAATGACGGGAAAGACCGTTTTTTTGTTGAGAATTTTTCGGGCGTCTTCGATCGTAATTTCCTGTTGAATTTGCAGCGCTTCCGCGAGCAGGTATTCCTCGCTGTTGAGTTCGGTGAAATCCTCGCCATACGCAGGATTGAAGGCAAGTTTCGTCTCGCTGGTGAGTTTGAGATGGCCTGGCAGGGCGGCGGCCATCACCTCTCCGAGCGTGCAGCAGTAGTATTTGGACAGCCACTCCCAAAGTTGCAGTTGCCGCGGCCCCACGATCGGAATTTCATCCAGCACGGCGGCGATATCGCGCAGGCGGTACTCCGGCTGATTCGAGTGCACCCGTTCTACCAGGCCGCTGTACAATTTATTTTTGCCAAAAGGCGCTTCTACCCGCACGCCTGGCCGCACCTGATCAGCCAGTTCGTCGGGTACGCGGTAGGTATAACTGCGCTTCGGGAGCGCGAGTGGGAGTACAATGTCGGCGTAAAGGTTCAAGAATAAAAAACTTGTACATTGCAAAAATACGCTTAATTTTGTGCGTTCAACTGAAAATCCGCAATAAAGCGCCTGTTGTTTTTTTTTCGAAAACAAAAAAAACGCGCGCTCAGGCAAATGCCGGTTGTCGGCGCGATTTTTGGCATTACCCATTCCGGCGTTTTTTTAATTAAAAAACTTACTTTTTGGCTTTAAAACCTTCCTTCCCGCCCCGTCCTGGGGGCCCCAAGCGCCCCGGTGGGGGCAGTTCGTCAGGTGGCGGCTCAGGTGGCCGCCGTCCCTTCCCACCCCGGCAACAGCAGGCGGAGCACCGCATCAACGAGTTTATCCGCGTCCCGGAGGTTCGCCTTGTCGGCGATAATTTGGAGGAGATCAGCGCTGCCGTTGGTGAAAAAGTAGAAAGCGCCGTCTATTCCACCTCCAAGTTGCAGAAATGGGCTGAAACCATGGCGCTCGACCTGGTGGAGATTTCTCCGAACGCCGACCCGCCGGTCGTCCGAATCACGGACTACAACAAATTTCTCTATCAAAAAAAGAAGAAAGAGAAAGAAATCAAGGCAAATGCGGTTAAGCAGCAGCTAAAAGAAATCCGCTTCGGGCCGGAAACGGGCGAACACGATTTCGAGTTCAAGCTCCGCCACGCCAAAACCTTCCTGTCCGAAGGCAATAAAGTAAAGGCGTACGTGCAGTTTCGCGGGCGCGCGATCATGTTTAAAGAGCGCGGCGAGCTGCTCTTGTTGCGTTTTTTGAAAGAACTGGAAGAGTACGGCGCTGCCGAACAGCTGCCGCGCATGGACGGCAAGCGGATGATGGTAATTATTGCGCCCAAAAAAGTGACCGGGAAAAAGTAATTCCCGATTATCGCTTATTGTTTTTTTCCAATTCGCTTTTGTAAAAGAATAATTGCGTTTATCTTTGCGCTCCATTTTTTAAAATCTGAATTCTTATGCCTAAGATGAAGACCCATTCCAGCGCCAAGAAGCGTTTCAAGGTGACGGGCACGGGTAAAGTCAAACGCAATCGGGCCAATGCGCGCCACCTGATGCGTAAGAAAACGAAAAAAGCCAAGCGTCATCTGCGCGGCGCAGTGGTCGTAAACGCGGCCGAGCATGCGCGCATTGAGCGATTGCTGGTTGTGTAAAGCGCGCTTTTACCTTATTTTTTAACGAGGATACAGGAAAAAGTTTGCGCAGGCATCTTCCGCGCCCCTGTGTCGCACTAAAAAAACAAACTTATGCCAAGAGCAACTAACAACCCCGCCAGTCGTGCGCGCAGAAAGCGCATTATGCTGGCTGCGCGGGGGTACTTCGGCGCACGTTCGAAGGTGTACACGGTCGCAAAAAACACCCTGGAAAAGGGTTGGCAATACGCCTACCGCGACCGCAAGTTCAAAAAACGCACGTATCGCCGCCTGTGGATTGCGCGTATCAACGCCGCCACGCGCCAACAAGGCGTATCGTACAGCCGCTTCATGCACGCGATCAGCCAAAAAGGGATTGCCCTGAACCGCAAAGCGCTGGCCGATCTCGCGCTCAACAATCCGGAAACGTTCCAAACGATTGTGCGCACGGCGATGAATTGACGGTGAACAGGCCGAATCGAATAAGACGAAAATTCAACGGGTTTTGTGGCAAAGATGCTGCAAAGCCCGTTTTTCTTGCAAACCAACCCGAACTTGAGCACACTGGGGCGCACACCGGTCAACTCGTGCCTGTTTTTATCGGATACCCCCTATTTGCCCAATAAAAAAGCAATTAAAATAGCC
>JBEIDF010000105.1:0-12148 GCA_040383605.1 Lewinellaceae bacterium
TAATATGAAAAGGATTTTTTAGCCAGACAAGGCGCTTTTTGCAGGCGTAATGGGACTAATTACGGCGAAAAAAAGGAACGAAGTATGGCTGAAAAAGACTTTCATATTAGCGAGAAATATAATTTTAGACATGCTCTCAGAATCGGTCCCAAACACGGAGCAGTAAGTCGCTCCAGGCCGCCTTCCATGCTTTATTGCTCCCGACAAAATGGTTGCTCATGCAACTGAACGTCAGCACCCGCCCACTTTTAGCCACCAGGTAACCGCTGAGGCAGAACACGCCGCTCATCGAGCCGGTTTTGGCGTATAAATAGGGCGGGCGCCCGGGCGGACTTCCGAACCAGCCCTGCAGCGTACCCTCCTCGCCGCCGGCCGGAAAAAGGTCGAACAGGCGCGCCCGATCCTGTGTTTGCCACATTTGCTGAAGCACCGTACAGAGCAAACGCGGACTGAGCAGGTTGTAGCGCGACAGGCCGCTGCCGTCAGCCCAGCGAAGCGGCGTGGCGGAGGCCTTCCAGAGACTGTCCAACGCCCAGCGTTGGATTCGCTGCGGGTTCAGCGTATCAAATTGCTCCCCTGCCGCAAGGAGGAGCAGTTGTTCGGCAAAAAAATTATCGCTTTGGTGCATCATACGCCGGTACGCGGTATCGGCAGGGCAGGCGTACCAGCGGTTTTCAGGGGTAAGATTGTAATAAGGATAGACTTCCGGCTCCAGCAAGAATAAACCGCGGAGGGTATCGCTTAATAATGGGCGTATATACTGACGGGGATTAAACATCGGAACGGCGTGCGTGTAACCCGGTTGAAGGTTGGCATTCTCCGGCACAAAAATATCTTCGCTGAGCGCAGACCGCCTGATATCCTTACCATTATCAAGCGGTTGCTTCAAATGCGACTGAAAAATGGTGGGTTGGGTGCGCCATTCCTGCCCGGTCCAGGTAACTTCGATCGCATTTCCATAAAGGGGCAATTCGCTGATTTCCGCCGAAAAGGGATAGGGCATATCATCCCACATCCAGCCGGCAGGCAGGCGCGGCAGTTGGGCCGTGCCTGGCATGCTAAATAAAAAAATCGGTGTTTTCCCGGTATCCTGCATCATGGGTGGCGCCGATTGCCAGGCGGCAAAGTCGGGATGAAGCGTGGTGGGGTCGCCGGCGCCGGTAATGACCCATATATCCAGCGGAGCATCCCCCAGCTGGTATCTGAACCGCGGCAGCGAATCCCCCAACACCGCCAGACAGACGGCCAACGTCAGGATTTTGGCATTGGAGGCCGGGGTGAACAGTTTGTCGGCGTTGATATCCAGGAGCCCGTGGCCTGTTTCGGCATCCGCCAGGTAAAAACCGGTAAAGCTGCGGTTGAAGGGGTCGGAACGTTCGATACTGCGCGTGATAAAACGGCCTTGCCGGCCCTGGCGAAGAGACGCGCAGGCCGGCAAGGACAAGATAATCACCCCTATAATAATTGCATACTTGTGCATATTCGGCACTTTTCGCTGCAATTATCTGGTTTTTTAGCGAGTAAATTGAATATTGCTCCAAATATAATCCGCGATACATTCACCGGTTTCAAAACCGAGCGCGCAGGCGCGGCGCATGTGCACGCCGCCGTACACCCGTGAGTTGTACGCTTCGATGCCCGCTTCTTTAAACGACGAGAAGTAGCGCGTTCCGAAGCCCTTGTCGCTGTGCTGGCTATCGCCGAACGGCCGGAAGCCGAACAGGCGGGTCAGCATTTCAGAAGAAGAACCAGCGTTGATAGACGTGCCGGAGAGGTAATCCGGATAAGGTGGCGTCGGCACCGGAGAATTCCAGGTGGCGTCGCCGATGACCTCGCGAATGTAGGTCACCGGGCGCTGGAGATTGTATTTGTATTTGGTGTACCAAACGGCAATGAACGCATCGCGGGTGCCGATGGTCATCAGCACATACATACGCAGGGTCGTTGTGATGTCGAGATTATACTGATCCACGAGTTGGTTGGCGATGCCGAGCCAGGAGCCGGCGGGCGAGCCGGACTGGCTGGGGTTGTTGGCCCAGTACCGGCCGATCTGCACCAGTTGCGGGTTAAACGAGGCGTCATAGACTTCTTTAACCTCCTTGTAGTACTGGCTCGACGGGTCGGTGCTGTACGGAAGCGGCGGCGGCGGTTCGCAAAGGCGATACGTGGGGATCACGAAGGGCCGGCTCGTCCACCAGAAAGGCATCATAAAAGTTTGGTTGAGCGTACCCGGATCCCAGAATTGCGGGTTACCTGCGCGGCTGGGGTGGGTGTAGCTCAGCGCTTCCATACCGATGCGGTTGTCAGAATTCGCCCAGGTAATAATCGCCTGCGCCAGGGTTTTACCGAAAGCCTTCGAGCGGAGCATCACGTCATAGTCAATCAACAGATTGCGCTCCAGGCGATCCTCCTGCGTGCCGGTGAGTGCCTCGATGTGCTGCTGTGAAGTCAGGCTCATTGTCGGAATCATGGCTTTGAGCACTTCGGGGGCTGCGTGACACGCGACCACGCCCCAATCATAGGCCAGGCCTGTTTCCGGACGCGGCAGCGTATTCAGTCCCTGCAATTGGCCCACAAGCGAGCGACCGTTGGCCATGCCGGGCGCCATAGATTCGTACAAGGTGATGGCCACGTAAGCGTAGGTGCGGGAGGCGTCTAGGGCAAACAACCCTTCCCGCTTCACCGTCTCATACGACATTTCCATCCATTCCCTTGGGATACGGGATTCATATCGCTGGTTGAATGTAAATTCCGAGGATTCGTCCGGGCGGGCGTCCTTGGTACAGGATTGCCAAAGTGCCGGCGCGAGTAAAAGGACAAGGATTGTCCAGACATGCGACAGGGTAAAAAATCTTTTCATGATGATGATTATAATTTGCTTTTACACAGCAAAGATCGAGCCAATGAAAGTAATGCTATCTTTTTTTGTTAACAAAATTTAAAATTACCTTAAAAATGGTATTTTTTTTGTCCATCACCCAAAAACAGTTACTTATCAAACAACGTATCCACAAAAGCGCGCTTGTTAAAAATTTGCAGTTGGTCTATTTTTTCGCCGACGCCGATAAACCGGATCGGGATTTTAAACTGATCGGAGATCCCGAGCGCGACGCCGCCCTTGGCCGTGCCGTCCAGTTTGGTCAGTGCGAGGGCGGTGATCGGGGCGACGGAGGTGAAGTGCTTCGCCTGTTCGAGGGCGTTTTGGCCGGTGGAGGCGTCGAGAATCAGCAGCACATCGTGCGGGGCGCCGGGCAGTCTTTTATCAATCGAGCGGTGGATTTTACCCAGTTCCTGCATGAGGTTGGTTTTGTTGTGCAGGCGACCGGCGGTGTCAATAATGGCGATGTCGCATTGATTTTCAATAGCAAATTGCGTTGTTTCGAAAGCGACGGCGGCGGGGTCGGCGTTCATGCCTTTGCTGTAAAATTCGCAGCCGACGCGTCCGGCCCACACGCCCAGTTGATCCACCGCGGCGGCGCGGAACGTATCGGCGGCGCCGAGCACGACTTTATAGCCTTTTTGTTTGAATTGCCACGCGAGTTTGCCTATGGTGGTGGTTTTGCCTACCCCGTTGACGCCGATTACGAGCAGGACGTACGGGCGTTTGTCGGCGGGAATTTCGTAGTCTTCGAGGTCTTCCGTTTTGTTGTCGGAGAGCATCTGCACGATTTCGTCGCGCAGGATATTGTGGAGCTCGTCGGTGTTCATGTACTTATCCCGGGCCACCCGCGCTTCGATCCGCTCGATAATTTTGACCGTAGTATCCAGACCGACGTCTGCGGCGATGAGGGCCAATTCCAGCTCGTCGAGCACCTCTTCGTCCACCCGTTCTTTGCCGGTGATGGCGCGGGCGATTTTTCCAAAGAAACTTTCTTTGGTTTTTTCCAGGCCTTTATCCAGGTCCTCTTGTTTTTCGCGGCTGAAGAATTTTTTAAAAAAACTCATGGTAATAAGCAGTTTATCAGGAGACTTCCCCGTACATTTTTGAAATCGCCGACGCCAACGTCGCTTTTTTTCGACGGGACACCTCGATGCTTTCGCCGTTTTCGAGTATCAGGTAGCCGCCCTCCCCTTTGATGTAGGTTTTCATATAGTTCATATTGACGATATGCTTCTTGTGCACGCGAATGAAGTTAAATTTCGCGAGCGCGTCTTCATAGGCTTTGATCGTTTTCGCGGCGGTGATGCGCTGTTGATTATTCAGGAGAAAATGCGTATAATTATCTTCTGCTTCGAGGCGGACAATATCGCCGAGACGGACGAAATGGACGCCTTCCAGGGCTGCAATACCGATTTTATCAAAGGCGTTGGGGCCGCTGCCGGCGTAATTTTGTTCAAAAATTTCCAGTCGTTCTTTGGTATCGTTGTTTTTCGCGCCGGTGCGGATGCGGCTTACGGCGCGGCGCAAGTCTTCGGGTTCGATCGGCTTAAGCACGTAATCAATGGCGGCGAAATCGAAGGCCGTCAGGGCATATTTATCAAAAGCCGTGACGAAGATGATATCGAACGGAATCTCGCTCATCTTTTTCAGTCCGTTGAAAATCAGTCCGTCGGGCAGGCTGATATCCAAAAAAGCGACGTCGTACTGCGTTGCCTTGTCGCCGCCGGCAATTTTTTTCAGGTCGGCGATGGATCCGCCGGTTGTTTTGACGTCCACCTCCGGGCAGTACTTTTCCAGCAGGTTGAGCAGGTTTTGGAGGCCTTCGGGCTCGTCTTCGATAATAAAAGCGCGGATCATGAATTGGAAGCGGGTTTGTTTGTCGAAAATAGATTAAAACTAGGAGGCAGGGCGATGCGCAACCATCGGCCGGTTTTTCAGGCTTTGATTTTAAGCCGCATACCGACCTTCAGGTTGGCAAATTTATTGAGGGATTGGATATCCGATTCTTTCACCTGGTAGTTGCGGGCGATATCGCGGAGCGTTTCGGCGCGTTGTACGGTATGGAACACCGACTGCGGTTGCGTTGGCGGCGGCGGCGCAGCCGGTTTGGTTGCGGCGCCTTCCGGTTTGGTTTGTTTTCGGGTGGTCGTCGCAGCAACGGCAGGGGGCGCTTCGATGCGCGTTTGCTCGTGTTTGAGCACGCGGATGGGGCGCCAGATTTTGAGTTTTTCTCCTGCTTCCACCTGCAATTCGGCCCGTTGGTTCCAGGTTTTCAGGTGCTCTCCATTGCAGCCGTAGCGGTCAGCCAAGCGGTCAATCGGTTCGCTTTGGGTAGCGGTGATGGTAATGTGCGCGTATTTCCCATCGCCCAGATCCCCGCCGATAAACCGGATATTGTCATCGGCCGCGTACGTGCGACCGCTGCCGCGGCTATTGAGCCAGTTGACAAAAGCGGGCATCACGCGTTGCGGGAGGAGCACAAAATGCCCGCGTTCCGAGGCGGGTATCAGGCCGCGTTTGTAGCCGGTATTCAGGTTTTCGATAACTTGCAGGCTCAGGCCGGTCGCATCGGAAATATCCTGAAACGTCAGCGTCTCGTTGACGCGCACCCAGCTGGTGAGTTGCTCGTCGAATTCGGGGATTTCCGGTTCCAGTCCGTGCAGGGCAAAGTAGTTGCAGATATAGGATGCGGCGATAAAAGCCGGCACATAGTTGCGGGTTTCTTCCGGCAGGTAGCGTTGAATTTGCCAGAAATTGCGGCTGTGCGCGCGTTTGATCGCGGCGTTTACGCGGTTGGGGCCGGAATTATAGGCGGCCAGCGCCAGCGCCCAGTCGTCGTATATGTCATACAGGTCTTTCAGGTATTTTGCGGCAGCCTCTGTGCTCTTCACTGCGTCGCTGCGCTCGTCCAGCGTCGGATTTTGCAGCAAATCGTACTCCTTTCCGGTGGCGGGCATAAATTGCCACAAGCCGGTAGCCCCGACGCGGGAGACGGCCAGCGGATTGAGGGCGGATTCCACGACTGCCAGGTACTTCAGGTCGGTCGGCGCGCCGTATTCTTTCAATTTTTGCTCAAACAACGGGAAATACGTGAGCCGCCGCCCCAGCATGATCCGGGCTTTGTCTGTGCGGCGGTTGACGTACGTTTCAATATAACTGCGCACCACAGCCGTTACGCGGGGCGCCACGCAGGTGTTGGGGAGTTTCAACAGCCGTTCAAGAATCAGCTCGTCGGTCAGTTCCGCGCCGCCGGTCTTGCGCGCGGCTACTGCCGTTTCCATTACTTCCGGAACCATGTCCTGTGCATTGTTCCAACCTGGCAGGAACAAAAAAAGCAGCAAGAAACAGGCACCGGACTTCATCGCGTTCATCAGCATGCCAATAAGATCGTTTTTTTAAGATACGCGTTTAGGAAAGAATCCCAAACGATTTTTTTGAAATACGGTTTCGATTATTCTCTGAAAAATGAAGCGCAGAGGCGCAAACAAAAAAACAGCCGGCAAAAATCGCGTTTCTCCTCCATATAAAAAACATTGAAAAACTAAATCTTGTACCGCAGCCAGGCGGCCCGCAAGGCGGCCAAAATGATTTTTTCACAAAAAATTAAAATTTTAGATTTTAAAATACAAAAAACAGGGTAAAAACATTTTGGCTTTAGTTTTTAAAATAAAATAATATTGCAAAATTTTATTTTGCCTTCTAAAAAATTAATTCAAAAGGATAAAATAACGGGAATGTGCGTACTTTTGCGGCGTTTTTAAACAGGCAGTAAATGGCTTCCGGTGGCCTTTATACTGTTCACGCGCACACCGGGTTCAAAATCAGATCATTTTATGGCTAATATTGGTCGTATTAAGCAAATTATCGGCGCTGTTGTGGATGTGGATTTTAGCGGTCCCGACAGCCATTTACCTGAAATTTTGAGCGCGCTGGAACTGAAGCGTCCCGACGGTTCTGTCCTCGTGCTGGAAGTGCAACGCCACCTCGGCGAAGACAGCGTGCGCACGATTGCCATGGACTCCACGGAGGGCCTGACGCGCGGCACGCAAGTGACCGATACGGGCGCTCCGATTGCCATGCCGGTCGGCGATGCCATCCGCGGCCGCCTCTTTAATGTAGTAGGCCAGGCAATTGACGGCATCGGCGAAGTCGAAAAGGGCAAAAACGCGTACGTGATCCACCGCCGCCCGCCGGCATACGAGGATCTGTCCACGGAGCGCGAAATCCTCTACACCGGTATCAAGGTAATTGATCTGATCGAACCGTATGCAAAAGGCGGTAAAATCGGCCTCTTCGGCGGCGCCGGCGTAGGTAAAACGGTTTTGATCATGGAACTGATCAACAACATCGCGAAGGCCTACGAAGGGATGTCTGTGTTCGCTGGCGTCGGTGAGCGCACGCGCGAGGGCAACGACCTCCTCCGCGAAATGATTGAATCGAATGTAATTAAATATGGCGAGGCTTTCAAGCACTCCATGGAAGCCGGCGGCTGGGATCTCAGCAAGGTGGATCGCGCCGAACTCGCCAAATCGCAGGCAACCCTGGTGTTTGGTCAAATGAACGAACCGCCCGGCGCCCGCGCCCGCGTGGCCCTCTCCGGCCTTACGATCGCAGAATATTTCCGCGACGGCGACCTGAGCGACCCCGCAGGCGGCCGCGATATCCTGTTCTTTGTGGACAATATCTTCCGCTTCACGCAGGCCGGCTCCGAAGTGTCCGCACTGCTCGGCCGGATGCCCTCCGCCGTAGGATACCAACCCACGCTCGCAACGGAAATGGGGATCATGCAGGAACGCATCACGTCCACCAAACGCGGCTCGATTACTTCGGTACAGGCCGTGTATGTGCCGGCGGATGACTTGACCGACCCCGCGCCCGCGACCACTTTCGCTCACCTCGACGCCACCACGGTATTGAGCCGTAAAATCGCCTCCCTCGGTATTTACCCGGCCGTGGATCCGCTCGATTCCACGTCCCGGATTCTCGATCCGAAAATCATCGGCGACGAACACTACAACTGCGCGCAACGCGTGAAGGCCATCCTGCAGCGCTACAACGAATTGCAGGATATCATCGCCATCCTCGGTATGGAGGAACTCTCCGACGACGATAAACTGGTCGTAACCCGCGCCCGCCGCGTTCAACGCTTCCTCTCCCAACCCTTCCACGTAGCCGAACAGTTCACCGGCCTCAAAGGCGTGCTCGTCCCCATTGACGAAACGATCCGCGGCTTTAATATGATCATGGACGGCGAACTCGACGAGTACCCGGAGGCTGCCTTCAACCTGGTCGGCACAATTGATGAAGCCATCGAAAAAGGCAAGAAAATGCTCAAAGAGGCTATGTAATTAGCCTTCTGCGGTTCTGCGCGCGCGATGCGCGCGCAGAACTGCTTTACTTCCACTGTTTTTCGTCCACCGTCCACACCGCATTCCGTTCCATGCACCTTACCATTCTGTCCCCCGAGCGCGAAATTTTCACCGGCGCAGTTAAATCCGTAAAAGTGCCCGGCGCAAACGGCGCTTTCGAAATGTTGGAAAATCACGCCCCCATCGTCGCCGCGCTGGATCGCGGGGAAGTGCGGATTATCCAGGCCAATGGCGAGCGGACTACCTTCCAAATTACCGGCGGATTCGTGGAAATGCTCAACAACGAGGTTGCACTGCTGATCTCCGGCACGGAAACCAGCGGCGAAAAATAGGTTTTAATCGCCTTTTTTTGTTGAAAGCCAACTGCTTATCAAGTAGTTGTCAAAAAACCGTTACCGTTCCCTCATACACATAGCGAATGCCCCGCGGCCCGGTTACGGACACCGCGTACACATACACGCCCGGCGGCAGGTAGCCACCCGTATTGCCGTGTCGGCCATTCCAATGTTCGGCAGCGTTGTCGGAGTCAAATACTAACTCACCCCAGCGGCTCCAGACACTCAGGCGGAAATCCTCATACCCGGGTATAACGCCCAGCACGCCAAATTCGTTGTTTTCCAGTCCGCTGTCGCTTTGCGGCGAAAAAGCGTTCGGGATATACAAGCGGAGCAGCGGCGCCACGTCGAGGTACCGGGCCGTGCTGTCGGTGCAGCCGTGGCCATTATAGACCGTGAGTTTGATCTCTGCCAGTCCGGTATCCTGAAACGCATACGCCGGAGAAGGATCATAGGAAGAGCCTTCGGCGCCGAATTGCCAGAAAAAGGTGGCGACATCCGGGCTGGATAAATTCTCAAACTGCACCAGATTGTCCAGGTTGGTAATATTGGTCTTGGGATTGAAGTCGAAATCCGCTTTAGGCGGATCATACGCGCGCACGGCTACCGGGAAGGTATCGGTGGAGACACAGTCGAACGCCGTGACGATGCGCACCGCCACATCATAGAAGCCCTCTTGGGCATATACGTGCTGCGGACTGACCGAATTGGAGAAACTCCCGTCGCCAAAATCCCAGCGAATGGTGGAACCAGTCAGATCGAGCGTATCGGCAAGTTGGAATACGGCCGGGTCTGGGAGGCAGCGTTTTTGTTTTGCGAGCGGGGGCACCCGCGGCGGGACTTTAGGGCTCCAGTTGACTACGGTGGATTTTTCCGAGATGCATCCGTCTGAGTCGGTAACCACCAGTTTGAGCGGGTACAGGCCGTACGCAGGGAACTGATACGCCGGATTTTGTTCCGTCAGCGTATCCCCCAGGGAGCCGAATATCCAGCGGCGCGCGGCCTGGCCGTCCGTGGCGCCGATCACCGAATTATCGGTGAACTGCACCGGATCCTCGGTGCAAATATCATAATTGAAATCAAAGTTGGCCGTCGAGCCCGGGAAAGCGCGGAGGGTAATAAAAGCGGTGTCTTCGCAGCTTAGGTTGCGATTGAGATACAGCCGGCCGGTGTATTCGCCGAAGTCGGGTAGCAGCAAAGAGGCATTCCAGGCGTTGGTGGTGAACACATTCCCGTTTCCGAGGTCGAATTCCCATTCCCAGGAGACCAGGTCGGGCGTTTGTGGACTTTGGTTGAGGATGGTAACGGCCCGGGAGCCGCAGCGTTTGACCGTGAAAAGTTGCGGCCCGGTGATTTCCTCCGCCTGGATATTGGCGAGCACCGTGGGCGTGCAATCCACCACATTGAACTGAAAATCCCGCAGGATGGTGCTGAGCAGCTGGCCATTGCGGTATTCTTTTACGCAGACGCCTACGACGAATTGGCCCAGCAGGTTGGGCGTTCCGCTCATAAAACCGGTGAGCGGGTCAATTTGGACGACCGGCGCGCCGCCCATGGGTTCGGCGGCGGAGTAGTTGGGCAAGAAGTTGATGAGGGTAAAAGGCGGGCCGCAGGGCGGGTTGGGCGTGGGGGTGTTGCAGCCGCCGCCGCCGCCATTTTGCCCGCCACCGTTGATGAGGCGGCAAAATTCATACACGAGCGAGTCGCCGTCGGCGTCGGTGGCCCGGTGATCAAAATTCAGCGGAAAATTGCCGCAAATGAACGTCGGCGGGTAGTTGGTGAATACCGGACTGGTATTTTGCAGGCTTTGGGCGGCCGGATTGAGCTCTACCATATAGGTAGCGCCCAAAGCGCCCGGATTGGGGATATTGACGATATCCGTTGTGCGGCAGCAGCGTTGATAGACGATGAAGTAACTCTCGTTCGCGAGTACCGGTAGGTCAATCGTAAATACGTAAATGCCCCGTTGCACACAGGCATTATTCACGGCCGAGGCGTCCGCGCAAGGCGGGATTGCAGGCGCCACCGTTTCGATACTTTGTAAGTTGATATTCCGGGTGGGCGGCACAATCGTTGCGCCGTTTGCGCTGCCCCGGTACACCGCGATGCGGGCCGGATTGTCCAGGTTGCCGCCGCCGCTGTCGCAATCGCGATATACAACCAGCGTAAATTCATAGCGGTGTACGCCCGGGGAGACTTGCGAAACGAACCGATATGTCATTTCGCCGCCGATAATATGCAGGGCAAAAGACCACAGCGGAAAAAAAAGCGCGAAAAGCAGCAGGCAGAAGCGGGTGTACAGGCGGGAGAAGCAGCCGAAAGCGGCTGCGCGCAGGTAATTTTCGTTGTAAAGCACAGAATATCTTGATTTTTGAATACGTAGCCGGCTCGCTCGCTGACCTCCAAAAGCCCACCTACCGCTTCGTCCGACGATACAACCTTCTTTTGGAACACCAAAGCGACCGAATAAGCGCTTATTAAACCTCAAAAGTCCGGTTAAGTTTTTAGAGTACACAATGATAATGCGCTTTTTGTCTGCCTTTATCCAAAAGCGCAGCGGCGAATATGTTAGATAGCCGACAAAACCGCATTTGTTTTCTCCGGCGATGACAGACAGTGTGCGTGGGGCGCGTTCTTGGCGCGATTTTGGTACTGGAATAAGTTTGTCTTTCCCCAAAACTAGTCAATTTATTTAATACCACGCTATCATGAAATTATGGATTCTTGTGCCGATAACGCTGTGCGTGGCCGGCCCGTTAATTAGTCAAGCCCCGCCGCCCACGAACCCGGACGTCCGCCGATCGGCAGCTTTGTCGAAAGTGCGCGGATTACCTGCCGGGGCCACGCCCAAAGGCGCACCGGACGAGCGCGCGGCGCCTACCCGGGGAGCGATTCGTCCGATTGTGTATTACACCCCGCCAAGTTCCGGGGAAGCCATCCTGTTGAAACCGGTGAATCGCCCGGAGCATCATGCCGGTTCAGGCGCGCCAAAAACTACGGCCAAAGGTCCTGCCGCTTCGACCGCCACGTGGGGTGCGGCGACCGGGACTGAGCCTGACTACTACGCCTATCCGGACATCCCACCGCCTACCAATCCGGGCTCGCGCGCGGGCAGCCTGGTTGCGGTAAAACCTGCGCCTGCACGACCGGCCCTGTACGGCGTCGAGCCGCCGGCGCCTGTGGCCGCGACGACGGTCAAAGTACACGGCCACAACGCAGAGCGCAATGTCCGGATTGGTCGCGGGCCGGAGGGGAATGATCTGTTCACCCCCGTAGGCGAACTTTACTACGTGCAGTTTGCCGTTTATTGCAAAGAAGTGCCGGTGGACAAAGCGCCGGCGATCGAGGGTTTATACCTGCTCTGGCACCCAGGCACCAAGTGTCCGGATGGGGCGCAGGGCGCCAGCTATATTGTAAAAGGATACACCACCGTGGAGGAGGCCAAAGCGGCGGTCAAGGCCTATAAAGCGGCGAGAATTGACTGCTGGTACAATCCGATGTTAAGCGGCGCGGAAGTGGAGATTATTGGGGTTCGGTAGTATTGGATGCGGGGGTTGTTGGCA
>JBEIDF010000106.1:0-12115 GCA_040383605.1 Lewinellaceae bacterium
AGACGTGGCCAATGCCATCCGCTATGCCGTGGACAATGGCGCCAGCATCATCAATATGTCTTTCGGAAAAGGCTACAGCCCGCAAAAAGCCTACGTGGACGAGGCCGTGAAGTACGCCGCAGCACACGATGTGCTGCTGGTGCATGCCGCCGGCAACGATTCTGAGGACAATGATACCTCGCCGAATTTTCCTAACGATAATTTCGAGAAAAAAGGCCTGTTTAAGCCCAAAACGGCGCCAAACTGGCTGGAAATTGGCGCTCTGAACTGGCGCAGCGGCGAAAATAGCCCCGCCCGATTCTCCAACTACGGCAAGAAAAACGTGGACTTCTTCTCCCCAGGCGTAGCCCTGTATTCCACCACGCCGGGCAGCAATTACGGCAATGCCAGCGGCACCTCGATGGCCGCCCCGGCCGCCGCAGGCGTAGCCGCCATCATCCGCTCGTACTATCCGGAACTGTCGGCTAAACAAGTCCGCGAAATCCTGATGAAATCCGTAGTAAAACGCACGGATGAGGTGTACAAACCCGGTACAACGCAAAAAATACCGTTCTCCGATCTGTGCGCCGCCGCCGGCGTGGTCAGCGCCACCAACGCGGTCGCGCTTGCAGAAAAAACGCCCGCTAAAAAACAAAAAACGGCCATCTGGCGCGAAGCCGGTATGGGCAAAAATGTGAAAGTGAAAACAAAAGTGGTGACGCCGTAAGATAAAGGAGTCCAGTCCGGTATAAAAAAACGGAGGGTAAGGCACACAAGCCTTACCCTCCGTTTTTTTATACCGCCAATTTTTGTCCCGGCGATCAAGTCACTAAATCCCTTGTCCTTTCATCACACTTACTTTACGAATTACATACACAGCAGCTAACAGCAGGGTATAGGAAAGCGTGGCAATCATAACAAATCGGTTTGGTTAAAATTATCGTGACAACACGCGTATCGAACGCGTTTAAAAGAGAAACGGACGCGCTGCCAGTTTCGCTGCCTGCCGGCGAAAAAAAATTACCAAAGCGCTGGAATATATCCCCACAGACGCCTATTTTTTAGCGTAAGTGTTTGACAATCAAAATATAAATATTTTTTAAAACCTTGTTAAAAAAATATTCGAAAAAATATTTTTGTTTATTTTGTTTTTGTGCCCAATAATCATACTTTTATTCCGATAATAACACTTTTTGTCCAAACAAAATTTTTTATAATGCTTTTATGCGTTTATATTAACTGGATGACGGCGGTAAGCCCGGCCGGACGGTAAATTATACGGCAGACTGACGGCGGTCATTTTCACGGATGCCCCGAACGTTCATCTTCGCCATGGACGGCCGCTGTTTCTTCTGGCATCCGGTATCCGTTCACCAAAATAATGCGTTATTATGTCTGCATTCGACACCAAACAAGTCCGGAACGTCGTCCTGGTTGGGCACGCCGGAAGCGGTAAAACCACCCTGGCAGAAGCGATGTTGTACGAAGCAAAGGCGATTAGTCGGCGCGGCGCTCATCCTCGGAATGGGCGCAGAAGGCCACTACCAAATCATTCGCGCCCGCGTACCCCTGAAAGAATTGCACCGCTATTCCTCCTCGCTGCGATCCCTGACGCAGGGCCGCGCCAAGTTTTCCATGAAATTCGCCGAGTACAGTCCCGTCCCAGGTGATATCCAGTCGAAACTCACGGCAACCTATGCCGCCCACCACGCACAGGAAGATTGAACGCCGCTTGGGGATTTTCTCGTCCGGGCAAAAAATAACGCGTCCTTTTTGACCCGTCGAGAAAATCCCCTGCGTGCGCGTATGCGCAGGCAGCGAATATAAATTTGGCCGTATCTGATATTTTATGTACCTTCGGTGAATTTCCGCCGGGCACGGGTGTATGCTTTGTACCGCGCAGCAAAACACAATTTGGCTTTTTTCCGTTTTGAGCGAAACCGAACTCATTAAGGGCTGTTTGCGCGGTAAGGCGCACTGCCAGCGGCAGTTGTACGAGCTTTATGCCGGCAAAATGTACGCGGTGTGCCTGCGCTATGCCCGGAACCCATCGGACGCGGCGGATATTCTCCAGGAGGGTTTTGTAAAAGTGTTTACCAAATTGAACCAATTCCAGTTTCAGGGGTCTTTTGAAGGCTGGATGCGCAAAATTATGGTGCATACCGCGCTGCGGGCTTACCAGCGGCAGCGGTTTGAATTCGAATCCAGCGGGTACGAGCACCTGCCGGAATCGCCCGTGGATCCCGACGCCGTTTCGGCCTTGTCTGAAATGGAATTGCTGGCCCTTATCGGCCGGCTGCCGGAGGGATACCGCATGGTGTTTAATCTGGTGGCGATTGAAGGGTTTTCGCATGCCGAGGCGGCTGCGATGTTGGGAATCCAGGAGAGCACTTCCCGATCCCAGCTGACCAAGGCCCGAAAATGGTTGTGCGAACAATTAGCGCAGATGCAAAAGGCGGGTACGCCTTGAGTAATTTGATGAAAATATACGCTGTGGACGTACGCAAAATAAGATGGAAATGAACGACGGATTAGACAGACTGGACGAATTGTTGCGCCGGCGCCTGCACGACGCCGCCGCGCCGCCCCCGCCCCACGTTTGGCCGGCGGTGGAAGACACTTTGCGCAAACGAAAGCGCCGGTTCCTGCTATGGATGTTCGCGGCCTGCACACTGTCCGCTGCCGCAATCGTGTACCTGTCGGCGCTTCGGCCGGACCCTGCCGGGCCGACGCCGGAATTTTCGGCGCCTCGGCAAGAGAAGATCGCTGCCACTACGCCTGGAATCCGCCAAACGGAGGTAATTCCCGCGTCCGACGAGATTCCTGCTCCCGCTCCCCAGCCGGCGCCAACGATTGCGATCGAGGCCGCGCCCGCGGACGTCGCCCCGGCGATGGTTGACCCGGCGGTGGAAATTTTGCCCGCTGCCCCGCAACCTGAAATGCAGTCTGCCGAAATAACCGCCGCACGGCTCGATCGCGGCATTTCTGCTGTACCGCTGCTTCCCGGATCAGCAATCCAGGCGCCTCCGGCTGTTTTTCTACCGCCGGCTTCGCCCAAACAGATACCTTTTACACTGCCCCGGAAAAGAAAAGACCCTGGGAGTTGCTACGATTTTAGCGGACGTCCGAACGTCTGGTTTGCCGATGTGTATGCCGGCCCGAGCCTGCCCAGTCGCCGCCTAAGCAGTCCCGATCCCGAATTTCAGAATTACAGCCGCCTGCGCCAGGAAACAGAAAGCCCAAGCACTGCTTTCAACGCCGGTTTGCGCGCTTCGATGCTGCTAAATCGCCATTACCTACTTCGCGCGGGCTTGCACTACGACCAATTCACGGAGGTGTTCGAGTACGCCGATCCCAACTATATAGAATATACGGTGAAAGTGCGGAACGAGCTGGTAGGGGGCGTTTGGCAAACTATTACGGATACAATCGGCGTGGATTACGGCGAACACTATCAGAAGACCTATAACCGCTATGGCATGTTGGATATCCCGGTCATGTTGGGCGGCGAGTGGCGGTCGGGCCGAACTGGTTTCAGCCTGCAGGCTGGCGCCTCCATCAATATCTTCTTCTGGAATCGCGGCGCGATGCTATCGCCCCAGGGCGCCCCGACAGATTTTGGTCGGGACAATCCGGCCTTCCGCGCGCGGACGGGCGCGAGCCTGATGGGCAGCGTGCAGTGGTTCTGGCACCTGCGGCCGCAATTGCGGGTTTTCGTGGAGCCTTACTACCGCCGCGTCCTGCAACCGATCAGTCCGGACGGCAGCCCCGTGCGGCAACAATACAGCCTGCAAGGGGTGCAACTTGGGTTAACAAAAATTTTAGACTGAGGAGGCAGCGAAAACACCGGCTGCCGTATCTTTTTTACGAATCGCACATAAACATGTATTCAACTTTAAAATATAGCGTTTTTATTGCCTTTTTGTGCGCCCTGACAGGCGTCCAATGCCGTAAAGACGTGGAATTTTTCCGGGCTTACCCGCCGTCTGTCGCCGAAATCCGACAGACGCTCGCGCAAGTCCCCGAACCGACTACCCGCAGCGTGTTTTCGCTCCAAAACCTGCGCAAGGATACCGTGCTGACCACCGCCGGCGGCCTCCGCTTGATTTTGAGCGATACGGAATCGCTCTTTCAGGACGCAGCGAGCGGCGTAGTTGTGCCTTGCAGCGCTTGCGCGAATCTGACCCTGGAAGTAATTGAAGTGTTGGATAAGGGCGATATGCTCGCCCGGGAACTGCCCACCGCCACGCAGCAAGGAGAACCGCTGGAATGTGCGTTTATGTTTTTTTTGAAATTTTATTGCGACGGAAAAGAGATTAAACCCCGCCCTGGACGCTCGGTCAAAATACAAGTTCCGACCGAACAACCGGCAAGCGGTCTGTCGCTCTGGCAGGGCGGCGCCAACAACGGTACCGAACCGGCATACTGGGCTTTAGCACCTGATTCTTCGGATATTTATACCGCCGAATGGTCGGCTTCCGGCAACCCGGTGTCCGGGTATGAGCTGGTTGCTAAAAATACCGGCTGGCTTTGCACCGGAAAAATTCTGGCCGGGCAGCGGACGAATTATTGCGCCGAAATGCCCCCGGGCTTCGATGCAGATAACAGCCAGGTCTTTTTATTGTTAAAAAACAACCGATCGGTATTCCGCTTGCAACCTAATACGGACAACAACCTGTTTTGTGTGGAGGGCGTGCCGGCCGGATTCCCGGTGCAATTAATAACCATTTCCAAATTAGGCGCGCAATTCCTGCTGGGCAACGCAGACGCCCAAGCAGACGCCAATAGCAAAGTAGTTGTTTCGCCAAAATATGCCACATCCGCTGAAATCATTCAACTGATAAAGAACTTGTAGCGTTGTTATATACCATTAAAGTAGCAGTCGCTTCGTAAGAATTACCCGTGTTTAGTAATTTCTAATGGAGGCCGAGCCGGAAAAGTCCGGTCTCGGCTTTTTTATTTGCGCCGCCGTACCTGGCCGGATTTTGTTGCCTTCAGCAGAAAATCATGGTTATGCTCTAAACAATTACCGCTCAAAGCGCATTTATGATAAAAGGGCTTATTCAGATTTTGATTCTGAGGCGAAATTGCAAGAGTTTTATTTTCAATAAGGCAAATTTTACAGTCGAATGCAGACGATTCAGCGAAAAAACTTAACGCAGTTGAAAATAAAATTGGGCATTTGCGTCAGCCCGGAAATCAAAAATTGAACAAGCTCTAACAAATCACAATCCTACCGGGAGTATTATGGAAATATGCACGACAAACGGTATAACCGTCAAAGTGGAAACTCAATTTCTTCCTGCGCACTCTGACGCCAGAAGTAAAAAGTTTTTCTTTGCCTATTTCATTACGATCGAAAACGGCAGTCCGCTCTCGGTACAATTGTTGCGCCGGCATTGGAACATTCGCGATTCCAACGGCATCGTTCGGGAAGTCGAGGGCGAAGGCGTAGTCGGCCGACAGCCTGTCATCGCACCCGGAGAAAGCTACCGCTACTCATCTTACTGCAACCTGATGACAGAAATCGGGCGCATGTCGGGTAATTACCTCATGCAGCGCCTGGATTCCACGGAGGAGTTGATGGAAGTGACCATCCCTTCGTTTTGGCTGGTGGCGCCCTGCAAGTGGAACTGAAGTGATTGGGGGATTGGGATTGCGGATTTCGGATTGCGGATTTGGTCCGATTGTAGGTTGTTATTTACACTATTTTCAGGGAATAACCCGCGATCAAATCAAATCCACAATCCCCAATCAGCATTCCGCAATCATTTCATTCTATTCCGTGGAGTAAATCCTTCAGTCGTGAGCCTTGCATTTCCGGCAGATTATAGGCGCTGGTAAATTTATCCAGGGTGATACGGATATCTGATCGGATTTGGTCGAGGGCGCCGGAGAGCGTGGCTGCGCAGGTCTGGTTTTGGTTGTAGCTGTCGGTGATTCGGGCGAATTTTTTGTAGTATTCTTTGCCTTGGTTTACAAAGATGCAGTAGCGGTCAATAAAGCGGACGATGCGTTCGATGGAGAAAAGCAGGTGAATTTTGGATTGTTGGTGTGCTAATTGGTTGCTGAGGTTGTGTTGTGCGTTGGATGGCGGGTGGTCGAGCAGGCGGTACAGGCGCTCCCAGTCGTCCGTTTCCCGGCAATCGTCGAGGGAGAGGTCGAAGCCCAAGGGTTTGGTGCAATCGGCGAACAGCGTTTCGCATTCTTGTTTGAGTGACAGGTCGGCCTCGTGCAGGTAACCTGCCTCAAAGCAGATCAGGTTGAGGTCGTTGTGCATCCGGACGGTAAAATCGAGGATGCAATCAATCTGGTCGAGCTGTTCACGGTTCGTTCGGCCCTCGCTGCTCAGCGTCAGGCCGATAATAGAAAAAACGGCGGACAAGTAGGGGTTAGACTCCATGAATGCGGGGAGCGCAAAGCCCAGTTTTTTTTGCATACGCTCGTCTAGTACGCTTTTCACCGCCTTAAATTCGGGGTATTCATGGGGATTGCTGATGCGCATCATTTGCTGGTGCGCGCGCAAGCTGCTAAAGTGATGGTCCATACCCAAGATTTTTTCGTAGAGGATTTTCAGCATTTCGATGCTTTTTCGGAAACGGAGCCGGAGGATTTTCAGTTCTGCCTCCTCTTCAATTACGCGCAATTTTTTTTCGAGTTGCAATTTTTCCTGCAAGAGCAGATACCCTTCTTCGCAGGATATCCCCATACCTCCCTGCAACCGGCGATCCAGCTGTTCCAACTGCAACGAAGTGGCCGTATAGCGGTCGAAGCAGGTATTTTGTAGCAAACGGTAGTCCGTACGGCTATTCCTGATCCACTGTTGTACCCAGATAGAATCGGAGTCCGGGATAGCCTGAAGATCGGGTGCGGCCAAAGAGCCCGCTAGCACGGCCAATACGGAGAGCGCGGAGGAAATACGGGCGATCATAGCGATTTGTTTTGGGTGATAGGTAGGGTGCAGGGGGATCGGGGATTTTTCTGCCGGTACAAAAACGTGCGCATGCGCACCCTCGCAGAAAATCCCCGACGCCTCCGCAGGCAGCATTAAGGGCGTGTCTAAAATTATATGCTCTGCTAATATGAAAAGGATTTTTTAGCCAGACAAGGCGCTTTTTGCAGGCGTAATGGGACTAATTACGGCGAAAAAAAGGAACGAAGGTTGGCTGAAAAAGACTTTCATATTAGCGAGAAATATAATTTTAGACATGCTCTTAACCGCAAACCATTCCCAAGCACTTCCAAGACTATGACATACGACCATTTCACCATCAAGGCCCAAGAGGCCATTGTGCAAGCACAACAAATTGCAGCGGAAAACGAACAACAAAGCGTGGACTGCACGCACCTGCTCAAAGGGCTGCTCGCAACGGAAGACTCCGCCGTTGGTTTTTTGTTGAAAAAAATTGGGGTCAATATGCCCCGTTTTGAACAGGAACTCGACCAGTTGACGCAGGAAACGCCGCGCGTACAAGGCGGCAGCGATAAACAGTACCTCAGCAGCGACGCTAATAAAGCCATCGCCGCCGCAAAAACATTGCTGAAAGAATTCGGCGACGATTATATTTCGCTCGAAATGATGCTGCTCGGCATCGCGCAAGGCAAGGATAAGGCCGCCCGCCTGCTGCGCGAACACGGCGCCACCAAAGAGGCCCTCCAAACCGCCGTGCAAAACCTCCGAAAAGGGAAAAAAGTGACGGAACAAAGCGCAAATCAAATTTACAACGCGCTGAATAAATACGCCATCAACCTGACGGATCTGGCCGAACAAGGCAAACTCGACCCCGTCATCGGCCGCGATGAGGAAATCCGACGGGTACTCCATATCCTCAGCCGCCGCAAAAAAAATAACCCAATCCTCATCGGCGATCCCGGCGTCGGCAAAACGGCGATCGTGGAAGGCCTCGCCTGGCGCATCGTCCAACAAGACGTGCCCGCCAATCTCCAGTCCAAGAAAATTTTCTCCCTCGATATGGCAGCGCTGCTCGCCGGCGCGAAATATAAAGGCGATTTCGAAGAACGCCTGAAAGCAGTGATCCATGAAGTCGTAGAGTCGGATGAACAGGTCATCCTCTTCATAGACGAAATCCATACCCTCGTGGGCGCCGGCGGCGGACAAGGCGCCATGGACGCCGCAAATATCCTCAAACCCGCGCTCGCCCGCGGTGAACTGCGCACCATCGGCGCAACCACCCTCGACGAATACCAAAAGTTCTTCGAAAGCGATAAAGCGCTGGAACGCCGCTTCCAATCGGTGTACGCCAATGAACCGTCTATGGAGGACACGATCTCTATCCTCCGCGGTATCAGCGAAAAATACGAAAACTACCACAAGGTGCAAATTCTCGACGAAGCAGTCATCGCTGCAGCCGAACTCTCGCACCGATATATCAGCGAACGCAAACTGCCCGATAAAGCCATTGACCTGCTCGACGAGGCCGCCGCTAAACTTCGACTCGAACTGGACTCCGTGCCCGAAGAGGTGGACGAACTTGACCGCAAACTCCGCCAACTGGAAATCGAACGCGAAGCCATTAAACGCGAGGGAGACGCGCGCAAACTCGAGGGCATGAATAAACAGGTGGAGGAACTCCGCGAAAAACTCGACGCCGTCCGCAGCAAATGGCAACACGAAAAGGATATCGTCGAGGAAATACAAAATACAAAAAAACGCATCGAGGAACTCCAAATCCAGTACAATCGCGCCGAACGAGACGGTCACCTCGAAATAGCCTCCCGACTCAAATACCAGGATATCCCCGCCCAGGAAGCCCTGCTCAAACATGCCAACGAAAAACTCGCAAACCTGGCGCCGGAAAATCGCATGACCACCCAAACCCTCACCGCCAACGATATCGCGGAAGTGGTCGCACGCTGGACCGGCATCCCCGTCGCCAAAATGATGCGCGGCGAACGGGAACGCCTGCTGCACCTCGAAAATGAATTGCACCAACGCGTCGTCGGACAAGAGGAAGCCGTGGCGGCCGTCTCCGACGCCATCCGCCGAAACCGCGCCGGCTTCAGCGACCCGGATAAACCAATCGGATCGTTTATCTTCTGCGGCCCCACCGGCGTCGGCAAAACAGAACTTGCTAAGGCGCTCGCCGAAGTGCTGTTCGACGACGAACGCGCCGTCACCCGGATTGATATGTCGGAATACCACGAAAAACACGCCGTCAGCAGGCTCGTCGGCGCACCCCCCGGCTATGTCGGCTACGATGAAGGCGGCCAACTCACCGAAGCCGTTCGCCGCAGACCCTACAGCATCGTGCTGCTCGATGAAATCGAAAAAGCGCACCCGGATGTCTTTAACATCCTCTTGCAGGTGCTCGACGATGGCCGACTCACCGATAATAAGGGCAGAACCGCAAATTTCAAAAATACAATCATCATCATGACCAGCAACCTTGCCGGCGACCAAATCCGAGAAACGCTCGAGGAATATGCAGATCTGCCGGAATTCGAACAACACCAATTGTTCGAAACGGCCAAAACATCGGTGATGGATGCCCTTAAAATGAGTATGCGGCCGGAATTCCTCAACCGAATTGACGAAGTGGTGGTCTTCCACCCGCTACAAAAAAATCAATTGGGCCAAATCCTCCATATCCTCCTCCAGGATCTGCGGAAAATGCTCGAACGACAGGAACTCCAACTCGAACTCACGCCGGCAGCCGAAAAAATAATCCTGGAACGCGGCTTCGACCCGCAGTACGGCGCCCGCCCGCTCAAACGCGCCCTGCAACGCGAACTCACCAACGAAATGGCTAAACACGTGCTCGCCGGAAATTACCTGAAAGGCGATACGGTGCTGATTGACGCCGATGGCGCAGGCCTGGTGTTTGGACGGAAAACGATGATGAACGGGAAATTGGTCGTCGCTAAAATGCTCGCGCTCGATTGAGCGCGAAAAGGCGCGGCGTTTTTCCCGTTTTCGCACTATCTTTCGGCCGAAAAAATACCCGCGCGCTTCGCGCCAAGCCGCTATGCCCGTACCAGATTTCTCCGCCATCCCCTTCGACCCAAACCTGCGCGCGCCAAACGCCCCGCCGGCGCCGCCGGTTCCCCGCTTGCGCTATGCGCCCGGCATTCCCCCCTTCCTCGGCGGGCCGTACAGCAGTATGTACGTAAGCCAACCCTGGACGATCCGGCAATACGCCGGCTTCTCCACCGCCGAAGAAAGCAACGCCTTCTACCGGCGCAACCTGGCTGCCGGCCAAAAGGGCCTCTCCGTTGCCTTCGACCTGGCTACCCACCGCGGCTACGATTCGGACCATCCGCGCGTACAGGGCGATGTCGGCAAAGCCGGCGTGGCGATTGATACGGTCGAGGATATGAAACTGCTGTTCGACCAAATCCCGCTGGATCAAATGTCGGTGTCCATGACCATGAACGGCGCCGTCATTCCCATCATGGCGTTCTATATCGTCGCCGCGGAAGAACAAGGCGTCCAGCCCGACCATCTCAGCGGCACGATCCAAAATGACATCCTGAAGGAGTTTATGGTGCGCAACACCTATATCTATCCGCCCGGCCCCTCGATGCGCATCATCGGAGATGTTTTTGCGTATTGCGCCAAAAATATGCCCAAATTCAATTCCATTTCAATCTCCGGATACCACATGCACGAGGCCGGCGCGCCGGCCGAACTGGAACTCGCCTACACGCTGGCCGACGGACTGGAGTATATCCGCACCGGCCTAAAAGCCGGCCTGCACATAGACGATTTCGCCCCCAGGCTCTCTTTTTTCTGGGGTATCGGCATGAACCACTTCCGGGAAATCGCCAAAATGCGCGCCGCCCGGCTGCTCTGGTCGAAACTGGTGCGCCAATTCAACCCAACCAGCCCCAAAAGCCTCGCGCTCCGCACGCACTGCCAAACTTCCGGCTGGAGCCTCACCGAGCAGGACCCCTTCAATAATGTCGCGCGTACCTGCATCGAGGCGCTGGCGGCTGTGCTGGGCGGCACGCAAAGCCTGCATACCAACTCGCTGGACGAGGCCATCGCACTGCCCACCGATTTTTCCGCCAAAATTGCCCGCGACACCCAGTTGTTCATTCAAAAAGAATCGGAAGTGTGCCGCGCCGCCGATCCCTGGGCCGGATCGTATTTCGTGGAAAATCTTACCCGCGAACTCGTCGAAAAAGCCTGGGCGCTGATCCAGGAGGTGGAGGAGCGCGGCGGTATGGCCAAGGCCATCGAAGAGGGCCTGCCCAAACTCCGCATCGAAGAAGCCGCCGCCCGCAAACAAGCACGAATTGATTCCGGCCAGGATCGCATCGTGGGCGTCAATATCTTCCAGGTACCGCAGGACATCGCGTTCGATATCCTCGAAGTGGATAATCAGGCGGTGCGGGATTCCCAAATCCGCCGCCTGCAAAAAGTAAAAAACAGCCGCGACAACACCGCCGTGCAACAAACCCTGTCGGCCCTGCGCGAATCCGCCCAAAGCGGAACGGGTAACCTGCTCGCTCTGGCAGTCGAGGCTGCGCGCGCGCGCGCTACGCTGGGTGAAATTTCCCAGGCGCTGGAAGACGCCTTCGGCCGATATGCAGCCAACACCCGCACGCTCTCCGGCGTGTTCGCAAAAGAAATGCGAAATAATGCCGACTTCGAAACAGCCCGCGCGAAAGCCGACGCCTTCGCAGACATGGAGGGCCGGCGACCGCGGATTATGGTCGCCAAATTGGGCCAGGACGGTCACGACCGAGGCGCAAAAATTATTGCTACCGCTTTTGCCGACCTCGGATTCGATGTGGATATCGGCCCGCTGTTCCAAACCCCAGCCGAAGCAGCCCGCCAGGCCGCAGAAAATGATGTGCATATTCTCGGGATTTCCAGTCTCGCCGCCGGACACAAAACGCTCGCACCCCAGGTAATCGCCGAACTAAAAAAACTCGGCAGAGCAGATATCCTCGTGGTCGTGGGCGGGGTGATCCCGCCGCAAGACTACGATTTCCTGACGAACGAAGGGGTCGCAGCCGTATTCGGTCCAGGTACCGTGGTGGCGAAAGCAGCCGGGGAATTGCTCGATATTTTGATGGCGCCAAGAACTGCCCCATAAAAACAGGCGGGGGGTTTTTTTTTGTGGGCAAAAAAAACCCCCCCCCCGCACAAAAAAAAAAATTAAAAAAA
>JBEIDF010000107.1:0-12065 GCA_040383605.1 Lewinellaceae bacterium
GAATTTATCGTTCAAACCGTCCTCATTCGGAGAAAACACGTTGGGAACATAAACGTAGCGACGCCGATCAACATACACGATGATGCGATCTTCATCCCGGCAGCCGTTGTTGGCCGTAACCTGGATGGAATAGGCGGTGGATACAAAGGGTGACACCGTTTGCGTTAGGCATTGCGGACAGGCCGTGCTGTCAAATGCCGGTGTCCACACCACCCGATCAATGCTGTCCGCTGGCACATTCACCAGCGCTTGCAACAAGGCGTTTTCTCCGATTTCAATAACCTGGTCATCGCCCAAGGTGACATCCAGGATAACTGGCGGATTTACTACAATCGTCTCCGTAGCTTGGCAATCGTTTGCATCCTCCACCACAACGTTGTAGGCGCCGGCAGCAAGCCCGCTGAACACGTTTGTGTTTTGCGGGGGCCGTCCAGCCAAGACGTACAGATATGGCGGCACACCACCGGCGGCGTTCGCCGTGATCGAACCATTGTTTTGGCCAAAACAGTCGGGGTCGCCAGCTCTAAAAGTGAAATCCAAAGCCGGCGGTTCCTGGAGCGTTACGGAAGCGGAACGCGTGCAGTTGTTAGCGTCTGTGACGGTCACGGTGTAAATCCCCGCCGCAAGTTGATCAATTTGTGTGCCGTTAGCGCCGGTTGACCACACGTAATTATAGGGTAAAAGTCCGCCAGAGGCCGTGGCAATCGCCCGACCGTCCTGCGCGCCTGCGCAGCTGACGGCGAATCCGTTGTACGCAGAAACGGCACTCGCCGAAAGCGCCGGCGGTACCAGCGGAACAATGGCAGCCTGGGCCGTCGCACTGAAGCCATTGGCCGAACCGACCTCTATGGTGTAGGTACCCGCACCGAGGCCGCTGATAATCTGCGGCGCTCCGATTGCGTTGAAGGATCCGTTCGATACCGGATTTCCATTGAGAAGTACCGTGTAACTAAACGGCGCTTCGCCAAGGGTTGCGGTGAGCGTCAAAATGCCGGCACTAGCGCCGCAGGGAATGTTCGATCCACTCAGAAGGATATTCACATTACAACTTGCTGCCGGCAGGAGATTCGTTTGCGTAATGACGGTGCTGTCGCAGCCGAACTGATTGGTCAGACTAACAAAAGTGACGCCCACCTGAGCGGGTTCGCAGGTGAAGGCTGTTAGATAAATCGTATCACGCGGCAGGAGACTAACCGTTCTCGTGACAACGCTGTCGCAGCCAAACTGATTGGTCAGGTTGAATACGAATACGCCGGCGTCTGCCGGATTGCAGGTAGTCGCCTGCACAGCAACCTGGTTGCTGGGGAGCAGGTTGACGGTCCGGATGATGGTACTATCACAGCCGTACTGGTTGCTCAGCGAATTGGTAAATACCCCGGCTTGCGCGGGAATGCAAGTCGTAGAAAACAGATACGTCGTATCGCTGGGCAGCAAAGAAACCGTGGTAATCAACACACTGTCGCAACCGGCGGCGGTCAGTACCGTCTGGGTAAACACACCGGTTGCCGCCGGGTCGCAGCTGCGCGCGGTCAGGTAGGTAGTATCCAGTCGGAAGAAGCTGACCGCTGTAATGACGGTACTATCGCAGCCCCAACGATTGTTCAGATTTTGGGTGAATACCCCTGTCTGGGACGGATTGCAGCTTTGTCCAAATAAATAAGTCGTATCGCTCGGCAGCAGGCTAACCGCCGTTACCACCACACTGTCACACCCCTGGGCGGTGGTTAGTTTGGATGTAAACAGGCCAGTCAGCGCCGGGTCACAGTTAGTTGCTGTCAGATAGGTGGTATCCAGGCTGAAAAAGTCAATAGTCGTGATCACCGTACTATCGCAGCCATACTGATTGCTCAGTACCTTCGTAAAGACGCCTACTTCAGCCGGATTACAACTCTGCCCGAAGACATTTACGGTGCTTTCCGGCAACAGGCTTACTTTCGTAATTACGATACTGTCGCAGCCGTTGGTAGAAATATAGCTTTCCGTAAAGACACCCACCTGTGTTGGATCGCAGGTGGAAGCAAAAATATTGGTCGTGTAATTACTGGAATACGCCACGGTGGTGATGACCGTACTGTCGCAGCCGAATCGATTGTTCAAATTTTGTACGAACACACCCACATCCGCACTATCGCAACTGGTATTCAGTATCAGCAGCGTATCGGTAGGGAGCAGGTTGACCGTCGTAACCACCAGGCTGTCGCAGCCATTAGTCTGAGCGAGCGTCACGGAACTCACCCCAGCGAGCGCGGGGTCGCAGGTAGCAAGAGCGATGTGCGTGGTATCCAGTTTAAACACATTCAGCGTCGTGGTAATCACGCTGTCACAGCCGTGGATGGTTTGCAGGCGATCTATGTACACGCCCGGCGTGGTTTGCAAGGCGCCCGCGAGCAGCACTGTTTCGCCCTGACAGATTTCCACGGTTTTATTTAAAGCGGCATTTGGCCAAACCACCGCAGTGACGGTATCGCTGACCGTGGCGGTGCAGGCTACTGGGCCGGTTGCATCATTTATATTAATTAGGTGATAGATCGTATTCTGCGTGGGTTCCAAAGACAGCGTATAACCGTCTGCAATATTTTGTAAAACATATTGCTGGACGCCGTCGGACCAGGTTACGTCAAACGGGCCATTGCCGCTCAGGGTAAAATACAGATCAATGGAATCGCCGAGGCAGATTTCGCCGCCGCCCGTCAAGCCGGCGTCGGGGACTGGCGCCACAGACACGAAAGTACAAACGGCGGGCGCCGAGCCGCAGGCGCCCGCTGCGGTGACGCAGACCGGTCCGGAGACGGCGGTCAGGAAATCTACGGTAACAGAGTCGCCGCTCCCGTTCAGCACAGCGCCCAACGGCGCCGTCCAGGTGTAGTTAACACCCGACTGAGTAGTATCCAGACGGAAAAGGTAGGCGCCCCCGTTTGCGCAAACCGTATCGGGGCCGAGAATAGAAACGGGCGCCAGGATGGGTTGCACATTAATTGGAACGCAGGCTGGGTTTGACAGGCCACAGGCATTAACAGCCGTTACACATAAAGAATCGCCGATAATGATATCGTTCCAGGTAATCAAGATAGAATCCGATGCGAGCGGGACAAACGGCACGTCGCCCGGGGTGGTCCAGATGAAACCGGTCGTAGGCGGAATGCCATTAGACACCGCCGTGTACAGCAAAGTGGAATCGCCGCAAGGCTGTAAGTTTCCACCGACCAGCGGCAGCGGCGGCAAAGCGCTGGAGGCGGTAACTGTGACGCAGGTCGTATCGTAGCAATACAATCCACCGCGGCCATGCGCCACAATAAGGCAATATTGCCCGGGTTGATTCACCTGAATTTTAGGGGTGTTTTTCGGACCGACAATTCCCGGGCCGCTCCAGTTATATAACGTGATTCCACCCACCGCATTATTGGCGGGAGAGGCACTGCCGTCCAGCGTGATGACGCTATTTGAATCGCAATTAATCACGGCGGGCGGGGCGATCACGGCGCTTGGATTCAGAATTGCCAGGTTTACATTGACAATACTGTCGCAGCCCAGGTAGTTCGAGCAGGTAGCCGACCACAGTCCGGATTCTGAGAAAGTTTCATTACAAATGGTGTATTCCGCCGGCCCGCAAAGATTCACCAGGGAGAACGGGGAGTTGAAGGTTGGGATCAAGGTGACTTTACAATTCACGATGCTGTCGCAGCCCTGGTCGGTTGTAAATTTCACCGGAAAATTTCCCGGGCCGAAAAATTCCTGTCCGGCACAATTCACCGATTGTCCCTGACATAAAAACACTTCTTCTGTCACAAAAACGGTAGGAATCAGGTTGACCTTACAGTTGATGACGCTGTCGCAACCGAGTACTGAGGGCAAGTTGACCATAAAGCTACCGGGTTGTGTGAAGGTTCTGCCGGCGCATTGCACTGATTTCCCCTGACATAAATCCACCATTTCTTCGGAGAGTACATCCTCGCCGACTGTAACCGTAAGGCACTGGTTGGGTGCATTGGGGCAGGTAATACTTTGCGCGCACACCTGCACCTCGCCGGGCTGTTCAAAGGCCACCGTTACCTGCGTACCAGTCGTATTACCCAGGATAGTAGCCGCACCGGGCGGACTGACAGACCAGGTAGAGACAGAGTTTGTGGTGTAGGTACGGGTATTGGAAGAGGGCAGACAAATACCGCTGGTGGGGCCATTTACGGAAGGATTGACGCCATTTATGGAGTAGTCACATTCTGCGCCGGCGCTGCCGTCCACACAAATATAATACGTCTGACCCGGTACAAGCGGCGCGGCAACTAAGGTAGCGGAGCCACCGGAAGGAATATTGCCGATGCAGGCGGAGACAAAACTAAAATTGATGCAGTCATTTGTTGAAAAAGCGGCGACCTGAATGCCGTTTCCCACCGCACAACCGTACACATCAAAAGTAAAACTGGCAGAGGTCGCGTCCGCTACAAATGCAAACCAATGGTTATTATGAATGACCGAACACCAGGAAGGCGGAAAAGACACCGGCGGATCTGAGGTCGTAGCGCCAAAATAGCAATCCAGCGAGGCTGGGCTGGGGTTCACGCAAGCATCCTGCGCATTTACGGAAGGCATCGGCATTATGCAGGGAAGCGGATTGCACTGCGCGTCCGCTTTCTTACTATGCGACAATACCAGGATTAAAATATAAATAAAAATGGTAGCGTTTTTACACATGCGCGATCTTGCTTTTAGAGAAAAATTCCTGTTTCCAAACCGCAAGATACAAACTATTGTAAAAACGCTACCCTAAAGAATTAATATTTTAGATTGTCAATTCACTTTCAGCATTTGTAAAGAGGCGCTATGTTGCTCGGTGGAAACTTTGTAATATAGCATGCCACTCGCCTGAATTGTTCTGGCTTCCAGCACGAAACAATTGACGCCTTTTTCAAAAACACCTTTTTGCGTGTGCAGTAAACGCCCGGCTTCATCAAAAACTTCGATGCGCGCCTCGGTTTTCTCCGGCAGGTGGAAACCAACGGTCGTTTTGGATACAAAAGGGTTCGGTATATTTTGATACAATTCAAACCCTACACCGCTTACGGTTACGCCGGCCGGCGAGTGGTATCGCAACGAGATTTCCCATTTTTCCATGCCATTTGCGCGCACGTATGCCTCCGATTTGGTGATGCGGTTAGATAAAGACACCATTGCATGTACCGGTGCGCTGCGAAGGGCCTGAATCACGATGGCAAAATTTTGTTTGCCGCCTGCAGCGCCCGAGAGCCGGTTGAAGGAGCAGGTAATTGCATCGGCGAATTGCGCGAAGTGTTCCAACGCCATATCCGCGCCCGGAAGAATTTCCAGTATCTCCACATCCTGGTAGTTGAGCGTAAACTGGAATGCCTCCGCCGCCTCCGGCGTTTGAAACAGAAGGGTGTAGGTTTTGCCTGCTTCTAAATCCGGTCCGCACAAGGCGGTCTGATTCAGTGTTGGGACATTGGCTTGCGCGCCTTCCATTGTGTATAGGTCGAAGGTCAGAACGCCGGCGCTCCGATCACTACCCGCATCCAGCACGTTGGCGATGGCCGATCCGTTCACATCGCCAATTTTTACGGCGACAAAGTTGTTATCGGTCATAGCACCCTGCACATCCAATTCCGACTTTGATTCCGGGAAGGGCATAGCAAACGGGTTGGTGGAGTCGGCGAACTGGTAATCGCTGTCCACGAACCGCCAAGACGGCATGTTGGGCAGTTCGTCGTACACACCCAGAATCAATTTGCGCAGTTCCACGATGTCAAATGTCGTGATGGAATTAGATTTATTGGCATCCGCAGCGATCATTTTATACGGGCTTGACAGCGGTTCGAGGCCGAGTATGTGTTTAGAAATCAGTACCAAGTCATACGTGCTGACGCCATTGGCGTGCAGGTCATTTTTCCAGGGCGTCACCGTATAGGCGGAGGCAAGGGGCAGGGCATTGGAGAAGGCATAAAGGCCCTGCGGATCGCTGTCGCCGAAGATATTCAGCGCGGGCAGTACCGGGTGCGTGGCGGAGAGTTCGATGCCGGCGCCTTCAAGTCCCGCTTGTTGCTCCGTTTTGAGCGCGCCGGCAACCGTCACGGAACTGTTGGAGCAGTTATTTTGATTGTCCTGGACAATAACATACGTTTCGCAGAAATCGGCGTTTCCTTGTTTATCGCGCGACCAGAGTTGCACCGGCTGCTGTCCCAGGTCGGTACAATCGTACGTTACGCTGATTTGCGGCTGACCAGCGCCATCCAGCGGGAAAGCACCATTTGACAGATCAGAACGCACAAGACCGAGTTGGAGCTGATTTGCCGGCGTACAATTGTCCTGCGTGTGCAAGAGAAAATCTGCAGCGTACAGGTTGAGCGTGCCGGTCGGCGTGATATTAACGCTCAGACCATTTTTACAAACAATAGTAGGCGCTTTGCAATCTTCCACAACAAAATTATACTCACAAACGGTTTCATTGCCGCAGCCGTCGGAAATAAACCACTTTATCTTATGGCGTCCGTGCGGAAGTTGCGGCGATGCGAAGTTATTAGGCGCGCTTGCCGTATTCCAGCGCACAAAAGCAGCCAGTTGATTGCCGATGAAGGTGGTTTGCAGGGCGAAACCGAATTTCTGGTTGGAGGACACGGGGCGATGGTCGAATTCCCGCGGCGTGCCGCCGGAAAAATTGGGCGTGTTGGCGTTACCATAGTTGATTCGGTTGAATCCAGGCAGGTTCGTACTGCTGACGACCGTTTCCATGACATCGTCATAATCCGTATCCAGGAAGAGCAGGTAGCGCACGGTGAGGTTACTGCCGGAGCAGAGGTCGGTGGCGGAGATCGCCAGGTTGGCCTCGCCTTCGCATAAATCCTGCAGCCCCAGATTGGGATCAAACCAGTACGGCGCGTTCCAGAGTTGGGCGTTGTTCTCGCTCAAATCGCAGTATTTGGGGTTGCTCGGACATGCGCCGATGATCGGCGGGACGTTATCAATCACTTTAATGACCTGCTTGTAGGTGTAGCCGTTGTTGTCGGGGCTCCAGAACTGGGAGAAGTTCGTAGGCTGTGGGTCGTTCGGCGTCAGTTTAGCCACTGTAGGGGCCCAGGGCGCGGTAGTCCCCGATTGGGAAACTACCGGCCCGGCCAGGTTCGAAGCGTGATTGACTACAGCACTTGGGTTGGGATTTGGTACTTGTGTAATGGGCAAATTAGGATCGTAGGTACACCAGTTGATCACATGCCACGTACGGACAATTTTAAAACAGGCATCCGGCACAGCAGTAAACACTTCATCCTGGCGAGAAATAGCCAATAATTCACAGTCTTCTCCAAAAATTTGCGGTTCGCCGTAGTTGTCCGTACCATCGCAGGCCGTTAGAATGACGTCATCCGGGAAACGGATAAAATAATCCTGCTCGTATTCAACCACAATGCGCTGGTTACACTGGGAAGTCTGGCCGCCGCAATCGCTTACACGGAAGGTGCGTTGGATGGTGCCACGGTTGCATATCGTGTCAAAAAGTGTCAAATTTGTGCTTACCGTGACTGTATCTACGCAACAATTGTCGGCGCCCTGCGCAAAACCGTAGGTCCAAAGGCTGGGATCAAAATTTTCACAGGAAACAGTCACATTGGATGGCGGCGTACAAACCGGTCTGATTCGGTCTTCCACCAATACCTGCACCAGGCAGTCGTTGGCGTGCTCCTCTTCAAAGTCGAGGGAAACCGGACCAATCGGAACCGGCACGTCGTACACGCGCAGGACGACCTGGACAGTATCCGGCACATCCTCACAACAGAATTTCACCTGATCGTAAAAGAAAGCGGTATCCTGGCAGCCGTTATCTTCCACGCGGCGCACTTTGTAGATCAGGGGGGAGCAGTTGTCATAACTGCCATCGTCAAAAGTGAAGGCGTTTACAAAAGCCATGCCGTTCATCGTCAAGGCAACCTGCGTGAATTCGTCGCAAACGGCAACCGGCAGCGTTTGATCTTCCACCGTAACTTCCACCAGGCAAGTGGCGATATTATCGCACAGATCATTGATGAAATACTGGAAAACTGTTGTACCCAGGGGCAGATTACCCACCACACCCAGTCCGCCAAGCGTATCCGGATCGTTCACATTGTTACCGGGGAAGGTAGTCAGCGTACCGTTTACGATTTTGGTAATTCCGTCCTCTAGGTATTCAGCACGAATACTTTCGATAGCCGAGCAAGCGTCTTCCACAATCACATCTGGCAGGTTCACCGTACCGAGGCAATCGTTGGGGTTGGTATTCACGGTCAGGGCGGCAGGACACTGAAAGACGGGGGCGATGGTATCTACGATTACGATGGACTGCACATAATAGAACGGGTTGGGATTAGACGGCGCCGAACTGGTCGGACGGCAAGGGTCGAAAATCGTCCAGCGGCGCAAAACCGATTGGGTAGCGCCGCAGCCCGACAGCACCTGATCTTCATACTCCAACTGCAGATCGCAATAGCCCTGATCCGGCCACAGTGGCCAGTTTCTATCCAAAGCCTGGACGAACGGGGTACCAGTAACGGCAGGCGCCGTATTAGCGATTTCACAGGACATCACGGTATCGGACGGCATAAACACATCCTCAATATGGTTGCGCTTTAGATAGATATATTGTATACAGGTGTCTTTCAGACCGCCCTGATCAACCACCGTCCAAGTGCGTTGAATGTACCCGGTCAAATCCGTCTGACCATTGAATGCGCCATTACAGGGCAGGGTAACCCATACATCAGTGTGCGACAGGGCTGCCACGGTACAGTTGTCGGTCGTGGTCGGGAATGCCTGTGTGAGGTTCAGGTTGACGAACAGATAAGTCGGATCAAAATTCGCGACAATGCAAGGCAGGGTAAAATCGGTGCAGACTGCCACAGGCGCCAGATTGTCCACCACCTGGACATTCGTAATACAGGAGTTGCCGTTGCAGATATTGGTGGCAACGACCTTCAGGGGGGTATTCAAGTGCGAGCAGTTCACCTTATCACCGATAGAAATACCGTTTTTGAGAATATTCACAGAAAACAGGTCGTAATTGTACGTTCCTTCCAGCACGTCGTCGGGCACAATCTGGTACATACCTGTTTGTCCGAGGGCGATGGTGACCAGATCATTGCACACTATCCCACCCGATCCTTCGAAACGGAGGATCATTGCGTCGAATACGGGGCTGCAGGGGCCGGCGGGGTCAGCACTGGTGAGGGTCAATGTGACAAGTCCTGCATTTTTATCGGCTTGGCTCGGCACATACTTTTGCGCGCCGGGGAAGGTGTTATTCGGCTGGAAAGTACCCGTACCGCTGGTGCTCCAGAATCCCGTACTGACACCGCTGCCGTTGGGTTGGATGCTGGCGCCCTGCAGGGTCAGATTCAGGCCGTCAGCTGCGCAGGCAGACCGATCTGGTCCGGCTTGCACGATCGGCAAGGTGTTGATCGTGATTTGGAGGTTATCCGAATCGGCGGTGCAAATGCCCGCCGGATCATTGGTTGTAAAGGTCAGCACAACCGCGCTGCCGTATTCCGTGGGCGCCGGCGTATAAACCGTGACGGGCGAGAGCGGATCGGAAAATTGCCCGGCGCCACCACTCCAGCTGCCGCTGGTCGCGCTGCCAAGGAGTTGCGCATTGAGCAACACCGTCTGATTCTGGCAAATCGCCTGATCGGCGCCAGCCTCCACGCCTGCCGCTTCGTCCACAGTGATTGTGTACGTACACGTTGCAGAGCAGTTGTTGACATTCGTTACTGTGTAGGTGATTACGTGCGCGCCCGGGCCCGCAGCATCAGGGGAAAATACATTCCCCGTTACGCCTGGTCCGCTATGCGTACCGCCGGCTGGATTTCCGTCGGTCAGCGTAAACGCCGGCTGGTCGGAGCAGACGGTTTGGGAGGCCGGACAGGTCACTTCGAACAGCGAGAGTCCAACCGCCACGTTATTCTGGGGAATCAGATTGACCGAACAAAACTGAACGGGGTCGGCAATTACCTCAAAATCGAGGGCAGGCAAAAATTCGACGATATGCACAGAAGCGGTACTCGAGCCGGATGCGGCTCGAAAACGAAGGGTAACCAACGTTAGGCCATTCAATGCCGTACCGTCATTAACCAGATCTACCCACGAATACCAAAATTCGCCGGATGTGACATTGATCGTCGGCGGTACACCGAGCAATGAGATGGCTGTGTGATCTATATAATCTAATTCACCTGGATTCCAACCGATACCATACTGAAGGGTAAATATGTCCTGCACATCCGTAGATGCCACAATAGTAACTGTGACAGTATCGCCGCAAATTGTCATGGTCTGCGGACTGGAAGCCGTCAGGGTGAGTACGGGATCTACCACGACTACTTGCTTCGAGCAGGATGCAGTACAGCCAAAATCGTCCTCCAGCGTAAGCGTAAGCGTAAAAGCGCCGGTGTTCACGGCGTCAACCAGCACAACCTGTTGATCGGCATCACCCGCTATAACGGCGTCTCCGCTGATGGTCCACCCAAATGTAAATGCACCTGCCGGTGCTTCATAGAGTGAAGGTGCAAGCGTATTCAGACACACGGTGTCAAGACCGGTGACAGAACAAGTAGGATTCGGCAATACGGTGATCACCACGTCGTCCTCGGCAGGCTGAACACACCCGCCTGCATCTTCGATACTGAGCAGGCGGTAAGTAGTTGAAATACTGGGAGAAACGGGAAAAATTGCCGTGTCGCTGGCCGGATTGCCATCATTATCATCGTTCACAATGAAGGATAAAATCGTGGTATCCACACTGGAAAGTGCCCGCACAGTTGCTGTGTATGGCGGGAGGCCGTTCGAAGCGGTAAATTTCAAAATCGAATTTCCCCCGACGCAAATACTATCGTTTGCGGGGGCTGCGATATCAAGTGAGGCGGTTGCACTGCAACAGCCAAAAACAAAATCCTGCAAAAGACACCCCAATCCGTTTTCACATACGGTCAAAATAACGGACTGGCCGGGCGATGCAAGTTGGGTTTCGTTGAAAACAGATACGCCCATGTCGTTCTTTACAGACAAAGACACAATTAACTGGTTACTGCTATTACCGGCATACTCCAGTTCAATTTCGTAGTTGCTGCCAAGGGCCACCGGGGCACTGCAATTCGTGTTGTTACCGGCCGGATTAGGCGCCCCCACGCCAAAATATAAGGAGTCAAAAACCCCTTGACCGGCTGTCAACAACAACTTACCGGAGCAGGACGGCGTAAATGGCGCACCGCCCGGCAAGGTATTTATATTAAAAATAAGATCAATGCATCTGAAGCCGCTTTGCATAGAACAACAGCCGTTGCCCAGCGCCGGATCGGTGCACAATTCCTGGCCTGCCAGGTTAAAAGTTGCTGCAGGTGTTATTGCGTATTCGAAGCGGCTTGAATTACCGGACGGATTGCACTGTGCCTGCACGCTCTCCGAAAAAGCAAGCGCCAAAGACAATATTAAAAATAGTAATGAGCACTTGACGCGCCAGTTAGGGCGGCTCGATCCGTTCGCGTAATAGATTTTCTTGAGTAACTCCTGGTTGAAGTCTTGCATGGTCGTGTGTTTTGAACTTTTGTACCACAAATTTCGACCTCTAACCAGGGCTGTCACAGGACAGCATACCTTAAATCGTCCCCCCGTGTTTTTCTAGTCATTTCAAGTAAATAAAACAATAAAACATTGATTATCTTATTTTTATAAAAACACTGTATCGTGTTTTTTTGTAGACTTATCACCTGAAAACCGACTGTATCAGGTAAAAATTATCTCGACAAATCGGCGAATTGTTGGAGCGGCACCTATAAAAAACAGGCGACCTGCACTTCTGCGCAGGTCGCCTGTAGAAAGAGCGAGTCAGATCGTCTTTTTATTACTTCATCTGAATCATCTTGCGCGTAGCGCTGTCCGATCCGGTATCAAGTTTATAGTACAGAACGCCCGTAGCGTTGATCACGTTGCGATCCAGCGTGATGGCATTGTAGCCCTTCGCGAAGTCACCGCGTTGCGTGTAGATCATGCGACCAGCCTCATCGAAGATCGTCAGCGTAGCCTCCGTTGCCTCAGGC
>JBEIDF010000108.1:0-12049 GCA_040383605.1 Lewinellaceae bacterium
AAACAGACATTCCGGAGGTACCATTTTTTACACCAAATGGACACCACACCCTGCCCCCCCCGCGCCTTCCGCGCATTCTGCGGGAGCCCCCCACATTCTGCGCATTCCGTGGGAGCCCCCCGCGCCTTCCGCGCATTCTGCGGGAGCCCCCCACGTTCTGCGCATTCTGCGGGAGCCCCCCCACGGAAAAGTTTATGTGCAAAAATTACCGAAAAATGTCATTTCTTTGATCTCACACATCCAAGCCAGATGTCGCTGCCCGCTATCTTCATTTCCTATCGAATTGCCGACACGCTGACCCAGGCGGGCCGGCTGAATGATACAGCAGCATGTTGCACCGAAAATTATTCCTGCATTTTTATATTTTTTTTGTAAATTTGCAGGATTAATTTATTTTTCAACATGATCTACCGACATCTGACCGGGTATATTGAACAACGACTGACCCAAATTCCGGCGGTGGCATTGATCGGCCCCAGGCAGGTGGGTAAAACCACCCTCACAAAGTATATCCAGTCTGTTTCTGAAAAGGAGAGCGTTTACCTCGACCTGGAGTCGGAGGCGGACTTAAACCGACTGCGTGACGCGGAAAGCTATCTGCTTGCCCGACGCGATAAACTGGTCATCCTGGACGAGGTGCAGCGCATGCCGGAATTGTTCCCGATTTTACGCTCGGTGATTGATCGCCACAGAATAGCCGGCCGGTTTTTGCTGCTGGGCTCCGCCTCGCCGGAATTAATGACCAGCAGCGCGGAAACACTGGCCGGAAGAGTCGCCTATGTAGAAATTAACCCTTTCGTGTACGAGGAGGTAAAGTCCGTGTGCGATTGGAAACAACTTTGGCTGCGGGGCGGTTATCCGGATGCCTTGTTGCAAAACGATGATCCAACGAGTTTTACGCATCGCTTGGACTTGCTGCGAACCTATATCGAGCGGGACCTGCCGTTGCTGGGCCTGTCCGCAGCCTCCCCGGCACGTACGCGCAACTTGTTGCGTATGCTCGCGCATGTGCACGGAAACACGGTCAACTACAGCGACTTATCCAAGTCGCTCGGGAGCCATATTAATACAGTAAAAAATATCGTCGGTTACTTTGAAAATTCCTACATCATCCGGTTGTTGCAGCCCTGGTATTTAAACGTATCCAAACGGTTGGTAAAATCGCCGAAGGTGTTCATTCGCGATTCCGGCATTTTTCACGTATTATCTGGTATTGAAAACGAGGAAGAACTGGAAGGCTTTCACAAAAAAGGCAGCTCCTGGGAGGGTTTTGTCCTGCAACAGATCATCCCCCTGCTGAAGCCCTCGCTGGAATACTATTTTTATCGAACGCAGGATGGTACGGAATTAGACCTCGTGCTGGTGAAGGGCGACCGCCCGGTGTTAGGCGTCGAGGTAAAATACTCAAACGCCCCGGCGGTCAACCGGGGTAATACCATTGCTGCAGAAGATTTAGGCGGTATCCCCTTGCTGATTGTTACGCCGGGCGCCCAGGAAGATTATGATTTAAAACCCGGACAGTCTGTAACGTCCATTACCCGATTGTTTCAGCATCCGTTGCTAAAACCCTGGCTTTCGTAAGGTTGTGCCCTACAAAGGTTGGGCCTCTCCGAGGCCGGGATTGTGGGTTGTTTTCGGTTTGCGCTCCCGGCGTATGATGCAGTTGCTCCCAGGCATGAAACAGGCATTCCGGAGGTACCATTTTTTACACCAAATGGGCGTCACACCCTGCCTTCCGCGCCTTCCGCGTGTTCTGCGGGAGCCCCCGCGTTCTGCGCATTCTGCGTATTCTGCGGGAGCCCCCCCTCGTTCTGCGTGTTCTGCGGCCCCCCCCTCGTTCCGCGCGTTCTGCGGGAGCCCCCCCTGTTTTCGACACTGGGACACCCAAAATCACAATCCGAATAAATCGGCCAGTTTATGCTGCTCCTGTCTGGTGTAAATCGTCTTGGATACCGTTTCGCCATTGTTCAACGTGACATGAACCGAGAAGACGGTTTTAGCGATTTCAATCGCTTTTCAGGGTTGAGCGTTAATTTGGTCAAACAGGCTGCCTACCAGCAATTCGATACCCAATATATTGATTTGAGTTATGTTATCCAGAAGCGTTTCGGCTTGATGCCGACTACCACGAGGCTTATCACGCCGCTTCGATTCTTTTTTTGCTGGACAAACACCCCAAAAGATAGGTTTTGGGTGTCTGGGAGATCCAAAATAAATGTATTTTTTTGGCTTAAATATATGATAAGCAAATATTTATATTTTTTTCAAAATAAGTGTCGAAAACAGGGGGTACCCGCGCCGTCCCGGGTATTCCGGTCCTTTAGGCCGGGATTGTGGGTTGTTTCCGGGGCTCGAGGGGCAGCAGGAGCGTTCCTTAGCACGAGCGTGCGCCGCCGGTTTTTGGCGCGGCCTTGTCATCCTGCAGGGATCTCAACGCGCGGCGGCGAAAGCCGCTTCCTACCCAATCACTAGGCTGCGAATCAGACCGTGGTGGATTTCCAGCGCCCCTGGCGGAACACCCAAATCGCCGCCAGGGCCATGGCGCTTTCGGAGAACACGATGCTCCAGTACACGCCCGTTTGTCCCCAGTTAAAATACAGGGCCAGGAGCCAGGCGAGGGGGATTTCCAGGAGCCAGAAGCAGACGAAGTTGAGGAGGGTCGGTGTGCGGGTGTCGCCGGCGCCGTTGATGGCCTGTGTGACGATCATGCCGAAGCCAAAAAATACATACCCGCAGGCGATGATGCGCATGGCCAGGGCGCCTGCTTGCACCACCTCGGGCTCGCTGGTAAAGAGCCGGACGAGCCAAGGCGCCCCGATGAGGTACGCCACGCTGACGACGGCCAGGAAGGCGACGGTGAATTGCGCGCTGCGCCACACCGATTTTTCTGCGCGTTCCGGGTGGCCGGCGCCGAGGTTTTGGCCGACCAGGGTGGCGGCGGCGTTGGCCATGCCCCAGGCCGGCAGGATGCTGAAAATGATGATCCGGATCGCGATGGTGTATCCGGCGACAATCGCCGGGCCGAGTCGCCCCAAAATACCGATCAGTACGATCCAGCTGGCCGAGGAGATCAGGTATTGCCCGGCGCCGCCCGCGCCGATCCCCAGCAGGCGGGCGATCACGGCCCCCTGCGGCCGGAAATGCCGGCGGCGGAGTCGGATGATTTTACTGCCTTTGAAGAGTTGGTACAATTGGTACGCCACGCCGGCCGAGCGGCCGATGGTGGTGGCGATGCCGGCGCCCAGCAGGCCCATTTCCGGCACAGGCCCCCAGCCGAAGATAAAGATGGGGTCCAGCACGATGTTCACCGCATTGGCAATCCAGAGCGCGCGCATGGCCGTGGCGGCATCGCCGGCGCCCCGGAAAATACCATTGAGCATCCACAGAAGCAGGATTGGCAGGTTGGCGGTGAAGAGCAGTTGGGAAAAGCGGTAGCCGGATTCCGCTACCGCTGCGTCGTTGGCCAATATGCGCAGGATATCTTTGGCGAAAAAGAAACCGGGCAGGGCGATGAGGGCCGAAAGCGCCAGTGCGAGGAGGATCGTCTGCGCGCCGGCTTCGGCGGCGGCCTCGCGGTTGCCCTCGCCGATGCGGCGCGACACCATGGCCGTGGCGGCCGAGCTGAGTCCGATGGCGACGGAATACACCAGCGTCAGCACCGATTCTGTCAGGCCCACCGTGGCGACGGCCTCGATCCCTACCCTGGCCACGAAAAACGCGTCCACCACGGCAAACAGCGATTCCATGGCCATTTCGAGGATCATCGGGATAGACAGCAGCACAAGCGCCCGGTCTATGCTGCCCGTCGTATAGTCTTGTTCTGTACCGACCAGCGACTGGCGGATCAGTTGGGCCCATGCACGCAAGCGACTGGCGGGCCTGGCCGACGTAGGCATCTCCTGCATGGCGTTTATTTCACCCAGACGTACGTTTTTACGTCCTCGGCGGTCACGGTATTATCGCACAGGATCAGCAGGCGTTCCACCACATTGGCGAGTTCGCGGATATTCCCGGTCCAGTTGTGTTCTTGCAGCGCTTTGATGGCTTCCGGCGAGAAATTTTTGGGCGGATGCCCGTAGTCGTCGCTGATGCGGCGGTTAAAATGTTCGATCAGCAGCGGGATATCTTCGCGGCGGGCGTTGAGCGCGGGCACTTGCACGACGATGACCGCGAGGCGGTGGTAGAGGTCTTCCCGGAATCGGCCCTCTGCGATTTCCTTTCGGAGGTCTTTATTGGTAGCGGCGAGCACGCGCACGTCCACCTTGATTTCTTTTGAATCGCCCACGCGGGTGATGCGGCTTTCCTGCAGGGCGCGCAGCACTTTGGCTTGCGCGTCGAGGCTCATATCGCCGATTTCGTCGAGGAAGAGCGTGCCGCCGTTTGCCTGTTCGAATTTGCCGGGGCGGTCGGCGATGGCGCCGGTAAACGAGCCTTTTTTGTGGCCGAAGAGTTCGCTTTCAATGAGTTCGGAAGGGATTGCGGCACAGTTCACTTCCACCATCGGGCCGTCGGCGCGGTGGCTTTTTTCGTGAATCCACCGGGCGACGAGTTCTTTTCCGGTGCCGTTTTCGCCGGTGATGAGCACCCGGCTGTCGGTGGGCGCGACCTTTTCCAGCAATTTTTTGATTTGCATGATCGGCGCGCTTTCACCGATAATATTGACCCCTTTGCCCGCCATTACCTTTTTCTGGAGCACTTTGGTGGTGGTGACCAGCTCCGATTTTTCCATGGCGTTGCGGATGGTGATGAGCATGCGGTTGAGGTCGGGCGGCTTGGAAATATAATCGAAGGCGCCTTTTTTCACGGCGTCCACGGCCGTTTCGATATTGCCGTGGCCGCTGACCATGACGACCGGCGTTTCCGGGCTCAGGATTTGCAGGCGCTCGAGGGTTTCGATGCCGTCCATTTTAGGCATCTTGATATCCATGATCACCACATCGTATTTTTCTTTTTGCACTTTTGCGAGGCATTCGAACCCGTCCTCCGCTTCCTCCACGTCGTACTGTTCGAACTCGAGGATTTCGCGCAGGGTGCGGCGAATCGGCATTTCATCATCAACTACTAGAATTTTGGCCATAATGCGCTATATTTGGACTTTTAAATCGGTAAACTTCGGGCTGTTTTGCGATTGGGGCGGTCGGTATGCGTCGAAACGCCTGTCCGGCCGCGCGATTTTTGCCTGATTTTGTAAAAACGGATAGCAAAGAAAATGCGCTTTCGCCAACTTTAAGGTATTTTAAGTTTTTTTTGTACCCGGATTAAAGTAATTTTAAGGTGTAAAAAATTTTATTTTATTGATTGTCAAATAGTTAAAAACAATTTTAACCAAAAAATAATGCATATACGATCTAAAAGTACGTTCCTCGGCGCCTTATTTTTTTTCGTCTCCGCCAGCCTGTCCGCCCAATGGGGGATTGTGCGCGAGACGGAGCGCAGCATGTCCTTTGGTAATCGGTCGTGTTTCCGCGTAGAATTTTCCAACATCGAACCGAACGTGGTACTCGATACCTGGAAGGAGTTTGTCCGAAAAACGTTCGATGCGAAGGTGAAAAAAGACCGCAAAGGCGACGAATACATCGCCTCGGAGGCCCGAGCAGATTATATCACGCTCGAGCGCTTTACGATTTATGCGCAAGTTGAAAAAAACGGCGCTACCACGGCCCTAAATGTTTGGTTTGACCTGGGAAATTATTTTCTCAGCAGCCGTGAAAACCCCGAGAGCGCCCGCGAAACGGCCGATGTCTTGCGGCAATTTTACTACGATACGCGCCGAAATGCCATTGCGGAGGAACTCAAAGCGGCAGAAAATCAACTGAAAACCATGGAGTCGCAGCTCAAAAAACTCGAGCGGGACAATGAAGCGCTGTACAAATCCATCGAAGACTACAAGGCGCGGATCAAGAAAGCCGAGGAGGATATTTTAAAAAATACCCAGTCGCAGGAGGCGCAAATCGTGAATATGGGCGCGCAACAGCGGCGGGTGGAGGAGATTAAGGGGCGGATCCGGAATGTGGAGAATGAAAGGCAGTGAGGGGAATTGCGGATTGCGGATTGCGGAAGTTTTCGCGGGTTCTGCGCCTTCCGCGAGTTCTGCGGGAACCCTTCTGCGGGAACCCTTCTGCGGGAAAATGGGTGGGCCCTGCAGGGCTTGAACCTGCGACCCCCTGATTATGAGTCAGACGCTCTAACCGACTGAGCTAAGGGCCCTGTTCCTTTTGGGAACGGCGCAAAGATACAAGGATTATTCCATTTGGGCGGATGGAATTTTTTGGCTGTCCGGGGCGGCGGAAGTTGGGCTTGCTGCGTGCCCAACTTCCGCGCGTCCGGTGGGGGATCAGAAAGTAAATCCGAGGCGGCTGAACAGGAACGTGCCATTGAAGCCCATTTGGACGGCGTCATAGAGGCCGCCGCCCTCTGTTTCCTGGTCTTGTTTTGTTGGGTATGCATTCAGGAGGTTGGCGGCGCCGACCGTCCAGCGGAGGTTAGCGGACACATTGTGCGATAGGCTCAGGTCGAGCGTCATGCGGGGGTCGTACACATCCAGTTGACCGACATAATCTTCCAGTTCGATTTTATCGAAATACGTCAGGCGGACGTTCGCGCCCCAGCGGCCGCTGCGGTAGTCCAGCGTCAGGTTGCCTTTGAGCGGAGGCGCCGAGGCGAGGATGAACAGTTTTTCGCGGTTGCTGAGGTAAAAATCCTCTTTGCCGCGCAATTTTTCGCTGGTATTGACCTGGTCAATCGTCATATTATTAAAATTGGCGGCCAACATGACATTCAGGCGTTGTGCGCCGGACATGGGCACGTTGTAGGTCATGACCAGATCCAAACCGGTGGTGGTGGTATTGATTGCGTTGGCGAAGAAGCGGGCGCTGCCCACATTGAGTGATTGCAGGATGGCGCCGATCTGGTCGTCGTCGTTGTAGAAATCGCCGGTCAGCACGATCCGGTCTTCTATCTGCACGCGGTAGAAGTCGGCGGTAGCGCTGAAGCTGCCGAAGTTGGCCGTCACCCCTGCGCCGAAGCTGGTAGAGGTTTCCTGTTTCAGGGGGGCGATTCCCAGTGCGCGGGTGACCGGGCTGTTGTTTTTTGCCAAAAACTTATCCACGGCCACACCCGACACGAAGTCGGTATAAATCGAGTTAAAATACAGTTGCGCGAGCGAGGGCGCGCGGAAGCCCGTGCCGGCGGAGGCGCGCAAGGCGACGCCCTCGGTGAGTTGCAGTCGGGCGGCCAGTTTGCCGTTCAGCGTGCTGCCGAAGTCAGAATAATTTTCAAATCGCGTGGCTGCGCTCAGGGTGAAGCGGCGGCTGAAGTCAATTTCGGTATCCCAGTAGGCTGCCAGGTTTGTCCGGCTTTCGTTCACCTCATTGGCGGGTGCGAAGCCTGGAAACCCTTGTGCGCCGCCGGGGCGGGCCACCGTATCGCCCTCGGAGGTTACGAACGGTACGGGGCCGTAGGTGCGCCAGGAGCCTTCTTCGCCGGCGAAGATCTGGTAGTTTTCGACCCGGTGCTCCAGTCCGTAGGCGATATTCACGCCGTTCAGCCAGTTGGGGAAGAGGCGCGTAAAATCGAGGGTTGTTACTTGTTGGCGCAGTTGGAAGCCGCCGTCGTCGAATTCGGTCGGACTGCGTTCTTCCAGGGAGGCGTTGAGGGTATTGCGGCCATAGTAGTGGAAGCGGTTGGCGCCGTAGGTGGTGTTGAGGTCCACGTTCCATCCTTTGATGGCGCCGCGCACGCCCGTGCTGAGGCTGCGATCCGTGATGAAGGAGGCGATGATTGGGTCGAAGCCGTCCGGATAGATGGTTTCCACATTGCGGGACGAGCCGGCGTCGCGGCTCCAGGCGTAGGCGTCTGTTTTCCGGGTGCTTTGGCCGCCGAAGGCATAGAAGGCGGCTTTATTTCCGAGGGGTACGGCGGCATTGAACCAGGTGCTGAAATTGGCGCCTTTTGCGTCGCCGAACTGGCGGCGGTAGAGCGAGGGGTCGAAGCGGTTGGTGTGGCCGCGGAACCAGTAGTCGGTGGTCACATTCACGAAGCCTCCTTCGCCGATGCGGAAGCCATAGTTGCCGTTCACCTGGATATTTTCGCCATCGAAGGTACTGCGGTCCGGGTTATCCTGGGCCAGGTGGGCGCCGGTATTGACGTTCAGCGAGAGTTCGTCCACATTGTCTTTCAGCACGATATTGATTACCCCGGCGATGGCGTCGGAGCCGTATTGTGCGGCGGCGCCGTCGCGGAGGATTTCGATGCGTTCGATGGCGGCGGCGGGGATGGCGTTGAGGTCGGCGCCGGTATTGCCGCGGCCGCGGGTGCCGTAGATATTGACGAGGCTGGACTGGTGTCGGCGTTTGCCGTTGATGAGCACCAGCGTTTGGTCGGGCCCCAGGCCGCGGAGGCTGGCGGGATCCACGTGGTCGGCGCCGTCGGCGCCCGTCTGGCGGTTGGCGTTGAAGGAGGGGGCGGCGTACTGCATGAGTTGGTTGACGTCGAGTTGGCCCTGCGTGCTGGTTACCTGGCGCAGGTCAATCACGTCCACCGGCACGGTGGTATTCGTGACGGTTCGGTTGAGTGCACGGGAGCCGACGATTTCCACGCCTTGCAGGGCGAGGCCTTCTTCGAGGGTGACGTTGAGTTCGGTTTGTCCGTTTACGGCGACCTCTTTCGTGGCGTAGCCGATATACTCGAACACAATCACCGCATCCTGGCGGCTGTAGTTCAAGGTGTAGGAGCCGTCCCAGTTAGAAATTGCGCCATTGGCGGCGCCGCGCTCGTGGATGGTGACGCCGGCGAGGGCTTGTCCGTTTGGCCCGCTCACCGTGCCTTTCAGGACATTTTGAGCGTAAAGAGTCTGCGAAGTGCTCCAGAGGCAAAGCAATAAGGCAATAAAATGTTTCATAAGCAAATTAAATTTTAGCAAATGTAGTCACTTGATCAACAATTCAAATTTTTAAAGCACTATTTAACAGGTTGCATTTTGTAACCGGTTCAATAATTTCTGTATCGTCAGGCTTTTGGCACAAATCAATTTTACGGACGCCAATCCAAATTTTTTCTTTTTTTTGCACCAAACAACATGGTATGCACCTTGAGTCAAAACTTCCGCGCGTAGGCCCCACGATCTTCACGGTGATGTCCGAACTCGCCGCCCAGCACGGCGCCATCAACTTGTCGCAGGGATTTCCGAATTTTCAGCCGGACGAGCGGCTGCAGCGCCTTGTTTTCGACCACATCCGCGCCGGGGCCAATCAGTATGCGCCGATGCCGGGACTGATGAAGTTGCGGGAGCGGATTGCGGAAAAAATGGAGCGGTTGTACGGCAGGCCGTTGCGCCCGGATACGGAAATCACGGTGACTGCCGGCGGCACGCAGGCTATTTTCTGCGCAATCGCTGCATTTGTGCATCCCGGCGACGAGGTGATTCTGATCGAACCCTGCTATGATTCTTACCGTCCGTCGGTGGAAACGGTGGGCGGGAAGGCGGTGATCTACACCCTTGAGGCGCCCGACTACCGCATCCGCTGGGAGGCGGTGGGCCAGCTTATTACGCCCCGCACCCGCATGATCTGCATCAATACACCGAACAACCCGACCGGCACGATCCTGCGCGAGGCGGACATGCGCGCGCTCGCAGCGCTGCTCAAAAACACCGATGTGCTGGTACTGAGCGATGAGGTGTACGAGCACCTGATCTACGACGGGGAGCAGCATGCCTCCGCGCTGCGGTATCCGGACTTGTACGAGCGCGCCCTCTGCGTCTATTCCTTCGGCAAAACCTACCACAATACCGGCTGGAAAACCGGCTATTGTATCGCGCCGCCCGAACTCACCCGGGAATTCCGGAAAGTGCACCAGTTCAATGTTTTCAGCAGTGTGCACCCGATACAGGCTGCTTTTGCGGATTTTATGGCCGACGAATCGCATTATCTCGGATTGCCGGATTTTTACGCGCACAAGCGCGATTTGTTCCAGGGCGTCATGGCGTCCAGCCGATTTGCGCCGCTGCCTTGCGCCGGTACGTATTTTCAGTTGTACGACTACGCCCGCATCAGCGATGAGCCGGATCTGGATTTCTGCAAGCGCCTGACCCGCGAATTCGGCGTGGCGGCTATCCCGGTGTCCGCTTTTTACTCTGATGGACGCGACGACAAAGTGATTCGTTTTTGTTTCGCCAAAACAGCGGATTTGTTGGAGCAGGCGGGCGCTAAATTGTGCAAGGTTTAGCGTGTGTCCATGCTCTTCGCGCCGGCTTAAAAATGGTTGTAACTGGTTAGCAGGATCGCTGTCTGGCGAAAAATGGATCTTTTTTTGGCTCAGATGCGACCTGCTAACCAGTTACGAATGGTTTATTTGCATCTGCTAATCGGCTACTTATTTTTTGCCATTTTCAGCTGCGTAACCTAGGCTATGCGCCTTCAAAAAGGCAAAAACTAATAAAAATACGCCTATTTTTGCCTTCAACAGAAAATCATAGACACGCTCTTGACTCGGTATATGCGTATTCATTTATTTTTCCTCTGCTTCTGCCTTTTCGGCGCCGTTGCGCTGCCTGCTCAACGCCCCGCCGCGCTCCGCAGCGCGGCCGACAAAGCCTTCGACGCTCAACGCTGGGAGGCTGCGCTGCCGCTGTACGAGCAGTTCCAGGAAGCGCAGCCGGGCGACCTGCAGGTCCTCACCCGGCTTGGCATCTGCCATTTTGAACTCGGCCGGGGCGAAAAGTCGGCAGAATATCTCGCTTACGTATTCAACCGGATGCCGGAAAAAGGCTCTCCGGAGCTGTACTACGCGTACGCCCGTACCCTGCACCACCGCGCGGATTTCCAGAAAGCCGCGCAGGTATATAAGCAGTTTCTGCGCGTCGCGCCGTCCGGGCATCCGCTGCGCGCGCGCGTGCGCGACGACCTTCGGCGTTGTCTCAGCGGCGAAAGCGCGCGCGCCAACGAGGCGGTCGCGCTGCTCGAAAACCTGGGCGACGCCGTAAATACCGCTGGTGACGAATTTGCGCCGCTGCCCTCCGTACAGCGTCCCGGCCGAGTGTACTACTCCGCTGCCCGTCCGGGCTGTCAGGGCGGCAAAAGAAACGACCAGGGATATGCGGACGAGGCGGCTGGGCACTGGTGCAGCGATATGTTTTTTACCGAGCGCCAGCCTGCAGGATACACCCCGGGCGGCGCGCTCAGCGCCCTCATCAATTCCCCTCGGCATGAGGTGGCCCTCGATTTTGGTATGAACGGGCAGATATTGTACTATTTCCGCGGGTTTACGCTGTACGGCGGCCAGATCCTGGCGGATACTGCGACCCAAAAGGACGAGTACGCCCTGCAGCCGCCGGCTTTCGACGGCCCCGTACGCGGCGAAAATGGTGAAACCAGCCTGTTTTTTTTCAACGATCAATTGTTGCTCTTCGCCGCAAACCGGCCTGGCGGCTACGGCGGACTGGATATCTGGAGCGCAAGGCTTGCACATGGCGTCTGGGGCGAACCGCAAAACCTGGGGCCGGTCGTAAACTCTGCCTACGACGACACCGCGCCCTTCCTCGCGCCCGACGGCCGGACACTTTTCTTCAGCAGCAATCGGTTGGAAAGTATTGGCGGGCTCGATGTTTTTCAGGCGGTGTACGACGATGTTGCGATGGACTGGCAGCCGCCGGCAAACTACGGTCTGCCGGTGAATTCGCCCGCCAACGACGTAGGTTTCCGGCTCTCGGCAGACGGCAAGTACGCCTGGCTGGCTTCTGACCGGCTGGATGGCTACGGCCGGCGCGATCTTTACACTGTATATTACCTGACGCCGCAAGCCGCCCTGCTCGCGCCCTCCAATCCGCCGTTGTTCGCCGATGTGCCCGCCCGGGCCGCCGCCGCCGGCGACCGGCCGCGCGAGTTTGTCTTACCGGCTTTATACTACACCAATGATAAAGACCTGTTGCGTGCGGAAAACCGCGCAGTACTCGAGCAGGCGCAGCAGGCGCTGGCGGCCTTTCCGAGCGCCAAATTGCTCCTCAGCGTGCATACCGACGGCGCTGTTCCCCTCGCATTCGATCTGTATTACG
>JBEIDF010000109.1:0-11882 GCA_040383605.1 Lewinellaceae bacterium
CGCAACTACCAGGCAATCGAATTCAGATTCGCGTCCGTCTGATAATTCCAATCGCCAGCGGCCATCCGGGGTGGGCTGGGCCTTCTCTACCGCAGTCCGGAAGCGAATGTATTTCTCCAGCCCGAATGTGCGGGCATAATCTTCAAAATAGGCCAAAATCTGACTGTGACTCGGATAATCAGGATATTCCGCCGGCATTGGGAAGTCTTCAAACTGCGACATCGCCTTGCTGGAGATGATATGGGTGGTTTCGCACACACTGCTGTGGCCAGTGCCGGCAGTGTACACCCAATTCCCGCCTAACCGCTCGTTTTTTTCAAAACAGACCAGATCGGTTAAACCCTCGTCCAGGAATTTTTTTATTGCGCTTAAGCCGGAGCACCCGGCGCCTATGATTGCGATTTTCGGCATTTATCGTCAGTCGTTTTTACTTTTTTTAGGCACGGGGTCATATCCAAATCCGCCCCATGGATGGCAACGCGAGATGCGGCGCGCAGCCAAGTAGATGCCTTTAAATATGCCCCACTCCTCGATCGCCTCCACGGCGTAGTGTGAGCAGGTGGGCTGATAACGGCATTTGCCAGGGCCTAACAGGGGCGACAAAGTCCACTGATACAACCGAATCGGCAAAATGAAAAGGTATTTTAACCATTGCATACCTTTTAAACGCAAAATACGGCTTCCGGTTTTCCTGAAATTTTAAAAAACGGTTCAATGAGTTTCCAGCCTGCCGATTGCCGCAGGTGAAAAAACGGACGGTACAGCCGCAGTTCCTTTTTTTACTTCAGATCGCTACCTTTGCCGGATATCTGATGCATCATGAAAATAGCCCTTGCCCAACTCGATTATCATATTGGTAACTTCAGCAGCAACCTGCAAAAAATGCTTCGCGCCATCGAGGATGCAAAAGACCGGGAGGCCGACCTGATCTGCTTTGGCGAGCTGGCTGTGTGCGGTTACCCGACTCGCGATTTTTTGGAATTCGATGATTTTATCCGGCGTTGCGAGGATTCCCTCGAAACGCTGCGGCTTGCAAGCCGGGGCATTGCCATCGCAGTCGGGGCGCCGGCCAGAAATCCGCGCATTGAGGGCAAGGATCTCTACAATGCCGCCTATTTGTTTTATAATGGCGAAACGCTTGGGGTACAACACAAAACCCTGCTGCCGACGTATGATATTTTCGATGAGTATCGGTACTTCGAGCCTGCTTCCGAATTTCATGTTTTTGAGCTGAAAGGAAAAAAAATTGCGCTGACCATTTGCGAAGATATTTGGAATGTCGGCAATGAAAACCCCTTGTACACGATTTGTCCGCTGGATGAAATGCGCGCCCTGCAGCCCGATTTTATCCTCAACCTGAGCGCATCGCCTTTCACCGCCGGCAGGGCAGCCGAGCGCTTACAAGTCATCCAGGCCAATGTTTCTCGCTACGGTATTCCGCTTTTTTACTGCAACCACGTTGGGGCGCAGACGGATATTATCTTTGACGGCGGGTCGGTCGTCATGTCAGCAGACGGCCTGGTGTACGACGAGATGCCGTATTTTGCGGAGTGCCTGCGGGTGTATGATCTGGCGTCTGTCGAGCAGGGCGGGGTAGATCGGCCGCAGCCCAAGGATCGGATTCGCCTGATGCAGGAGGCACTGGTGGTTGGCATTCGCGATTATTTTCGTAAATTGGGCTTCCAGAAAGCGATTCTCGGACTATCCGGCGGCATTGACTCGGCGGTGACGGCCGTGCTGGCCGCAGAGGCCCTGGGCGCCGAAAATGTGCGGGTGCTGCTTATGCCGGGCGCCTACAGTTCCGAACATTCGGTGGACGACGCCCGCCAACTCGCGGAAAACCTCGGACTGCAGTGGGACATTGTGCCAATTCAATCCAGTTACGAGGCCTTTGTAGAGAGTTTATCGCCTTTTTTCAAAGACCTTCCCTTCAATGTCACGGAGGAAAACCTGCAGGCGCGCGTCCGCGGCGTGCTGCTCATGGCGATGTCCAATAAATTCGGCCATATCCTCCTGAATACCTCGAATAAAAGTGAAATGGCGGTCGGCTACGGCACGCTTTACGGCGATATGTGCGGCGGGCTGGCGGTGCTGGGCGATGTTTACAAGACAGAGGTGTACGCCCTGGCGCAGCAAATCAACCGCGAAAAGGAAATTATTCCCCTGAATACCATCGAAAAACCGCCCAGCGCGGAATTGCGTCCGGGCCAGAAAGACAGCGACAGCCTGCCTGAATACGAGATACTGGATCGCTTGTTGTACCAGTATATCGAATGTCGCCAGGGGCCAAAAGAATTGATCACGCAGGGATTCGACGCGGCACTGGTCGCGCGGGTGCTGCGGCTGGTGAATATGAATGAGTTTAAACGCGAACAAGCCGCGCCCGTGCTGCGGGTGAGTTCCAAGGCGTTTGGCATGGGCCGACGCATGCCGATTGTGGCAAAATACCTGTCGGAATAAGCCTCCGCTGCGTTCAGTATGAAAAAAATTGGCCCGCCCTGGGAATACTGGCCGATCTGGCTCGCCACGCCGCCGGTCATCGCAATCTATCTCTGGTTCGCATTGCGGGCCCGCCACCTCGTATTTTTTAGCAACGTAAACCCGGGAATCCCCCTGGGAGGCATCGTTGGTGAATCAAAAAAGGCGATTTTAGATCAAATTCCGCCCGAATATCTGCCAAAAACGGTTTTTGTTCCCGCTGAAATGCCACGTGAACAGGTGTTGCCGGCGATCCGGACAGCCGGCATTCAATTTCCCCTGATCGCGAAGCCGGATATTGGCGAGCGCGGGTTTTTGGTAAAAAAAATAAGTGATCCCGACGAACTCGTCGCGTATTTGGAGCGCTACCCGACGGATTTTCTGCTCCAGGAGTTCCTGGAGGAGCCCGTGGAAGCGGCGGTGTTGTTTTACCGGTTTCCCGATGGGCGTTTTGGAATTACCTCGGTATGCCTTAAAGATTTTATGCACGTAATCGGCGATGGCCGCGCGTCTGTAGAGGTACTGATGGCACGGGAACCGCGTGCGCGGCGGCAATTAGCCCGGTTTCAGCAAAATTCGCCCGATCTGTTGAACCGGATTCCAGCGTTCGGCGAGCGGGTGCTGCTGGAACCGGTGGGCAACCATGCCCGCGGCACGAAATTTATCAATGCCGCGTATTTGATTACGCCGGACCTGCTGGATAGTTTCCGCGCCCTCTGTGTGCGCCTGGACGGGATTCGGTACGGCCGATTTGATCTTAAAACGGCCTCCCCGGAGGCACTGCAACGCGGTCTGTTCAAAATTATGGAACTGAACGGGATCACCAGCGACCCCGCCCACGTGTACGACCCCGCGCATGGAGCCTGGCGCGCATACAGGGACTACTACCGCCATTGGCGCATCATTTACCGCTTACACCGGGCGCAGCGCAGCGCCGGCATTCGGCCTGTTTCCCATCGGGAGGCCTGGCGCTTTTTCCGGGATTATTTTAGGCGCGAAAAGCCATAAATGCTTCTAATATAAATAAAACAGGCGCCGCATTCTCCGTTGGGTCTTGTTAAGAAAATCCCGGACTCGGTCTAAATCTTTCGTATCTTTGTGGCTAATTACTATTAAAAGGTTTCCGCGGGGCGCCGATGCAGGCCTTCGGGAATTCCGCAAATTTTTATTAAATGATTATTGAAGAAAAAAAAGTAGTGACTGTCCACTACACCCTGACCGAAGGAGATGCTTCCGGCGAACTGATTGAGACGACCGAAGGGCGGGAGCCGCTGGGCTTCATCTTTGGCATCGGCATGATGTTGCCGGAGTTTGAGCGCAATCTGGAGGGCCTCAAGGCAGGTGACCAGTTTGCTTTCGCCATCCAAGCGGCCGACGCGTATGGCGAGTACGACGAAACCGCGCTGGTCGAAGTGGACAAAAGCATGTTCGAACACGAAGGTAAAATACCCGATGGCCTGTTGGAAATCGGCAACGTCCTGCCCCTGCAAGACAATCAGGGCAATCATTTTCAGGCAACGGTTGCCTGGGTGGGGCTGGACAAAGTAAAACTGGACTTTAACCACCCCATGGCGGGCGTTCCGCTTTTCTTTAGTGGCCAAGTGGATCACGTGCGCGAAGCCGATCCAGTGGAACTCGAGCACGGCCACGTCCACGGCGAAGGCGGCCATCACCACCATTGATTTTTCCTGCGGTTTTCATACGCCGCTCTACAACAACATGCCCGTCCGGCTTACTGCCGCGACGGGCATGTTGTTTTTAGGGAACTGGTGATTACAATTTTAGCAGAGATTAGTTGAATATACGTGCTTATCGTGCTTTAAAGGTAAATAGCACGTTCGCACCGAAATTCCAGATCATAACCACGCCCGTGGCGACCAGTTTGGCCAGGTAGAAGTTCAATCCGAGTTGCTCATTTAGCAGGAAGATGATCCCGTTGTTCACCGCCAGGCCAACCATCGAAACCAAGAAGAATTTGACGAATTGGGCCGCCACCTTCGGATCTTTGCTCTTGAATGTCCATACTCGGTTCAGCAGATAGTTGCTCACTACCGCGCTGAGGAAGCCGATGCTGTTGGCCAGGTACTGGTTGCAACCGACCATATCCTTTGCCAGCCAGGTGATGCTGAAATCTACGAAGACGCCGGAAAATCCAACGGCGCCAAATTTGATAAATTTCCGAATCAAATCTTTTCGCTTATCCACGGACGCTGTGCGCATGTTTTGAAGGCAGCTGGAAAAGCTGCCAGGTGATCAATAACCAAATCGCGATGCAAGGTACGGCTTTCAGTGTATATGGTTGTATTAAGGATTGCCGCAGTGCGGGCGGAAACAGGTCTGTCGGGGACAAAGAAACCAACACAAACGCACTCCAGAGCAGTATTTTTTTCCAGATCGCGGGCTGCGGATCGTAGACATACCATAATGCCACACCGCAGGCCGCGATAATAAAGGTGGGCGATTCCGCCTTGTGGTTGAAAATGACAACCCAGATCAATACGGAAGCCCACAGTAGGATTCGGTGTTCAGGACGATGCCGGGCTGTCCAAATCGAACCCAATAGTAAGCTAAGCCCCGCGCTGCTGATCCAGAATTTGGCCGGCGTCCAGCCAAACCAGGACTCCAGCCAACCCGCAACGGACAGTCCGACGGACACAGCGTGGTCTTGTCTCAACAAATCCCACCACCAGCCGTACACCCGGAGGAGTTGTTCCGGCCCGATTACCAGTGCCGGCGCGAGGGCCAATACGCTCCCCCAAACCGCCAGGGCGGCGACAAATTGCCGGGGTCTGGCATAGACGAGCGCGGGAATCGCTGCAAATCCGCCAAATATTTTTAAAAACGCGCCGGCGGCTGTCCACCAGCCGGCTAAACGCGGGTTGCCGCGTTCGGCGGCAATCCAAGCCCAAAGGATCATGGCGGCGGTCAGGCCGTTGCTCTGGCTGTTCTGCAGCGCGGTAATCATTTCAATCAGAACGAACCAGGCGATAAATCGCCGCTTTTCAGCAGCGATCGGCAGGCGCAGCAGCGCCGCCAACAGCGCCAGGGCGTTCAGCAGATTCCACAAACCCAGGCCCGCCCAGTCGGGCAAGACAGAAAAAGGCGCCATAAACAGCGAAAAAGCCGGACTGTACTTGTACAAATCCCAGTGCTCGGCGTCGAAGCGCCCGTATGGATTAAGTCCCTGAAGCAGGTGGTTGCAGGAGTTTTTAAAGATAATGTAGTTTTCGTAGGCGGTGTACCCGTTGGCGGAGCGCCCGAACAGCAGGCGCTGGGCCGTGATCGCCACGGCGGCGAGCGCGTAAACGGCCCAGAGCAGGCTTTCCGAACGGATCATTTGCTTGAAATCGAACTTCATGGCTATTTTTCCGGGTGCACCTGGAGTACGCCCTCCATGTCCTTGAATAAATCGGTCAGCGCTTCGCCGCTGATTTGCGCCGGATCGAAGGCCACGATCCATTCATTTTGCGCGCCAGTGCGGCGCAGCAGCTGTAGTCGCAGCTCGGAGAACTGCATCAGCCAGTCGCCGGCATTCACTTCCGGTTTGAGCAGGACGACGACCGTCTGCCGGGAGGCTGCCGGTGGAAGATCCGGGTTGACACCCTCCCGCACCGGCAGTCCGTGCGCCTCCGCCAAATCCTTCATCAGTTCCTCCAAATCGAGCAGCGGCTGTGGGCGATCCACGCTGCCGGCAACCGCCTGTTTGCGTTCGTCGCGGTACACAGTGAGCACAGACCAGGGCGCATCGGCCACCTGACTCTCTATTTTGCTTGGATATTGCCACAGATTGGCGGTCTGCACGGCAGCCTCCAGGCGTTTCAACTCCGCGGGCGTCAGTTGAAAACGGTGTTCGCCGGGTTTTTGCACAAAGTACAGGCCATTGTACAGCGCTGCGCCGTTGCGATAAAATAACAGCGTGTAGGCGGGACAGTACCCGCGGCAGCGGGTCGTTTCCAGTTGTACCAGCGGGACCTGCGCCGACTGCGAGGAGGCCGCGCCGCCCCGGCAACCGAAGAGGACGGCGAGGATTCCGAAAATTGCCAGGTATTTCATGCGGCAAAGATCGAAAGAATTAGGAAAGTATAGATAGGGCCTTGAAGGCGAAGGAGACTTGCGAAAATGAAATGAATTGTTTATCTTTGTAAAAAAATTTGAACATGAGCGAAACGATTGCATCCATATTGCCGGACTACGAAACCGAACGTCAAAAGCCTGTGCCTTCTCTAAATCACAGCATCGTGCAAGCCAACCTGATAACCGAATTAAATGTTCGTTACAAAAAAAAATTCAGAATCGCCTCCGAGCTCAGCTTGGATTTGTCCGATTGGCCTTCCGTACCCGATTTATCCATCTGTTCCAAAAAACCGCTGGATTTAAACAACGATGTGATTCGCGTGACGGAGCCGCCGCTCGGGGTTGTAGAAATTATTTCGCCTAGCCAAAGCTTGGACACCCTGGTGCACAAAGCGACCGACTATTTCGCGCACGGCGTGAAGTCCTGCTGGCTGGTGCTGCTGCCGCTGGCGAATATCTATGTGTTTACCGGGCCGGGCCGCTACGAAATTTTTCGCGATCAGGAGATTCTGAAGGATGCAGCGTTGGGTATTGAGTTGCCGCTGGAAGATATCTTTTCCTAAACATGCGCTTACCGCAGGATTAATTTCCCCAATCCGCACAATTCTCCATCCAAGCGAACCTGAAAAAAATAGACGCCTGTAGGCAAATCGCCGCGCTGAAGTTCAAATGCCGCGGTACTGTTATACAGGGTACGCGCCGTTCGACCGCTCGGATCGGTGAGCAATAGTTGATAATTGCCTGTTTCCGGACTGCCGATCAGCCGGATGACCGCGCGGTCAATTGCCGGGTTAGGCGCTACGGATACCTGGTACTGCGGACGCCGGGGATCCCAGGTAGCGACTGAAATGAAATTCTCGCCGATGCGATGTTGCGTAGTATTCGTAATAATCGGCTCGTTGAAATCAAAATAGATCGCGGCATTGTTGAAAATATCCGTTTCCAGCGGCACGTCCGCGCGCGGACGGATGCGGAACTTGACGAACCCGTTGGAGGCCGGTTCGTTCACATTGCTGTCGGGCAGCATGATGTTCGGAAATTGGAACAGGAGAACGCCCTCACCGCGCAGTTCGAAGCGGTAGTTGTGGCTGGACGCTCCCGGCTGCACGCTTGCCGGATCGAGCCAGGAGGACAAAGTATCTAGAATATAGACATTAAAAGCCGTATCCGTGCCGGTGTTCTGGAAGCGGATCAGGTATTCGATTTCCGTGCCGGGTTTGATGTAATGATCGGCGCCATAGCCTGTGGGGAAGCCCTGTTTGTCGTTGGGATCGTAGGAGCCCTGGTTGGGCCGGCATTCAATATCCACCCATTCGTCGTAATCGTTGGCGGGGAATTGCGACACAAAGCCCGTGGTGAAGGCGCCGGTCGTTGTGCAACCCTCTACCGAGAGCAGCGGCAGCGACTGGTTGGGCGCGTAAGGTTCCTGTTCTGCCTCTACCCGCCAGGTGGCGCCGTTTGCCGGTACGCGCAAGTACATTTCCTGGTTTGGCGCCAGGGGCGGAGCGCTGCCGGCGCGGTTCATCAGCCCGTCCTCAATGACGATGTATTCCAGGTTGTTGCTCATGGGCGCGGTTCCGACATTTTTCAGGATAAAATCCAGGGAATCGCCCGCACACTCGGCGCGGAGCCGGAGTTCGGCGCCCGACCACAGCGGGTCAGCAGGATTACACAGGGTATCGGGGAAAATATGCGCTTCGGAACAGTGGGTTTGACCAAGTACGGCGTTGCAGGAAACTTCCACCTGTACCCAAAAAAGGCCGCAGGCATTCGGACCAACATCGCCCAGATCGAAGCGAACGGTATTGTTGCCCAGGTCGGTGTGCGGCAATGCGGCGGATACAAAGGAAAGAAACGGATCGAGGCGCAACTCGATGTAGGCGCCGGTCGCTTCCACCGGTCTTAAATTGCAGTAACTAACCCAATAATAATTGTTGTTGAAACACCTGCGCAGCAAACTGGCGGTCAGATCCACGCGCATCAACGGGCAATCGGGGTTTATGCCCGTGACGGCGAAATCCTGCCGCACGGAATCGCCCACGGCGCTCAGGCTGACGCCCGGATTCAACGGACACACGGCAGCCTGTTGGTCGTTCGGCTGCGCGTAAACCGTATAATTACCCGGAACCACGTACAGTGTGTACGCGCCCGCCGTATCGGTAAAAGCATAGAACGTTCCATTGGCGCCAGTGGCGCGGATGATCATATTTGCCCAAGCGATTTCCTGCGTTTCCGCTTCGCAGTCGAGATCAGCGTCCAGCACCGCGCGGCCGTAGATTTTGGTGCAGGGTTCGTCGGAAGGCGAAATGGTATCGCTCGCCATGCTGATACATCCATTGGCGTCTGTCACGGTAACCGAATAGATACCTGGTCCGGGAATAAGCGGATTGAGAAAGGTCGAATTAAAAAAATTAGGCCCCGACCATTGATAAAGGTACGGTGGGACGCCCCCGGCGATTTGTGCCAACAGGGTATTGTTGCAACCGTTCCCGGCGGAAACCGTCAGGGCTGCCGGCTGCGTAACCGTGAATTGTTGCACGCTGGTGCAAGCTGCCGCGTCCGTCACGGTAAGCGTATAAAGGCCGGCCTGCAAACCATTGATACCCGGCGTACTAGCGCCGGTATTCCAAGAGTAGGAATAGGGCGGTTGCCCCCCGAACACTGTGGCGATAAGACTGCCGTCTGCACCGCCATAACAGCGCACCGCTTGGGCGGCGACGGTGACTGCAATTTGCGGATACTGCTCCAGTATCTCGCAATCCACTGCCGTACAGCCGTTTGCAGGATCGGTTGCGGTTACGCAATAGACGCCGGGAGCCAGGGCGTTGATTGCCGTACCCACGGCGCCATTGGACCATTGATAGAGCAGGTTGCCGACCGGATTGGCGATACTAAGGCTTCCCAGTTGCCCGCTGCAACTGTTGGCGATTTTGACGATCATTACATTCGGCGGCAAAGTATTCTGAAAGATATTAATTTGATCGGTAGCCGTGGCGCCGTTCGCCTGATCCGTAACGGTCAGGGTATAAGATCCCGGGAGGTTCACGGTGATGTTCAGATTGCCCGAACTGTAGTTGCCCGGCCCGCTCCACTGGTACGTGGGGCTGGTGGCGCCCGAGACGACCGGGGTAATCTGCACGCTGGTGATATTACAGGTAATAACCAAATCCGGGCCGAGATTGACCGTGATCTGGGATTTTAGCGCAGCGGAGACTAAAAAGAAAAAAGCGAGCAGGATGTACGCGGGATGTTTCATAGTATTATCACGTTTGATTACGGGTACAAAGAACCTCCGAAATGGCCTGACACCAAAAGACAAAAAAAACGTTTTGTAGTCTTTTTTTTAATAAAAAGTATTTAAAAAACTGTAAATCAGTTTTTTAAAATTATATTTGTAGTTGTAAAAATGTAAACAGTAGATTTTTTATGCAAAATACCCAAATTTGGGAGGCAGTGCAAACTTTGCAAAGCAAAGAATACAAGGAATTGGAACGTTTGCTGGATTCGCCTTTTTTCAACCGGAAAGAACCGCCGGCCAGATTATTCCGGTACCTGAAAAATTGCCTGGAAACCCGCCAAACCCCGGAGGCTTCCGCGGCCTTTCGAGCGACTTTTCCGGCTGAAACGCCGTACAATGACGCCAAAATGCGATTGGCCAACAGCGATTTATTGGCTTTATTAGAGCGATATTGGGTGCTTCAAGGCTGGTCTGAAGACACGATCCGCTACAAAACAGCCTTAGCCGCCGCGTACCGCAAACGCAATCTGACCAAACACGCCGGTATTGCGCTTCGGGAAGCCCGGCAGGCCCGCGCGGCTGCACCTTGCCGGGACGCCGACTATTTTGAAACCGGTTATGCGCTGGAATTAGAAGATTATCAGCAGGCTTCTGCCGCTCGCCGCTATGAGGCTTTCAATTTGCAAGAGATTTCCGATTTATTGGACAGCGCGTACCTGGCCCGGAAGTTGCGCTTGGTATGTCTTGCGCTTTCCCACCAGGCGGTGTATAAAACGGCGTATCAATTTGGCCCCTTGGAGGCCCTGCTTGAATTTGTCGCCCAAGCACCCCAATTACAGACACCGGCGGTCGGTTTGTATTTTCACGCCTGCCGGTTTTTGTCTGATCCGAGCGCGGAATCAGATTTCGAGGCATTCCGGCAGCTATTAGGCACTGCTTCCGGTTTATTTTCCGTGGAGGAGCGCCGCGCGCTCTATCTAATGGCGATCAACTTCGGGATAAAAAAATGCAACGAGGGCGGGGCCTTGGTTTGGTACGAAGCGACCTTCCGTTTGTATCAATCAGCGCTGGAAATGGGTTTGATGCTCGAAAATGGCATCCTCTCCCGCTTTGCCTACAACAACATTGCCGCATTTGCCATGCGGCTGGGCGAGACGGCTTGGGCGGAGCGTTTTATCACCGAATACAAGCCTTTTCTGGAGCGAAAATACCGCGAATCAGCGTTTTCCATGAATTCGGCCCGGGTAGCCTATGCCCGCCGCGACTACGGCGCCGCATTGCTGCATTTGCAAAAAGCGGACTATCGCGATTTTATCAACGCCATGAACGCCCGTACCCTGCAAATGAAAATATACTATGAAACGGATGAGTACGATCTGTTGGAAAGCCATCTGGATAGTATGCAACACTACATCCGCCGACAACGCGCTGCCGGCTACCATCGGGAGAATTATCTGAACATTGTTCGGCATGCGCGCGCTTTGTTGCGCTGCAACCTCCATGATCCGGAGGCCGTACACGCCTTGCGCGCCGGCATTGTGTGCGAAGACGTACTATCGGAGCGTGCGTGGCTGCTGGAGCAGCTGCGCTGAGTCGCCGTTAGAATCAGCTGCCGATTGCCTGTTGGATATCCTGAATAATATCCGCCGCGTGTTCGATGCCCACCGAGACCCGGATCATGCCGTCGGTGATCCCGTTGGCTTCCCGGATGTCCTTCGGGACGTGGAGGTGTGAGGAAGAGGCGGGGTGCAATATTAAGGTGTCCACGTCGCCGAGGGTAGGGGCCAGGGTGCAAAAACGAATGCGGTTCATGCAGGCGATGCCCGCCTCCAATCCGCCATGCAATTCAAAACTGAGCATACCGCCGAAGCCGCGCATCTGCCGGGCCGCTAGGGCGTGGTCGGGGTGCGTGGGCAGGCCGGGGTAGTTGACCTTCGAGACCGCCGGGTGTTTTTCCAGGAATTCCGCCAGGGCCTGTGCGTTTGCACAATGGCGTTCCATGCGCAGCGCGAGGGTTTTCATGCCGTTGTAGGTGAGCCAGGCTTCGAAGGGCGAGCAAATAGCGCCGGCGAGTTTGAGCGCTTTCCAGACC
>JBEIDF010000110.1:0-11851 GCA_040383605.1 Lewinellaceae bacterium
TGTCTGGCCCCAAAAGTCCCATTTTCCGCCATACTTTGCGATTTTTTTTGACCATAGCGCTGCTATGGCCTGCAAAAAATCGCTTCGTCTGGCGAAAAATGGATCCTTTTTTGGCTCAGACGCGACCTGCTAACCAGTTACAAGGTTTCAGTGCTTTTGGCGGACGATTTGCCGGCTGCTCATCCAGGCATATCCGCCAAATAAGACGCCGGAGTAGAGCAAATCACCCAGCAGGGTGTTGCCAAAAAAGGGGATCGCAGCCACATAGCAACTGAGCAGACCGGTCAGCGTTTGTGGGTACATCGGAGAGCCCAACCAGGTAAACAGGTTGCTGACCCCAAAAAACACGGCAGAGGCCAGTAGGCTGGAAGCAATTACCCGCGCGGGTGAAACGGAGGTGCGCAGGAGCAAATGACCCACGCCAATCACCAGGCCAAAGGCCAAATACAACCAAAAGGAGGTGATCCACTGAAAGCCATCGTAAAATTGCGCATACACCACGTTGTTCAGTAACAAATCGCTGAAAAACAGGGCTGCAAAGGGCACCGCGAAGGACAACCAGCGGCGCTGCATATACGCAGCGCCAAAAAGGCCGATCGCAGCAATGGGGGTAAAATTCGGCGGGTGGGGCAATAAGCGCGACAAGGCGGCAAGGGCAATAATGGCGAGGGCTATGCGTAATTTCATGATCTCTGTTTTACTTCAGCGGCAAAGATACGCGTTCAAACCTTCGTTCGACAGTAAAAGCACGCCGTTTTTCTAAAAAACAACAAACAAAGCCAACTGAATTTGTACTATTGCAGCAAAATAGCAATTCAGATGAATCGTACACGCGTATTACTCGCCTTTTTTACTCTACTGTCGCTGTGCGCGCATGCGCAACCCGATCGCTGGCAACAACGCATGGATTGCCAAATGCGGATCGAAATGGATGTGAAAACCCATCAGTATCGCGGTTTCCAAAAACTGACGCTGTACAATAACAGCCCGGATACCTTGGATAAGCTTTTTTACCACCTCTATTTTAACGCCTTTCAGCCCGGTTCCATGATGGACGTCCGGGCTTGGGAATTGCCGGACGGCGATCGCCGCCTGAAACGCATCCGAAAACTCTCGCCCGAAGAGCAAGGCTGGATGAAGGTGCAGGAACTCCGGCAGGATGGTCAACCGGCCCAGTTCACGGTCAATGAAACGATCCTGGAAGTCACCCCGGCCAAACCAATACCACCCGGCGCCGCGGCGGTGCTCGAAATGACCTGGGAGGCACAGGTGCCCGCCCAAATCCGCCGTTCCGGCCGCGACAACGCCGAGGGCGTGGCGTATTCCATGGCGCAGTGGTACCCAAAAATCTGCAATTACGACTATCAGGGATGGCACCCAAACCCGTATATCGGTCGGGAGTTTTACGGCGTTTGGGGCGATTTTGACGTGCGGATTGAAATTGACAAAGATTATATGGTGGCGGCCGGCGGCTATTTGCAAAATCCGCAGGAAGTCGGTTTTGGCTATGAATCAGGCGCTGCCGCTGTCCGCGAACCCGAAAGCGGCAAACGCGTCTGGCATTTCGTAACCCCCAATGTGCATGATTTTGTCTGGGCGGCCGATCCGGATTTTACCCAAACCCAGCGCCGCGCGCAGGACGGCTCGCTCCTGCGCTTTGTCTGGCAAAAAGGGAAAGGCTACGACGAACAATGGGAAAAATTGCCGGCAGTTATGGATCGCGCCCGAACAATTATGAACGAACGATTCGGCCAATACCCCTATAAAGAATATGCCTTTATACAGGGCGGCGACGGTGGGATGGAATACCCGCTGGCCACGCTGATCACCGGCAATCGTCCGCTCAGCAGCCTGGCGGGCGTATCTATCCACGAGCAACTGCACTCCTGGTATCAAATGATCCTCGGCACCAATGAAAGTCTGTACGCCTGGATGGACGAGGGCTTTACCTCGTACGCCGAAACGATTGTCGAAAATCAACTCGCCCGGGAAGGGTTGCTCGAAGACCGTAAACCGGAAGAAAATCCATTTGAGGGAACCTACCAGGCATACCGCGCACTCGTCACCTCCGGAAAAGAGGAGCCGCTGACAACCCATGCCGACCATTTTAAAACCAATATGGCCTATTCTTATGCCGCTTACGTCAAAGGGGCGGTCTTCCTGCGCCAACTGGAATATGTCATCGGAGAACAACAGGTGCGGCAGGGACTGCTGAAGTATTTCGATACCTGGAAATTTAAACACCCGAACGACAACGACCTGATCCGGGTAATGGAAAAACAAAGCGGCCTGGAACTCGACTGGTACAAGGAAGACTTTGTCCACACCATTAATACCATTGACTATGCGGTGGACAGCGTCCTGGAAAACGGCCGCAAGGAAACCCGGGTGGTAATCGGCCGCCGAGGCGATATGGCGATGCCGCTGGATATCGTTGTGACGTTTAAAAATGGAGAAAAAAAACTCTTTTATGCGCCGCTGGAGGGTATGCGAGGCGAAAAAAGCCCGGAAAACAATCTTGAGCGCGTGGTATTGCCCGATCACCGTTGGGTGGATGCGCGCTGCGAATTCACGATTCCGGAAAAAATTGGCCGGATCGTGCAAATAGAAATAGACCCCACGCACCGACTCGCAGATATAGTGCCGGAAAATAATCTGTGGGAAAGCGAAAAGTAAAACGAGTGTCAGCCGTAGTCCTGTCCGATCAACCAAGCGTCTAAAAAGAATTTAACGCCCCAGTTCGGGAATCGAAACCGCAGATAGGGCCCCCAGATTGGGGCCGAACCGGGAATGGCGCCGCGTACGCCCACCGGCCCCCGGGCATATTGGTACGGCAGCAGGGTTTTCAGCAATTGTGCGGACAGCACGCGGAAACGCGGCTGTCCGCACAATGCATACCACCGCGCGAACAACAGGCTGCATTGTGCCAACCCAGGCAGGCATTGAAAGGAGAAATCGCCGCGCCAATTGAGGTCGTACCGACCAGCCAAACGACCATCCGCCGTGATGTGTTCCGCCAGCGTTTCAATGGAACGCCCTGTTTTTTCCAATGTTTCCGGTTCTGAAAGCAGCAGTGCGCTCTCTAAAAAACCTTCCAGGGTATATGCGAGGGTATGGGTGAAGGCGGGTTGGCCGGGGAGAAATCCCCAATCAGCCACGGCGCCGTTGGGTAGAATCCGGTGGCTGTAGAAGCGGAGCGCCCCGCGCATAGCTTCCCGGATTTCCGGCTCCGGCCACCGTTCGAGGCTGTACAATACGCCCCAGACGGCCCGTGTGTAATAGCTCGGCGTAAACCCCGGCTGATAGGCCGCTATTCGCCAGCTGCCGTCCGCCTCAAGCGACGCCAACAGCCAGTTTCTGGCGCGGAGCGCTGCAGTCTTGCGGCCGGTTTGCGTGAGTCCGAATAAAATTTGTGCCGTGTTGAATACGCTGGGATGCGGGTTGCCAGCAAGCAGGGCGGGAAATGCGCCGTCTGGCCGCTGGATATCGCACAGCCAGTCGGCAGCCGAATCGGCCATCTGGCGCAAGCTGGCTTCGCCGCGGCGCGCCGAATAGGTCAGGAGCGTTTCAATCAGGTAGCCCGTTGTTTCCGGATAGGCCTTTGCCCAGCCGGATAAAGGCCGGTAGCTGTGTGAAAAGCCCCGGCCGCCGGTGGCATCAAAGGCTTGGCGGAGCCATTCGAGCGCTACATCATCGGGCGTCGGTCGCATTGTCAAATTCGATACAGGGGCTTACCACAAACACCACCCAAGATGCACGCCAAAAAGGAAGTGCAGACCGGGCGATTTTCCAACCGGATACTCCAAATCAAACAGCCGGCCCCCGTCGAGCAATTCGGCATCGGGCGGTAAGTCAACGCTTATGGCATATTGCGAAAATCCCAGACCGCAGAAAGACTCCCATACAAAACGGTCGTTTTTTCCGAAATAACCTTGAAACCCCATTCGAAAAGCCACCCCGGCCGTGCGAAAATTACGGTCGTATTGGATCGTTTCCACATACTGACCGCCTTGCCGGAGCGCATCGGCCACTTTGACGTGGCGTATATCGTGGTATCGGGCTTCCAATCCGATATGCAAGGCATCCCTGCCAGTAGTGGGAAGAAAATACTTGAATCCGCCCCGAAGCCGGAGCCCGGTGTATGATTCACCCGCTTCGTCTACATAAAATCGGGAGTGCAAGAGCCTGCCAACGCCGATATCCAGGCTTAGCGCAGGGGCAAGACGCATATCAACTACAAGATCAGCCGCCGTTTTAAAGGGATTGAACAGGGGCAAGATATGCGCTTTTAGCGTAAGGCGCGGAATCTCAAAATCGGCGGCCTGCTGCGCCTGGATCAAGCCCGGCAATCCGAGCAGGATGAGTAGGATCAGGCGTTTCATTTCCGGATTTTTCCGATTTGGCGGATCTGGCTGAGATCGCTCAGATCGTAAATTTGAAACTCGGTACGCGCCGATACAATCATTTTATTCCCGTCAATGATCAAATCCAACGGATCTTCCAGCGGCAGCGAAATATTGGCAGATTGGAGTTCCAGCGGATTGGAGATATCGAAGGCGACAATCTGGTCGGCGCCCTCATCGCAGATAAACAGTAAATTATCTTTATAGCCCAACCCGTTTGGTTCGTTCAGAAAATAGACCCCTACATTTTCCGGATTGTTTTTATCGCTTACATCGTACACCAGCAGCGCGCTTTGGCTGTTTGGGTTTCCACAGCGATTTTCTATGATCTTAATAGTGGAGTAAGCGTAATTTTCTTTTACCACGACCGGATCGCAGCCCCCAAAGAAGGCAATTTCCCGTGGCGTTTGTGACAAAATGACCGGCGCGGCCGGATCGGCAATGCCTAAAATATACAAAGCGTTGCGGGAGCCCAGGTAGATGGTCTGGTCGTACACGATGATCGTTTCAAGCCCGTAGTCGGTTGGCAAGCGGTGTACCAACGCAGGCTTGTCCGGGTTCGCCAGACTGTACGTCAGGACTTCATTTGGATTTAGGGCGTATAAATACCCCTGGTGAATCGTAAACCGGGTGATCGAGCCGGATTTCCCCGATTCGGCCCATTCCGAGGCCGCATCTTTGGTGCAGGATGCGGAAAAAAGGAGCACAAGCGAGGTAGAAAGAAGTAGTGCGTATTTCATAAGCAGATTTTTAAAATGTTCGGCACAGGGCATTATCCAGATCGGCGTCTTCCCAGCCAATCACAGCGCCTTTTGTTTCATCCACACACTCAAAGAAACCGTTGTATTGCGGCGGGAAAAGCAGCGGTTCGATGACGCGAACCTGCCGGTCAAGAAGCCGGATTTGGTATAAATTGCTGATATCAATCGTCAACAGGTCGCGCCAACTGTCTGCATACAGCCGGTCGCCGGATATGCTGAACTCGGTGACGGCGGGGATATTGAAAAAGGTGAGTTCGCGGACTTCAGCGGAGTCCCCAATGCGATATACATGGATCCCTTTTTTAAACTCAACCATAAAAAAAAGCGTATCGAGCAGGAAAATAGAACCGGATTGTTGCACCGGTTGGGGCGGCAGGTTGCGGATATCCGACAATTGGGACTCCGGCAGATAGACGGGTCTTTTGCCTAAGCCAGAGAACCCAAGCGGTTCTTTTTCGGTACAAGAAGCAAGCGTACAGGCTACAAAAAACAAGCCTGCAAGCAGCCGGGCAGTCTGCAGGCGATAAGCAGGGGGCGGAGAATCGGCGCTCATGTTGGTCATCCTGTTGAAAGCGATTAACGTATGTTTAGACATGCTCCTGGTGCGGCATCTGGCCAGTACACTGCAAATCTGGCGATACAACATCTAAAATTACAGCTATTTTTGACTATAGCGATGCAATTGCCTCTTTTTTACTATATTTTGACCGATCAGAGCGAAATTCCCAACACCAAACCAGTCTGCGTGTTTTGCAGCCCCCGGAATCCGCCTACAAAGTCCAATCGCAGGGGTCGGAATGCTTTAATGCCGATGTGTTCGAATCCAAACGCGAGTTCCCAGTACGGCCGGTTGCCTGCATTTGCGGGCGCTTCCACGGCGGCGCCATTGGCATGAAAGAGATTAAAACTCAGGACTTCCTTCCAGTTCAGCCGGCGCACCAGCGGAATTTTGTCCAGGATCCAGCCTTGGAAATGGTGCTGCCAATGCAATTCCACAAAGGGATCGAAGGTGCTGAAGGCGTAGTAGGGCATCAAATAATAGCTGCGCAGGTAGCGGTCGGGCTGGCCGAACAGGGTTTGATTTCCGTTGGGGTGCCAGGCGTCTATAAATTGCGTGCCGGCTGCCCGCCGATACAAAAAACCGCCCGCCACGACGCGCCAGCCGCTGTAGCCTGCAAGCCCCCATTTCCATTCATTCATGCCGATTTCTGCTTTTCCGAAGAGCCAAGACGGGCTGTTCTCGCCGTCCAGCGGAACTGCCTGCCGCAATTGCAGGCGAATGACCGGCGCTTCGGCGTACTGATACGACCGCCGATCTGGATACGAGCTGTACGTAGCGCCGAACCGGATAGTGGCCTCGGCGCCGACTATCAGTGCCTGGTGCCGGTTGAAGTACGGCTCATACGGTTCGCCGGCATATACCGGGCCGTTGCGGGTGTACATCCGATCAGTTCGCCTGTTCCAGGAAAAATCTGTAGTATTTACCAGCGGCCTACGGTCTGCATATTCTGCCTGGATTTCCAGGCGCAGGCCCGGCGCCAGGGTACGGCGGAAGGCGGCGCGCAGGAAGGTTTTTTCATACAATTTCAAGTAGTTTCGCTTATCGAGCAGGCTGTAAAGGCTGTTGAGCAGGGGGGTGATCTGGCGTTCCTGGTCGAACTGCTCGGCGAGCATCCCGCCGCTGAGATCCAGTTCGGTGTAGTGGATACTTTCGAAGCGGCGCTGAACAGACAGGCCGCCGCGGAAGCGCTGCTCGGAAAAGCCGTAGTTGAGCGTGCCGACAGCGCGCCAGTATTTACTGCGTTTGGGGCTGTCATAGTATTGATATTCCGGGTTGATATTCAGCACCCATCCTTGCACGGTATTGAACTGAATCCAGCGGGAAGCAGGCGGCCATTCGGCGCGGATGCGCTTATGCGTGTTTCGCCAGCTGTAGCCGGTCAGCAAATCGAAGGGTTTGAAGCGGTTACTTTTGCGATCCATGCTGTCCTGGTAGGCTTTGGACTCCCAGATATCCGACAGGCTGTCTTTTCGCACGTAGTCTTTTTGTTCCTCTTCGGTGAGCGGAATCGGGCGTGCGCTTTCCCAGTAGGCAGAATCGCGCTGCAGGGCGGTTTCCTCCACTTTAAATGCCTCGCGGGTAAAAAAATCATCGTCGTACGCCGGCTGGATGTTATAATTTGAGAAAACGCCGTTGAAAAAACCGGCCACTTTAAAGCCCAGCACGCCAAATTTATACCGGGTTGTCTGCGACAGCAGCAGCCATTTATCGGGCAATTGCACCGGCACATATTCCTGTATGATCCACAGGGTGTCCAGCACCGGCTGCTTAATAGCCATGCCGGTCAGGGTGAGTTCTGCGGCGGCGAGGTTGTAAAAGCCGTCCACGATGTGGACAAATCCGCCGTATGTGGGGTCAGCCGGTCGTTTGGGCAGCACAGCAATTTTATAAACCTGGAATCCGTTCCCGTCTTTGTAACTGCCTTCGAGCCGGAAGTCGTAGTATGCAAAGGCATTATCGGCCAGCGGGCTAAGGATATCCCGTTCTATTTCGATACGTTCTTCATACAGGTTGAAATTGGTGAGCGCCGTGCGGTTGAGGCTGAATCCGTTTTCCCGGCCGCTGACTTTGCTCGAGATCATCACTTCTTTTTGGCGCGGCGGGTTAGCCTGTACGTACAATTTGGATACGGATTCGGAGAGATACAGCACGCCGGAGCGGGTGGCAGAGTCCAGAATGCCGCCCATATCGCCGATATCCTGCCCGAGCACCTTTTTCGGCGCATCCAGCAGTTTATTAAAACCCTTGATGTAGGCGTCGCAGCTGTAATCCGGCGTTTTGGATTTATTGATCTCCCGTCGGGCGATGGCTTCGCGCATGATGCGGTAGGCGGGGTCTTCGCCGGTGATCACTACCTCGCTGATTTCCAGGCTGGTTGGTTGCAGTCGGACGGTTAATTGCGCGCCGACAGGACCGATGTCCACCGCTTCTATTTTTTGTTCGTAGCCGATGTAGTGGAACACAATTTCATGACGGCCTTTTGGCAGCGGCAAGCGATATTCTCCTGCGGCATTGGTTGTGACGCCCTTGGTACTGTTGCGCACATAGACGGAAGCAAAAGGCAGCGGCTCACCGGTTTCGTCCAGCACGCGGCCGGCGAGTTGCTGGGCCTGGAGCGGCGGCAGGGTGGGGTAGAGCGCAAGCAGGAACAGACTGGTTTGACCTGCCCGCAAGAGCGCCCCGCGGGTCGCCGGAAAAATAGCCGAAAAAACAAGCATTGTAGTATCTTTGATGGCGCGCTTATTGCGCCGGGTATGTCGAAGGGGAAAGACTTTTGGTATTGCCTCCAATAAAAGACTCAATAAGTTTGCCGTGGTTACGTTTTTTGTTGCGGTAAAAATCTTTATAAAATTTGTAAGAGTTATACTTTTAACGTCTGTTTAACCCTCCGCGATGGCGCTTTTGCAAAAATTTGAACATTTTGTGGCTTCCCGGCACTTGTACGACGGAAATAAACCGATGTTGATTGCCCTCAGCGGCGGACTCGATTCGATGGTGCTCGCGCATCTTTGGCGGGCATCGGGCCGGGCGGCGGTGTGGGCGCATTGCAATTTCGGCTTGCGCGGTGAAGCGTCCGATGGCGATGAGGCCTGGGTGCGGGCGCTGGCGGCGGAATGGGAGACGCCGATTTTGGTTCGCCGCTTTGATACGGCGGATTTTGCCGATACCGCGGGGATTTCTATTCAGATGGCGGCCCGCGACCTGCGATACGGCTGGTTCGCCGACCTGCTGCTGGAAGGCGATTATGCCGGCGTGGCAACCGGGCATCACCTCCAGGATGCGGTAGAAACGGCCCTGCTGCACTGGACGCGGGGAACGGGGTTGAGCGGATTAACCGGTATCCCGGCTCGAAACGGCGCGATTGTTCGACCGCTTTTGTTTGCTACCCGGGCCCAAATCTTATACTATGCCCAGGAAAACGGACTCGCCTGGCGCGAAGATGCCAGCAACGCTTCGGATGTATATGACCGCAATTACCTGCGTTTGCATGTAGTGCCGCATCTCGAACAACTCAATCCGGGATTTTGGGCCGGCGCGGCGCGCAGCTTGCAAATCCTGAACGATACCCGCGCTAATTACCGCTTTCTGCTGCAACAGTATGCGGCGCAAGCAGCCGAGTGGGACGAGGGCGTCCAGCGTTTCGATATCGCCGCCTTGCGCAACGTGCCGGCGCCCGCCGCCCTTTTGTACGACCTGCTGCACATCCACGGCTTTACCGCCGATCAGCTCGCGCAGCTCGCCGATAACCTGGAGCGCACCGGATTTGAATTGCATAGCCCCACGGGCGCCTGTCTGCTGGTGGATCGGGACGCGTTGCTCCTGACGCGCGACAGCGGCGATACGCCCGAGCCGTTGCGCATTGAAGCCGATGACCTGTTGCTGCGGCTGCGCGATGGCAGTCGGCTGCTCCTGTCGCCTACCACCTTAGAAGGTTCTTTCCCGGATGGTAAGATGGAAATAAAAGTAGATGCGGAAAAAATTAAATTCCCTTTACTTTTGCGGCCATGGAAAAACGGCGATGTGTTTCATCCCCTGGGTATGGATGGCCGGCGGCAGAAGTTGCAGGATTTTTTTACCAACCAAAAGTTGTCGCGGCACGCCAAAACGCAAGTTTTGGTATTAGAAAATGCAGACGGCGCGATTATTTGGGTGCTGGGCTTGCGTCCGGACGAGCGTTTCAAGATAGCGCCTGCAACCCGATCTGCCTTGCGACTCGCGTGGCTGATTTGAAACCGAAGAAATTATGATACAGCGTACCTTGCTTGCCGCCGTTGTATTCCCTTTGCGCCTGATAGGCTTTTGGGTGCTGTTTTTTACGGCCTACCGACTGGGTTTTTTGTGCGTTTTTTACGATCAATGGCAGATATCGGATTCCGGGAGTACGCCGGCGGCTTTATGGCATGCCTTGCCGCTCGATTTGAGTGCCGCCGGTTATTTGTCCGCATTTCCCGTGCTATTGTGGCACTTGGCCGTCGTACAACGGCGGGCATTTCAGATTTGGACGGAAAAAGCCATTGCCGCGTTGGCATTGCTGTTTATTGTGTTACAAACCGGCATCCTGGTTGCCAATCTTTTCATTTATTCCGAATGGCGTACCCTGCTGAATAATCGCGCGCTGGAGTACCTGAAAACGCCGGAATCGCTGTACGAATCGCTCTCCGTGCCGAGAATGATCTTCATCGCTGTACTGTTTGCTCTGCTAGCCTGGCTGATGTGGCGAATGTACCGGGCGGTGGTTGGGGTACGCGTATTTCCGGAGCGCATCCGTCCTTGGGCGGCCGCCGGTTTTCCCGTGCAAGTCGCCGTCCTGGCCCTCTTGATCCGGGGCGGCCTGGGCGTTATGCCGATCAATGAAAGCGCGGTGTATTATTCTAACCGGCTTTTTGATAACCATGCCGCCACCAACGTGCCCTGGCATTTACTGCACAGCATGGTAGAAACCCGGGCGGGGGAAAATCACTACCGGTTTATGCCGGACGCTGCGGCGGCGGCGCGAAGGGCGGCTTTGCTACCGGCGGATACGGCGCTTTTAAATATAAATCCGAATTTGCTGAAGCAGGATTCCGTGCCTCCGAATGTCGTCCTGATTATCATGGAGGGGCTGACCGCTCAAATTGTGGAGGAACTGCAAGGCGAACCGGATATCAGCCCTCATCTCGGCGCCCTGATCCGGGAAGGCGTTTTGTTTGATCGCTGTTACAGCAGCGGTTACCGCACCGATCAGGGTTTGATTTCCGTTCTGGCCGGATTTCCGGCCCTGCCCGACCAGTCGGTCGTGCTCTTGGAGGATAAAGCGGTGCAGCTCAATTCTGTGCCGCGGGTTTTGAAACAACACGGTTACAACTCCAGTTTTTATTACGGCGGCGAACTGACTTTCGCAAATATCGGCGTTTGGCTGACCCACCAGGGGTACGACTATATCCGCTCGGGCAAAGATTTTCCGGCAGATGAACGCCTGCAGCGCTGGGGCGCCGACGACGGACGACTGTTTGAAAAGGCCGTCCGGGAGTTGGCTGCCGCCCCGCAGCCCTTTTTGTCCACCATCCTGACCCTCAGCCTGCATCCGCCCTTCGACGTGCCTGTTCGCGGTCCCCGGCCGGGCGCGCGGCGCGTGGATCAGTTTCGGAACAGCGCTATCTTTGCCGATGCGGCCCTAGGCAGGTTCTTTCAGGCCGTCCGACAGCAGCCGTGGTATAGCAACACCCTGTTTGTGCTCGTTGCCGACCATGGCAACGGCCTGCCCGGCGATATTGGCGGCGATCAGCCCCTCGCCCGGCATATTCCGCTGGTTTTTACCGGCCCTGCCGTCGCCGAACCTTGGCGGGGCAAGCGGGTATCTACCGTCGGCGGGCACCACGACCTGCCCGCCACGCTGCTCGCCGCACTGGGCATCCGATCCGAATTTCCCTGGAGCCGATCCCTGTGGCCAACGCATCCGCCTGCGTATCCCTCAGCCTATTATACCAATGAGGACGGTATTGGCTGGGTGACGCCCCAAGGCGCCGGTTTTTATGATTTTAAAAGCAAAAAATGGCGCATCTTACAAGGCCAACTCAGCCACAATCAACAATTGGACGCACAAGCCTGGCTGCAGTGTTTGTATGCTGATTTTATTTTGCTATAAA
>JBEIDF010000111.1:0-11821 GCA_040383605.1 Lewinellaceae bacterium
AATATGAAAAGGATTTTTTAGCCAGACAAGGCGCTTTTTGCAGTCGTAATGGGACTAATTACGGCGAAAAAAAGGAACGAAGTATGGCTGAAAAAGACTTTCATATTAGCGAGAAATATAATTTTAGACATGCTCTAAGGATATGCCACCGGCGTTTTGACCATTTTCCGAGTAGCCGCTGCACGGGCATCAGAAGGCCCGGACAGCACAAAGATTGATCCCGGCGGATGTCTCCGAGGCCTACCCGGCGAAATAGATGCCGTAGGAGATGGACAGCCGATGCTAATCATTCAAGTCCATATCCGCATGCTTCACGTGGTAAAAACAAGGAAACACCCTATCTTCGCGGCGAATATGGGGCAGCGAAAAATCATCATAGCCATAGACGGCCACTCTTCCTGCGGCAAAAGCACACTCGCCAAGGGACTTGCCAAGGCGCTCGATTATGCATACGGCGATTCCGGGGCAATGTATCGGGCAGTCACCCTTTACTTTCTGGATCATGCCGTGGATTATGCCGACTCCGACGCGGTCGCGCGCGCGCTGGAGCAAATTGACCTCCATTTCGAGCGCATCAATGGCCAAAACCACACCTTTCTGAACGGAAAAGACGTGGAAAAAGCCATCCGCGAAATGCGTGTCAGCGAACACGTCAGCCCGGTATCCGCGATCCCGGCCGTGCGCCGGGCCATGGTTCGGCAGCAGCAGGCAATGGGCGCGCGCCGCGGCATTGTGATGGATGGGCGCGACATTGGCACGGTAGTCTTCCCGGACGCGGAGCTGAAGATATTTCTCACGGCAGATGTGGACGTGCGCACCAGCCGCCGTCATCTCGAACTGGCCGCAAAAGGCATAGACGCCGAGTGGGACGATATTCGCCAGAACATAGAAGAGCGAGACTATATAGATTCACATCGGGCCGATAGCCCGCTGCGCCAATCGCCCGACGCCATTGTAATAGACAATACCCTCCTGTCGGAGCAGGAACAACTGGAACAAGCGCTCGTGCTTGCGCGGGCATGCGGCGCAGATTGAATTTAGAGCGTGTCTAAAATTATATTCTCTGCTACTATGAAAAGGATTTTTTAGCCAGACAAGGCGCTTTTTGCAGGCGTAATGGGACTAATTACGGCGAAAAAAAGGAACGAAGGTTGGCTGAAAAAGACTTTCATATTAGCGAGAAATATAATTTTATACATGCTCTTACATCGGCAGGTACAATTCGCCATTCAGCACCGCCCGGGAAATCACGATGCGCTGCACCTCCGAGGTACCCTCGTAAATTTGCGTAATTTTAGCATCGCGCATCAGGCGTTCGACGTGGTACTCCTTCACATAGCCGTATCCGCCATGGATTTGGATGGCTTCCACCGTATGTTTCATGGCAACCTCCGAAGCAAATAACTTGGCCATAGAAGCCGCCTGATCGAAATCCAATCCTTGATCTTTGAGCATAGCCGCGCGATAGACCATCAATCGGGCAGCCTCGATTTCGGTGGCCATATCGGCGAGTTTGAATGCGATAGCCTGGTGTTGGCTGATTGGCTTGCCAAAAGCGGCGCGTTCTTTGGAATAGGCGATTGCAAGTTCGTACGCCCCGGCGGCAATTCCGAGTGCCTGGGCGGCGATCCCGATACGGCCGCCGGAGAGTGTTTTCATGGCGAATTTAAAGCCGAAGCCGTCTTCGCCAATCCGGTTTTCCTTCGGCACCTTTACGTCGTTGTACATAATGGTGTGCGTATCCGAGGCGCGAATGCCGAGTTTGTCTTCTTTTGCGCCGATGACCACGCCTGGCTGATCCGTTTCCACGATGAGTGCGTTGATCCCGCGGTGGCCTTTATCGGCATCCGTTTGGGCCATTACCAAGTGTGCCCGGGACGTTCCGCCGTTGGTGATCCAGTTTTTGGTACCATTCAGGAGGTAATAATCGCCCATATCCACTGCGGTGGTGCGTTGGCTGGTGGCATCCGAGCCGGCTTCCGGTTCAGAGAGGCAAAAAGCGCCGACCCATTCGCCGGCAGCGATTTTAGAGAGATATTTTTGCTTTTGCGCCTCCGTGCCGTATTTTTCCAGTCCCCAGCAGACCAGCGAGTTATTGACAGACATGATGACCGAGCAGGAGGCGTCCACTTTACTGATTTCCTCCATAGCTAGCACATAAGACAGCGTGTCCATACCGCCGCCGCCGTATTGCGGATCTGTCATCATCCCCATAAAGCCGAGTTCGGCCATCTTTCGCACCTCGGCGGTGGGGTACTTCATTTGTCCGTCGCGTTCGATTACGCCCGGTTTGAGTTCATTTTGCGCAAATTGCCGGGCTGCTTCCCGGACTGCGAGTTGTTCTTCCGTCAGTTGAAACATGGTTGGGCAGTTGTTTGGCTAGAAAAGCTACTTAAACAGGACAAAGGTCGGAACGTTGACCGTTTGTCGGAATTATTTTAACAAAATCAGCAATCTAAAACTTGGGGGTTAATCCCATTTCATAGAAACAGAATGCATAGATATCAGCCACGCCTTCCAGCGCTTTTTTCAGGTTGCTGGCGCCGTGTCCGCTTTGCGTTTCGATGCGAATCAGCATGGGTTTCTTGCCTTTGTATTGTGCTTGCAATTCGGCGGCATATTTGAAAGAGTGGGCCGGCACCACGCGATCGTCGTGGTCGGCAGTTGTGATCATCACGGAAGGATAATCCAGTTTGCCGTTGATATTATGCAGCGGGGAATAGCCGTAGAGGTTTTGAAACTCCGCTTCGGAGGCTTCGCTGCTGCCGTACTCTGCGATCCAGTTCCAGCCGATAGTAAATTTTTGGAAACGCAGCATATCCATCACGCCCACTTGAGGGATGGCTACGCCGAACAAGTCGGGCCGCTGGTTGATGACTGCACCGACGAGCAGGCCGCCGTTGGAGCCGCCCTGGCAGGCGAGGTACTTCCGGCTGGTGTATTTATTGGCGATGAGGTACTCGGCGGCGGCGATAAAATCGTCGAAAACATTTTGCTTTTTTAAGCGCATCCCGGCTTCGTGCCAGGCTTCGCCATATTCGCTGCCGCCGCGCAGGTTAGCGGATACATAGACGCCGCCCTGTTCGAGCCAAGAAATGCGGCTCATGCTGAAACCAGGCGTCACGCTGATATTAAATCCGCCATAAGCGTACAGAATCGTCGGATTTTGTCCGTTGAGTTGGAGTCCTTTTTTGTGCACGATAAACATGGGCACCTTCGCACCGTCCTTGCTGGTATAAAACACCTGCTTGGTTTCATACGCGTTGGGGTCGAACGCCATTTCCGGGGCGCGGAACAGCGTACTTTTCCCGCTTTTAATATCATACATATAGATAGAGGGCGGATACGCGAAGCTGCTGAAGGTGTAGAACACCTGTCGCTCGTCGCGCTGGCCGCCGAAGCCGCCGGCGGTACCGAGCGCGGGTAGTTGCACCTCGCGTTCCATCTTGCCCGTCAGCGCGTACACATATACCCGGGTAGTGACGTCCTTGGAGTAGGATAAAAAGAGTTTACCGCCGGCCGTCGAAGCGGAGGTAAGTGGCTCCGGTTTTTCCGGTACGATTGTTTTCCAATTTGTGCGGGCGGGTTGCGCGGGATCTACGAGCACGATGCGGCTGTTTTTTGCACCGTCGTTGGTTTCGATCAGGAATTTTCCATCGAGCACCTCGACGAAACTGTAGCTGAATTCGCCCGGTTCTGCGATAATCGGCTTAAATGGCGCTTTGGCATCCTTTCCTTTGCGATACCACAGGGCGTTGCCCATTTTTCCTTTACCGCGATCGGAAATATCGAGAAATACATACGCTTCATCCTCTGAGGTATAGACGCCGTGGAAGCGCTGCGGGTTAGCGGGGTCTTCGTGCACCAGCACGTCGGCAGACTGCGGCGTACCGATTTTGTGATAAAAAACCTGGTGGTTTTCGTTTTTAGTAGAGAGTTCCTTACCGGGTTCCGGTTGCGGGTAGCGGCTGTAGTAGAATCCGTCGCCTTGCCAGGACACACCGGACACCTTGACCCAGCGGATGGTGTCTGACAGGTATTTTCCGGTGGTCATATCGCGCACGTACAGTGTACGCCAGTCGCTGCCGCCGGCGGAAGTGCCGACTGCGGCATAGCGGCCATTTTTGGAGAGGGTAAAAATGGCCATGGAGGTGGTGCCGTCCGCGGAGAGTTTATTCGGATCAATCACCAATTCTGGTTTGCCTTTCAAGCCTTTTTGGCGGTACAGCACGCTTTGGTTTTGGAGGCCGTCGTTTTTGTAGAAATAGTAGTAGGCGTTGTTGCGGAAAGGCGAGGAGTACTTCGGGTAGTTATTGGTTTTTTCGATGCGCTCCATCCAGGCCTTCCGGAAGGGAATTTTGTCCAGATAGCCGAAGGTTACTTCATTCTGCGCTTTTACCCACGACTTCGTTTCCTCGCTATAATCGTCTTCGAGCCAGCGGTAGGGATCGGGCACTTCCGTGCCGAAATAGCTGTCTTTGGCATCTGTTTTGCGCGTTTCGGGATATTTGAGTTGGGCTTGCGCGAGAAGCGGGAGGGTAGTCAGCAGGCAAATCAAGCGGAAGATGGATGGCGTCATAAGAGCGATGAATTCTTGTGAAATGAGGGGGCGAAGGTAGCGATTTTCCTATTTTTTTGCTGTTTTTAGAAGGTGACGATTGCAAAATTGTCAAAAAAAGACGATTTTTAAGCATAAAAAAAACCGCCCCGCAAGCAGACGCTTGCGAGGCGGTTCGTATCAAAAAATAGGATCAGGTCAGAATTAATCCACCACAATCATTTTCTTCACCGCGCTGTTGGTCGGCGTGTCCAGTTGGTAGAACAGCACACCAACCTCCAGTTCGGAGCGGTTGAGTACGATCGTGTTCAGGCCTTTGCCAAACTCACCTTTGATCACCTTCAGGATACGGCCCTCGACATTGCTGATCGTCAGCGTAGCCTTGGCGGCCTCCGGCAGGTTGAAAGCGATATTGGTGGTCGCTGATACCGGGTTCGGCGTATTTTGGAGCAGTTCGAAACCTGCGCCGGCAATCACCGAGCCATTCTGGCCGTTGAAGCGGAAAGCAACTTGGAAGCGCTCACCCTTTTCGTTGTAGGCTTCCGCGCTGGTGATGCGGCTGCCTACGGACAGCATTTGGCTGAGTTGACCGGCTTTTTCAGCGCGGAACTTCACAGCAAACTCATTGGCATGGTCGTTTACAGACATCGTGAGGGCTTGGTCGGCGGCAAACACAGCAAAGTTGTCGAGGCCCATATTCGCGCCCGGCAGAATTTCTGCCACCTTCAGGCCGTTGAGGTTCATGGTCAGCTGATAGCCGGCCATTTTATCGGTGCTCTTGAAGTGTACCGTAACTTCTTCGCCTGCGGCAACCTTGCGGTCGTTGACGTCGAAGTACAGCGTGCCGGCGGTACGATCGTCGCTGCTCACCAGGGCATTCGGGATGGCAGAGGTATTCACGTCGCCGATTTTCACGGCGAAGAAGTCCGCAGCATCCACGCCGCCTTGCTGGAGCGATTGGATATCAAACGTTTCCGGGAACGCATCGGCGAACGGATTGTTCGGATCGGCGAAGTTGAAGTCCTTCTTCACAAAGCGCCAGCTGGTATTGTTGGGCAGTTCCGTGTAGATACCCAGGATCAGTTTGCGCAGTTCCACGATATCGAAAGTCGTGATCGAGTTCGACTTATTAGCGTCGGCGGCGATCATTTTGTACGGCGTGCTCAGCGGGTCAAGTCCGAGAATGTGCTTAGAAATCAGCACCAGGTCGAAGGTGGTGACGCCGTTGAGGTGGTTGTCGTCTTTTTGAGGCGTCACCACGTAGTTGCCGTCCAGCGGGAGCGCTGCGAAGTTATAGATACCTTGATTGGAGGTATTGACGAAGAAGTTAATCGGCGGCAGGCCGTTCGGCGTTTGGCCGGAAACCTGTACGGATGCGTCTTGGAGACCCGAGTTCGGGTTCGTGAAGTCCATTTTCGCGGCGCCGGCTACGGAAGCGTTTTGGCCCGGGTTGCAGAAGAAATTCGGGTCTTGTACGATGACATACGTTTCGCAGAAATCGGCGTTACCAGCCACATCGCGGCTCCAGAGTTGTACGGTTTGCGTACCCACTTCGAAGCAGTCGAAAGAAACGGTGGTCTGCGGATTGCCTTGGCCGTCAAGCGGGAAGACGCCCGTGCTTTCGTCGCTTTCTACGATCGCGATTTGGAGCAGGTTAGAGGGCGAGCAGTTATCCTCCGTGTATTGGAGGAAATCGGACGCGAACAGGTTGATAGAACCGGTCGGCATGATATTTACGCTCAGGCCGTTCAGGCATACTACCGTCGGCGCTTTGCCGTCTTTCACGATGATCGAGTACTCGCATACTGCTTCGTTGCCGCACTGGTCGTTCACGATCCACTTGATCTTGTGCGTGCCGTAGGGCAGTTGCGGTTCTACGCCCGTAAGGGTATTGTCGTTCAGGTTGGCGGGTTGTTGGATATTATCCCAAACCACCTTTGCGGTGCGGCTGTTGCCGGTTTTAACCCAATCCAGGTTAAAGCGGAACTTTTGATTGCTCGGAACCGGACGGTTGTCGAACGCGCGCGCTTCGCCGCCCGAGAAATTCGGGTTGAAGCCGTTGTTGAAGAACACCGTATTTGGCGCCGGGATATTCGTGCTGGACACGACCGTTTCCATCGAGCCGTTGTTGTCCAAATCCAGGAACAGCAGGTATTTTACCGTCACCAAATCCAGCGAGCAGGAATCCGTCACCGTCAGGCTCAGGTTTACCGGCGTTTCGCACAGGTCGTGGCTGCCGTTCGCAGCGTCCCACCAGTACATTTGATTCCACGTTTGCGGATCGTTCGTCGTCAGGTCGTTGACCGTGATCGGGCTGGTCGGGCAGTCGGCGAATACCGGCGGCTTATTGTCAATTACCTTGATAATTTGCTTGTACGAGAAGCCGTTATTATTCGCGATAGACGGGATGCCTGCGGCAGGATTGCCCGTGTAGTACTGCGTGAAGTCATGCGGCGTCTGGCCGGGCGCGAGCGCGATCGGAATCGAAGTCCAGGGCGCGGTGGAGCCGGGCGCGGATACGATTGGGCCGGGCAGGTTTGCCGGATTGTTGGAAATAGCGTTCGGGTTCGGGTTTGGAACCGTTACGAAGGGCGCGTTCGGGTTGAACGTGCACCAGTTGATGACACGCCAGGTGCGCTCGATTTTGTAGCACGCGTCCGGCACCACGGTGAAAATTTCATCCGTGAAGGACACGGCGAGGAGTTCGCAATCTTTGCCGGCGAAAATCGGTTCGCCGTAGTTGCCCGTGCCGTTGCAATTGGTTACAATAACATCGTTCGGGAAGCGTACGAAATAGTCTTGCTCATAGAACACGACGATGCGCTGCGAGCACTGGCTGGATTGGCCGGCGCAGTCAAAAGCGCGAAACGTGCGCGTGATCGTACCCTTGTTGCAGAGGGTGTCGAACTGCGCGAAGTTCACAGTAGTCGTGATCGTATCCACGCAGCAGTTATCGGTGGCATTCGGCAGACCGTAAGCCCAGAGGCTGGGATCGAAGTTTTCGCAGGATACCGTAGTATTAGCCGGCGCTTGGCAGACGGGTTTGATCTTGTCGTCCACAAACACCTGTACCAGACAGTCGTTGGAGTGCTCTTCTTCAGCGGTCAGGCTGATTTCACCGGTGGGTACCGGCACGTCGTACACGCGGAGAATGACCTCTACGGTATCCGTTACGTCGTCACAGCAGAATTTGACCTGATCGTAGAAACTGCCGTTGGATTGGCAGCTGTTAGACGCTACGCGGCGGACTTTGAATTTCACCGGCGAGCAGTTGTCATAAGAACCATCGTCGAACGTTGTCGCATTCACGAAAACCTCTCCATTGGTACCCAGGGATACCTGGGTGAATTCATCGCATACAGAAACCGGCTCGGTTAAGTCCTCTACCGTGAGGCGGAAAGAGCAGATCGTGCTGTTGCCGCAGTCGTCCGTTGTAATATAGCGGATAGTGTGGTTGCCCAGCGGCAGGTTATTCGCGAAGCCCAATACGCCGAGCGTATCCGGATCCCACTTGTTATTACCGGAGAAGTCCTGCAGCGAGCCGTTCACCACAGTGGTTACACCGTCCACGGTGTATTCTGCGCGGATAGAAGCGATGCGCGAGCAAGCGTCTTCGACAATCACGTCCGGCAAGTTCGTGTCGGATTCACAATCGAAGGGATTGGTGCTGACCGTCAGGTTAGCCGGGCAGGCAACCGTCGGGCCGGTAATATCTTCTACTTTAATCACCTGGATAAAGTACACCGGGTTTTGGTTCGGCGGGAACTGACCGGTCGGCAGGCACCAGTCGTACACGGTCCACGTACGCAGAATCTTGTACGATCCATCGCATACGGGGAGGATTTGGTCGGCATACGCCGTTTGCAATTCGCAATACGTATTTTGCGGGTAGAGCGAGAACTGCTTACCGAATTCGCTGATAAACGGCGTTCCGGTGTCGCTCGGATCGGTATCCGGCGCCGTGCAGCTCACCGTTACGTCGGACGGGAACTTTACGTCGAACACGTGGCGACGCTTGAGATAGAGATATTGTGTGCAGGAGGCTTGGTTGCCACTCGGATCGGTGATCGTCCACACGCGCTTAACGTAGCCGCTCAGGTTCGTTTGGCCGTTGAAATTTGCGCCGCAGCCGAGATCCGTCCACGTGTCGGCGAAATTCTGGGTGAAAGTACCGCAGTTTTCGTCCACCGTCGGGAAGGCGTTGTTAAAGCCAAGCTCATTTTTAAGATAATTCGGATTGAAATCCGTGACGGCGCAGGAGAGCACCAGATCCTGGCAGGTAACATCCGGCGCTAATTTGTCCTCGATGAACATGAAGCCGGAACAGCTGTTGCCGCCGACCAAGTCGCGGACGCGCACCTGAATGTTTTGATTGAGGTGGTTGTTGTTGACGACGGCTGGAACCCATACGCCGTTAATACGCATTTGCACCTGCAGGTTGCCGTTCGGGCAGAGATTGGGGCCTTCCAGAATCATGTCAGGAAGGATGGTGACGGAGCAGTCCTCGTCCAGCGAAACCTGGATAAAGTCGTTGCAGACCAGCGTACATTGCGCTGCGGCTTTCGGCTGAAAAACCAGCATCGCAACCGCCGTCATAATCCCTGCAAAAAAAGTAGCGAAAAAAGTATAATTCGCTTTCGTCATGAGATTAAGAGATTAATGTGTTTTGAAATAATTATTTACTAAAATAAAATGTATTATGAAGGAACATTTTCCTTAATAACCAACAACAAATTACAAGATTTTTGCCTTCAAAAGCCTGTTAATCAAGGACTTGAAACCAAAAAAACTTGGACGCCAATATAATTTGGCAAAAAATGCGGCACAAAGATATATTTCCTGTGATATTCCCACAAAAAAATTTGCGCCTATTTTGCCTTTTTGTCGGAAAACAACAGTGCAAAGACCGTGCCGAATTTTATCACCCGGGCGGCATGACGGTACCGCAGCGCTTGCAGGTGCGGGCTTGTTCATTGGCCATGAAGGCGCCGATGGCTTCTTTGATCTGCGTTCCGATATCTTTGAGCGGGAAGCCGGCCTCGTGGAGTTGCTCCCCGCAGTTTTCGCAAAACCAAAGGAGTTTATCAATTTCCCCGGCATTTCGGGTGCGTTCCATCACCAGGCCCACCGTGCCGGCCGGGCGCTGGGGCGAATGCGGCACGCGGGGCGGCAGCAGGAACATTTCGCCCTCGCGGATATCAATCGTTTCCGGCTTGCCCTCCTCGTTGATGATTTTGACCTGGATATCGCCCTCCAACTGGTAAAAAAGTTCTTCTCCTTCTTCCCAGTGGTAATCTTTACGGCCGTTCGGACCGCCTACGATCATCACGATGAAGTCGTCATTGCCAACATAAATTTGTTTGTTTCCCACCGGCGGTTTCAGCAGATGCCGATTTTCATCAATCCATTTTTGGAGGTTGAAAGGTTTCGCAATCGCCATAAAATACTTTTTTCGTAATTATTTGCTTTTTAACCTGACTACCGGGCAGATCATTTCTTCCAGGCTGATCCCGCCGTGTTGGAAGGTATTGCGGTAGTAGTTGTAAAACTGGTTGTAGTTATTCGGATACAGGAAGAAATAATCTTCTTTGGCGAAGATAAAGGTAGAACTGACATTGGGGCGCGGCAATCCGCCTTGCTTTGGTTCTTTCACGGAAAAAACTTCCTTCGGGTCGTACTGCAGGTTTCTGCCGACTTTATAGCGCAGGTTGGCGGTTGTTTCGCGGTCGCCGACCACTTTAGAGGGCGACTGCACACGGATAGTGCCGTGGTCGGTTGTAACAAACAGTTGCACATCGCGGCCTTCGAGGCGTTGCAGCGCAGACCAGAGGGGGCTGTGCAGAAACCAAGATCGGGTAAGCGAGCGGTAGGCGCGCTCATCGCCGGCCAGCTCCTTGAGCACTTCCATCTCGGTGCGCGCGTGCGAGAGCATGTCAATAAAGTTATAGACGATCACCGTCAGGTCGTTGTGGGTGTAGTTCAGAATATTATCCACGAGTTCTTTGCCGTGGTTGACGTTGGTGACCTTAACGTAGTCCCACTTGATCGGCTTACGGAAAACGCGGTCTATTTGTTTGCCCAGAAAAAAGTTTTCAAACAGATTTTTACCGCCCTCGTCGGTATCATTTTTCCATTTATCCGGAAACGCCGTTTCGATTTCAGCGGGCATCATGCCGGCAAAAATGGCATTTCGGCTGTACTGCGTAGCTGTAGGGAGGATACTGAAAAAATAATCTTCCTGCTCGGTGCGGAAGAGTTCGTTCATAAACGGTTCGATCACTTTCCACTGATCGTAACGGAGATTGTCCAGCAGGACGAGGATCGTGGGCGTGCCCTGGCCAATATGGGGAAAAACGCGCTTGCGCAACAGCGAGTGCGACATGATCGGGCCGAGCTCCTTGTTCCGATCCACCCAGTCGAAGTAATTTTTGGTGACGAACTTGGAAAACTCCGTATTCGCCTGTTGTTTTTGCTGCGACAGAATATCGCCGACCTCCGCCTGGTTGGCGTCGAGGCGGAGTTCCCAGTTGACAATCCGCCGATACACTTCCACCCAGCCCTCATGTTCGAGGCCGCTGGTCATTTGCATAAATATCTGCCGAAAATCCTGCTGATAATCCATGGCCGTTTTTTCCCGTACCAGCCGCTTATTGTCAATAATTTTTTTCAGCGTCAGCAGGATTTGGTTGGGATTGACCGGCTTGATGAGGTAGTCGGAAATTTGCGAGCCGATGGCTTCTTCCATGACCTGCTCCGCCTCGTTTTTGGTAATCATTACGACCGGGACGTGCGCGTTGATTTCCTTTATTTTAGGCAGCGTCTCCAGGCCGGTAAGACCCGGCATGCTTTCATCGAGAAAGACGACGTCAATTTTATTTCCCTGTTCCAGGTACATCTCTACCGCGTCGTGGCCGTTCGTAGCGGTCAGCACATCGTAGCCTTTGTTTTGGAGGAACAGCAGGTGGGGCTTGAGGAGATCAATCTCGTCGTCGGCCCAGAGAATCGTGATTTTATCCATAGGTGGAGGCGGTTGGGATTTTAAATAGGTTCAAAAGTAGAGAATAAACGGTTGAGTTAATACAAAAATTCTCAAACACCAGATAAAATTATCTCCAGTTACTTTTAGAGCATGTCTAAAATTATATTTCTCGCTAATATGAAAGTCTTTTTCAGCCAACCTTCGTTCCTTTTTTTCGCCGTAATTAGTCCCATTACGCCTGCAAAAAGCGCCTTGTCTGGCTAAAAAATTCTTTTCATATTAAC
>JBEIDF010000112.1:0-11749 GCA_040383605.1 Lewinellaceae bacterium
GAGGGACGCGCCGACAGCATGGTGGAGACGCCCACACACGTCTATCTCCTCGAGTACAAACTCGACCAGTCGCCCGAAGCCGCCCTCCAGCAAATCAAACAAAAGAAATACTACCGGGCAGCCTGGAGCCTCGGCAAGCCGGTGGTGGGCGTGGGGGTGAATTTTTCGAGTAAAACGAAGAATATCGAGGGCTGGGTGGCGGAGGAAATGGCCTAGTGCCGCGTCCGGCATCGGCCCATTTTCGACACCTGCCAGGCAATACAACAGATTTGGAAGCGAAACAGCACACAATATAAACGTTCACATCGCGATGTCTATACCTGAATTTTCTCAGCGCGCGCGCGCGCCGCGCACCCGACGCCTTGCTGCAGCCGGTTTTTGCCGGATTCTTTTACTCCTGCTCCTGCCGTTCACCTGCATTACGCAGGCTGCCTTCCGCCCTGTCGTGCTGGTACACGGCTTCATGGCCTCCGGCGATACCTGGGCGCGCTTTCAGCAGCAGTTTATCCTGCAGGGATACGACCCCGCCTCCATAGCCGTACTCGACTGGAACACGCTCAACCGGAGCAATGACGCGCTGGTGCAACTCGATGCGCTGGTGGACAGCCTCCGCGCACGCGCGGGCGCAACACAGGTAGATCTGATCGGACACTCCGCCGGCGGCGGCTTGAGCTATGCTTACCTGTCGGACAGCGTCCGGGCAGCCAAAGTGGCCCACTATGTGCATATCGGCAGTATGCCGCAAAAACAGCCGGCTTGCCCGGCGATGCTGAACTTGTGGTCGGACGGCGACAAAGTAGCCCAGGCGGGCGATATACCCGGCGCTGAAAACCGGATGTTGCCCGGATTGGATCACTACCAGGTAGCGACCGCGCCGGCCTCGTTCGAGGTGGTGTTTCGGTTTTTAAATGCGCGCGCGCCAAACGTAATTGAAACAGCAATTCCGCCCAGCGTGACGATCAGCGGCCGGGCACTGGTATTTGGTGAAAACACCCCTGCGGCCGGTGCAGGAATTGAATTGTACTACACAGATCCGGCGAGCGGCCAACGCCAAGGTGCGCCTTTTCACAGCCAGACGGCCGATAAACAAGGGTACTGGTCGGCGCCGACAGTTAAAACCGGCGTCCCGGTAGAAATCGCCGTGTACCCGGCAACACCCGGCGCCCGGCCGGTGCATTATTTTCGCCAGGGCTTCCTGGCCCATGATCCCTTAGTCTATCTGCGGGTATTGCCCGCCGCCAATTCCATGCTCGGATTCCTGCTCAATGGCTTGCCCAAAGCGCCGGAACAATCCGTGGTGAATATTTTCGCCGCCAACCAGGGGGTGGTGCACGGGCGCGACCAGCTTTTGATAAACGGTGCGCTGCTTTCCACGGAAGCGCTGGCCGCGCCAGAAAAAACCGCAATCTCATTTTTCCTGTACGATGCCGACAACAACCGCGAGAGCGCGTACAATGCCGTAGGCGTTTTTGCCCGATTCCCCTTCCTGACCGGCGCCGATTGCTTCATCAATCCGGCCGATCCAGCGCCTTTGCGCATCGAATTGAACGGAAAAACGCAGGTGGTGCGGAAAATTCCGTCGAGTGCGGGCGTACAGGTGGTAGTATTTGAATAGGCGTCACGGAACCGGCAGCAGGTGACTGAACTTCCCGTGAACGATCACTTTCTGTAAACCAGCACCTTTTCTGTAACGATCACCGCGCTGTTCCTTTGTACCGATATGAAATACAAGCCATCGTACAAGGTTCTGCAGTCAAAGTACGCAATCGTGCTGCCGGCCTGAAGTTCCGCCGTTTGTAGCGGTTTGCCGGCCTGATCGAACAATCGGAGCGTATATTTTTCCCGAAGAACGCCTCCGGACTGTACCGCGATAAACTCACTTGCCGGGTTAGGATAGACCGCTATTTTCAAATTTTGCGTGATATCCTGTTCCGCTGTTGTGGGATTGTACATAGTTACCGGCTCACCGATTGTTTGAACTTTGGACGCGCTGCGCACACCATAGAAGGTAGGGCCAACGGCATAGGGATAAGCGGAGTTCCAATTGTCATCCACGGTTGTAAAGTAGCAATAGATTCCTTGCGGATATTCCGGCGTAACGCAGAAGCGGCCATTGTGTTCGTCCAGGACGTTCTGCTCGCTGCCGGCAAGGTATTCATAATCTTCCCGGAAGTAACCCAGCGGAAAATTGGGGCCCACCGGCGGCCCGTCCGGCACGTCCGTGCCATCGGCGTGGTGTGTGCGAAGACTAATATTGCGCAGGCGATAACCCGATTGCATGCGCACAATGCCGCCGGAGCCATCCGTGTTTTTATAAGCGTAAGCGCCATAAATTGGGAATCCGTCGTACGCAAATCCCAACAGGGGGGTATGCATTGTGCTGTCTATTGCATAGAGCCCGTCTGCGGGGTACAAATCACAAACAGAAGAAATGATCATTCGGTCCAGATTAAACGCGGAGGGGTTTTGGTGGTGGTGATAGTTACCCATGGCAGGGTGCGCCTTGGAGCAGTCGAATCCAATTCTTTCGGCAGGCACCGCATCTCGATTCCACGCCATCGAGGCGCCCGGGCCGCCGGGGCAGGGCGGGTTACCCGGGCCGCCGCAGAGCGTGTTTGTGTTGGGATTCCACGCAACGCCGTCGCGATAGTCGAAGAGCGCAACCCCATTAATAAATGCGCCGATATTTCCACCCGTGGTAGCCGTGGGCGCGCCGTTGTTTTTTACAGGATTGAGCGGAATTTTGAAATATCCGGTTTGTTCGGATGCCAGAGAAGGATTGCCATCCAGGAAAGGGCCGGTAATATAGGCCGGAATGCCACTGGCATCCACATATACCCAATTGGAAGAATACTGAACGGACTGTACGTTTGCAGGCACATTATCCTGGATCGGTGTGGGATTTCCTTGCACATAATGGCGACCCTTCAATCCGGTGGTATTAATCAACCAATTCGTAATGGCCGGATTGATTTGAGCGGGCATTTTTACACAGAAGAAAAGCAGTAATGCAGCAACAATAGCGTATTTCATGAATGAGCGACGTGACGGAAGTGAATGTTTTTGGAATTAGATGTTTTTTAGGAAAAAACCCTTCTCTAAAAAGTCAATTATTTTTAGGAAAAGAAAATTCCGGATTAAACAGGAACTCCCTGTCCGTCAGTGTAAGCAAAAACGCCGTCAAATCCGTCTTTTCATCCGAAGTGAGGACAATGCGGGGGGAAAATGCCGTCGAAGAGGTATAAAAATCCAGCACCTCCCGGAGTTTCCGGAAGCGCCCGTCGTGCATATAAGGGTAGGAAAATTCAATATTCCGCAGCGAGGGCGTTTTAAATTTCAAGGAATCCGCAGCCCTTCCGGTAACACGCATGCGGCCATAATCCCCCAGGGTGGTATCCAACGGCAGGCCGTTATGTTCAAAATTGAACTGTGAAAAAAGCGGTTCCGTGTGGCATCGGGCGCAATGATGCTGAAAAATCCGATAGCCGTTTTGCTCCTGCTCGCTAAATGTATCCCGTCCCGTCAATACCCGATCGTACTTGGCATTGGCGGATATCAAGGTCAGTTCAAACTGCGATAAAGCCTTCAAAACGCGCGCACCGCTTACTTGCGCATCGCCGAAAGCAGCCTTAAAAAGCGCAGGATATCGAGGAGATTGCGACAATCGTTTCACGACTTCCGCGATATCATCGTCCATTTCCTGTGGGCTTGAAATAGGCGCGAGTGCCTGAAAATCAAGATGCTGCACTGCGCCATCCCACATGAAGGTATTGGCCCAGGCGAGATTGACCAAAGCGGGGGCATTGCGCAAACCCAACCGATCTTCGATGCCATGGCTGCGCGCATGGTCAACATGCGTAAAAGCCGTATAAGACAGGTGGCAGGACGCGCAGGAAATCGTGCTGTCGCGAGAAAGTATCGGATCGTAAAACAATCGCCTTCCAAGCTCAATTCCCGAATGGGTGAGCGGGTTGTGGGAAAAATCATACACAGGCTTTGGCCATGAAGATGGATACTGCAGCACCACCGGATCGCCTGTGGCGATGACAAAGCCCCAGATTGCCATGAGCATCCCGAAAATACACGTATGGCGCAACGACTTACGGAGCATAGAGATTGAATGATTTTGCCAGCACAACGGACAAGCGGACGGCCTCCGACCCGGGCGACATAACGTTTGTTTTTCTATCCCATGCGATGTTCTCCAGCAAAGGCGCCAATTCGAGCACAAGCGCAAACTCATTCCGATCCCCGCGCGCGCGACGCCTAAGGCCGACTGTTTGTACTGTTTGGAAAGGGGGCAGATACCCGCCGAGATGCAGATCAAAAACACCGCCGCGCGCGGGGCATTGGGAAAATTGACCTTCGATTTTCACATTGATGTACCCGCTTTGCCAGGCCCAAAACATCCCCTTAGTCGGATCCAGGTCTCCATCCATAGAGCCTGCAACAGTCGTCAGACTGTCCACGCCCAGATCGAAGGAAAGGCTATCAAAATCCGAATGCACCGGGAAAGTGAAGGCTACTATCTGTGAATTCGCGTCCTCCCAATCAACCAGTCGATAGCGATTTGTTTCCCGGAAAACCAAGGTGTCGTTTTTCCAAAAGCTGAATTTACCCAAGTAAAACCGCAGGGTTGACAGAACCAAGGTATCGCCCCCGACTGTTCGAAGGGGTCGGTTGAGGAAAACCTGTTGGCCGTGAAGTACAGAACGAACGTGCAAGGTGACGACATGCAGGGCACTGTCAACAGGACGGTCTCCGACTCTTCCACGCCCGAAAGGCCGCCACGGCCAGTTTGTCTGCTGCCCAATATCGGTTGAATAGACCCGCATACGACAGGCTGCGGACACATCGGATGTTGCAAACGCCAGGAAAAGGATGCAGAAAAATGTTACCGGACTTTTCATGCGCTTAGGCCAATTATTTTACCGCAAGATAACGATCTTTTTGACTTCTCCGGCGCCCAAAGGGTTTTTGATCTGCCAAAAATATACGCCGTTCGGCAATACATTTCCGTTGGCGTCGAGTCCATCCCAAATGATCTGGAATTTACCCTCCGGGATCTTCTCGCCAGCGATCAACTGCCGTACCAATACGCCGTTTTGGTTAAAAATAGCGAGATCAAGGTGCGTTGGCTGCGCTAGGGAGAACTCGATTTTCACTTCCCCGGCGCTTGGATTGGGGTAAATGAGTTCGTCGGTATAGTTTGTGTTCCAAAGCACGGGCGCGCCGGTGGATAAAGAATCATAGCAGTTCTCTTTCCCGATAAAATACAAGGCGGATACGTCGCGGTTTTTTCGAGCAGGCGTTTCGTTTTGGGGTAAATAAGCCCTTACATATTCGGTTTTTACCCCTTGTGGCCCGACTGTAACGCGCAGGTGCCCGGAATTTGGCAGGATTTGGCCAGTGAAATACCCGTAGTCGTCTGCCTGGCCCGCATTTGAAAAATTCGGGTGGCTGGGTTGCGGTGTTTCCTGATAAACTAGGCAGTCTTTTTCCTGTTTTCCAAAGAAATGGTCATGTCCGTGAAAAAAAATGGTCACCCTGTTTTCGGTAAGCAAGTCCTTAATAGGTTTGTACCAGCCCGGCCGGTTAGCGTTCCAGCCATCGGTTCCGTTCAGGTTTTTGCCGCCCTATTCGTATAGATCGGCAAATTCGATGCCACCCCGTCCGTCCACATTGCCGCCGACAAGTTGGTGGGCAAAGACGAATTTGAAAGATGCCGTGCTGGTTTCGAGTGTGTTTTTGAGCCAGTCGTATTGGGTTTTACCGAGCGTCCAATCCCAATTTTTAGGTTTTTCATTAATATCACAATCGCGGTACACATCTAAAATCACAAAAAGCGCATCGCCCCAGGTGAAGGCGTAATAGTTTTCAGGCAGGCCAATCCCATAAGGTTCTACGGTGGCATTACCGCTGTAAAAATCATTCGGTACGGGGTTGGGATAGTAGAATTTGCGCCAAAGGGTGCCGTAAACGGCGATATTTTCCGGTGGTGTTTGATCGAGCCAATAGCCGCTTTCGCCCTCGTGATTGCCAAGACAAAAGAAAAAAGGCATAGAATGACACACCTTGCCGAGGTATTGTCTGTAATCGAGGTGCAATAAGCGCATATCTTCACTGCCTGTTTCCAGGGGTGTATGGTCGTCCCCAAACGTATCGCCGAGAGAAAGCATAAAATCCGCCGAATCCTGCGCCTGGTTTTGCAGGCAGATTGCATACAGCCTAGGAACACCCTTTCTGTCGTATAGGTGTTCGTCCGCTTCGATCAAAAAAGTAAACGGGGATCCGGGAGCGCGCTGGGTATGGAAAGTCCGCGTTGGACCGAAGATAAAGTTTCCGCCGGCAGGTTTTTTGTACACGGTACGGTAGTAATATCGGGTATCGGACGCAAGATCTTGCAAGTCCATTACCAACGGCGCACCCGCCTGGCTGAGCGCTGTATCAGTAGCCAACGAAAGGTCAGCCGGCGATTTTCCATACACAAAATACGCCAATACCGGCTCGCTGAACAAAACGCTGACGGTCACGGAGTGATCGGTGGGCCTGCCCAGCATTTCATCAAATGATTGCGCGGCTCCTGCACCGGGAAACGATGAAAAAACCAGTGCGGAGAAAAGAAGAGGAAGGTTTTGTCTCATTTTTCGATTAAATTAATATAGTTTTAGACTTCCGTCTGTGGAAAAGGTTTAATCAACGATGCTGGTAACGCTGCATAACCGTACCTTTGCCCCCATGAAAGCACAGTACTTAAAGAAAATCGCCAACACCATCCGCGGCCTGTCCATAGACGGCGTGGAAGCCGCCAACTCCGGCCACCCGGGTATGCCCATGGGCATGGCCGATGTCGCCGCCGTACTCTGGACGGAATTCCTCAAACACAATCCCGCAAACCCGCAATGGGCCGATCGCGACCGCTTCGTGCTCTCCGCAGGCCATGGCAGTATGCTGATCTATAGCCTGCTGCACCTCTATGGATACGACCTGCCGATGGAGCAGCTGCGCCATTTCCGCCAGTGGGGCAGCAAAACCGCCGGCCACCCGGAATTCGGACATACGCCCGGGGTCGAGATGACCACCGGCCCGCTCGGACAAGGTATCTCTACCGCCGTGGGAATGGCCCTGGCGCAAAAACACCTGGCCGCCCGTTTCAATAAAGGCGCCTATAAGGTGGTCAATCACTTTACGTATGTGATCGCCAGCGACGGCGACCTCCAGGAGGGGGTTTCGCACGAGGCCTGCGCATTCGCCGGCCACAACCGCCTGTCTAAACTCATCGTCCTGTACGACGACAACCAGATCAGCATAGACGGCGAAACGAGCCTGTCTTTCAGCGAAGACGTGCTCAAACGCTATGAAGCCTACGGCTGGCATACGCAACGCATAGACGGACACGATTACGACGCGATCCGCTCGGCCATCACGCTCGCCCGCGCCGCCGATAAACCCGCCATCATCGCCTGCCGAACCATTATCGGATTCGGCAGTCCCAATAAAGCCGGCTCGGAAGAGGCGCACGGCGCGCCGCTGGGCAAAGAAGAAGCGCTGCTGTCAAAGAAAAAACTCGGAATCCCCACCGAACCGCTCTTCTATGTGCCGGAAGATGTGCTGAAAATGACCCGCCGCGCCGTGGAAACAGGTATCAAAGCCGAACGTGACTGGCGCGAACTGCTGAAGAAATACCACAGCGCCCGACCCGAACTGGCCCGCGCGTTCGCAGCCTGCCTCGACCACGAAATCCCGGACGAGGCGCTGGCCGTGCCGGAATTCGCACCGGGCAAAATTGCCACCCGAAATGCCTCCGGCAAAGTGCTGGACTTCATCGCCACAAAAATACCCGGCCTCATCGGCGGCTCGGCCGACCTGACGCCGTCCAATAAAACCCAGGGCAAAGGTCAAACGGTCTTCAGCCCCAAAAATCCCGCCGGCCAATACATCCACTACGGCGTGCGCGAACACGGCATGACCGCGATCCTGAACGGTATCGCCCTGCACGGCGGACTGATCCCGTACAGCGGCACGTTCTTCGTGTTTACCGATTATATGCGCCCGTCTATGCGCCTCGCAGCCCTCATGGGCGTCCGGGTCGTTTATGTGCTCACGCACGACTCGATCGGCCTGGGCGAAGACGGCCCAACCCACCAACCGATCGAACACCTGGCCTCGCTGCGCGCGATGCCAAATATGTCGCTTATCCGACCCATGGACGCCAACGAAACCATCGTGGCCTGGAAAATGGCGCTGGCGCGCACCAACGGCCCGACTGGCCTGATCCTGACCCGCCAAAATGTGACCAACTACGACCGCAAAGCGCTCGGAATGGCCCCCGCCGAAGAAGCCCGGAAAGGCGGCTATGTGCTGATGGAAGATAAAAACTATCAGGTACTCCTGATCGCAACCGGCTCGGAAGTAGAAATCGCTGTGGCCGCCAAAGACCTGCTGAATGCGCAGGGCGTGGGCGTACGGGTGGTCTCGATGCCGGCTACCGATGTATTCGACCGTCAACCGGAAGCCTATAAAGCATCCGTGCTGCCGCCTGCCTGTAAGGCCCGCGTCGCCGTGGAGGCCGGCGCAAGCCTCGGATGGTACAAATACGTGGGCACGGAAGGCGCGATTGTCGGACTGGATCACTTCGGCGCTTCCGCGCCGTACGAAACGCTGTATGAACAATTTGGCCTGACCGCCGCCCAAGTAGCAAAACAGGCGCTTGGCCTGTTGGGAAAATAAGCGCTTGTTCAGGATTTGCGCACCCGTTTTGACCCGGCGAGAAAATTCTGAACAAGCCCTATCTTCGCAACAGCGCCCATACAACAACCAGCCCGCTATGAACGCCCAACGCATCCGCCTTATCATCGGTCTCATGACCGTCGCCCTGATCGGCGTGATCAGCCTCCAAATCTATTGGATCGGGTGGAATATCCGGCTCTATGAAGAACAGTTCGACAAAAACGCCTATTCGGTGCTCAACCGGGTAGCCGATAAATTGCAGTACTACGAAAACGCTGCCGTGCTGGAAGCGCTGAATAGCCTGCGCCGACCCGCAAAAGACGCCAATCAAAACGTGCGCCGCGCCGCCCAGTACCTTGAAAACGGCTACGCACGCCTGCAACGCGAAAAAGGCGATTCGCTGCCCGAACCGACAAACGGCGCGACGGGCTTCGAGGACAATGTGAATATGTGGGAGTACTTTAAAGTAAGCCAACTGGTGGACTCCAAGCCGCTCGCCGAACGCATCAAACTCGACCTGCTGGCGCAATCCATCCGCGAAGAACTCAACAGCCGCGGCATCCGCTCCGCGTACCAGTACGGCGTGTTCTCTAAATCCCGAAACAGCTTCGTGGTCGTCAATGATCACTATGTCGTGGTGGACAACAGCGCGCAACTGGTGCAGGGCGGCGCCGCCAACCTCTACACCTCACCCTATCGGGTAGCGCTGTTTCAACAGGACGTCGAATCGCCCGGATATCTCGCAATCTATTTCCCCAACCGCACGACGCTGGTGCTGAGCTCCGTCTGGGTTCCCATGACGCTGTCTATCCTGTTCACCGCCATCATTTTGTTCTGTTTCGCCTATACCATCCAGGTCATTCTCCGACAAAAAAAATTGTCGGAAATGAAAACTGACTTCATCAACAACATGACCCACGAGTTCAAAACGCCTATTGCCACCATCTCGCTGGCCGCCGACAGCATCGGCAGCCCGATGGTCGTGTCAAACCCGGATAAAATCCGGCGCTTCGTGGACATTATCCGACAGGAAAACCGGCGCATGAACAGCCAGGTAGAACGCGTGCTCCAAATGGCGCTGATAGATAAAAATGAATTCCAACTCCGCCTCGATGAAGTCAATCTGCACGACCTGATCCGGCAAGCAGTAGATAATTTCAGCGTCCAGGTGGAACGCCGGGAAGGTACCCTGGAAACCGATTTGCAGGCCGAACGCCCGGTGATCGTCGGAGACGGCACACATATCGCTGGCATTATCCACAACCTACTCGACAACGCCAATAAATACAGTCCGGACAAACCCCACATCACCATCCGAACGCGAGACGTGCCGCTCGGCGTCGAAATTACCGTCCAGGATCAGGGACTGGGTATCAGCAAAGAGGCCCGCAAACATATCTTCGACAAATTCTACCGGGTGCATACCGGCAATATCCACGACGTGAAAGGTTTCGGCCTCGGCCTCAGCTATGTGAAAGCCATCATGACCGCTCATAAAGGCCTGGTGGACGTGAAAAGCGAGCCGGGAAAAGGCAGCAGGTTTATCCTCACCTTTCCAGCCCGATAAATACGAAGATTACTTGACAACATAAAATTCGCTAATATGAACGCTGTTCAGGAATTCAACGACTACCGCGCCCGCATGAACGAGCGCATCCTCGCCCACGACAACAAGGTCATCAAACGCTTCTGGAGCCTCGATAACCAAACCTACCAGGAGGGCGCTCTCGACGCGCGTACCAAGGAAATGCTGGGGCTCGTCGCCTCGATGGTACTGCGCTGTGATGACTGCATCAAGTACCACCTCGAAAAATGCCACGAAATGGGCGTCAATACCGACCAACTCTTCGAAATGCTCGCCGTCGCCAATATGGTCGGCGGGTCTATCTGCATCCCACATACCCGCCGGGCGGTGGAATATTGGGATGTGTTGCAGGGGGCGGAGCCGGTGTAAATTCCCGACGGCATGGTACCTTTGTGGCTTCAATGGCCAGTCACCACCGCAATCAGATCGCCTTTCAATTTTTTCACAATAATTCTACTGTATGAAAAAGTACGTATTAAATGCACTGCTGCTTTTGGGCGTAGCCGTTTTCCTCACCAACTGCGCCTCGCTGACCGGTTTCCAGGACGGCCGGACGGTCGGACAAAACAATGTCGAGCTCGTCGGCTCGGCAAATTTCTCGCAATCGCCGGATTTTAACAATCTGGAAGACCAGGACACCTTCGGAACGGACATCCCCAATCTGTTCTTCCCGAACCTCGAGTTCGGCGCCCGCTACGGCGTCTCCGAAATAGTGGACATCTCCTTGCGCCTCAACACCAACCTGAACGTCGGCCTGGGCGCTAAGGTACAAGTGCTCGGCGACCAGGAATCCAAAACCGCCCTGTCGCTCGGCGCGGAAATCGGCACCTTTGGACTGATCTCCGGCCTCTGGAACGTCCAGATTCCGGTGTATTTCTCCGTGCACCCGAAAGACAACTTCAGCTGGTACCTCTCGCCGCGGTATATCTATCAATTCACCTCCTATACCGGGGCGGAAAATGGCCTGCGCTATCTCGGCGGCAACACCGGCTTCTTCTTCGGCCGGCGCCACAAATTCGGCGTGGATATCGGGTACTACAATGTCGGTACCAACGACAGCAACCTGGGGCTGCTGCAAGTGGGCCTCGGCGGCCGCTTCGCACTGGGCAGCGGTAAGTAACGGATATGGGTAATTTTCAGGCTCCGCAATGCGGAGCCTGAAAATTACAAATGCACCAACCGCGTCGCATAATTGGCCGGCTTAATATGCTCCTGAGCCTGACCCGGCAAAAATTGCCAGGGCGTCACCTGTTTCGTCCAATCAAACTGATCTTTTTCGTAACTGGTTAGCAGGTCGCGTCTGAGCCAAAAAAGGACCCATTTTTCGCCAGACGAAGCGATTTTTTGCAGGCCATAGCAGCGCTATGGTCAAAAAAAATTGCGAAGTATGGCGGAAAATGGGACTTTTTGGGCCAGACAGCGATCCTGCTAACC
>JBEIDF010000113.1:0-11695 GCA_040383605.1 Lewinellaceae bacterium
AACCCAAATTGGCCTCCCGAATCAACCAAAAACGTAAATACTGATCAAAACCACCACTTTGTTTAGGCAACCAATACTACGGCTGATGTAAAACGCCGACTAAATGGACAGACACTAGTTATGATGCTGGCAGGGTAACAGGAATAGACCAATATGGGAAACCTGGATTGGCTTTTGGTAAACGCACTGACTTAATGTATGCATTTGTAATGCCTGCAGGTCAGGTCTTCTCAGTTGAAGGCCAGGCAATATTCCCTTTGAAATGGCAGGATATTTGGCAGTGCCTTTCATTGATTAATAGCTCGCCTTTTCAGGTTGCAGTGAATGCAATTTGCGGACAACATAAATATCACGGCTATATAAATTCGGTTCATGTGGCTATCGAGAGGTTGCCCGATTGCGGCGTTAAAGCGCAAGAAGCACATAAAGTTCTACAATCAGTTGATTCTGCCAACGAATCATCGTTGCTATTTGTAGTTCCCTTGGCTTTGCAATTACCATTAGAACTGGGGCTCCAAGTATACTTGAATATTCGAATTGAACAGCGATGCACTGACTTGGAGTATGTTAGTCAATTACATATCCAGATTAATCGTAGCGTGGCTCATTCACTAAGCGCACCTGATGAACTATCGCACATTGGAACTTCCGTTGATTACATTGGTAATCTCTTTGGTCAAGTTGGCCATATAGCAGATGAATGCCACAATCTTATTGCTTGGTTATTAGGTGTTTCATTCGCCCGCTGGGACATCCGTTACGCCACCGGCGCCAAGCCCATCCCCGAACTGCCCGATCCTTTTGCCCCGCTCCCCGCCTGTCCGCCCGGCATGTTGCAAAACGAGAAGGGTCTGCCTGCCGCTCCGGAGGACATACCGGCCGACTATCCGCTGCGGCTCACGTGGGGCGGTATTCTGGTGGACGACGAAGGCCATGCCGAAGACGTAGTGGGCCGGGTGCGCGAGGCCCTGGCCGTCATCTGGAGCGAGCGCGCGGGCGATATCGAGCAGGAGGCCTGCGACATCTTGGGCGTAAAAACCCTTCGCGAGTATTTCCGCGCGCCTGCCAAATTTTTCGCCGAGCACCTCAAGCGCTACAGCAAGAGCCGGCGGCAGGCGCCCATCTATTGGCCCCTGGGTACGCCCTCAGGCAGCTACACCCTCTGGCTGTACTACCACCGCCTGAGCGACCAAACGCTCTACACCGCTGTGAACGACTTCGTGGAGCCCAAGATCCGGCAAGTGGAGCAGCAAGTCGCCGCCCTGCGCGCGCGTAGCGGCCGCAGCAAGGCCGAAGAAAAAGAACTCGAAAGCCTGCTCAGCCTCGACCAGGAGCTCCGCGGCCTGCGCGACGAACTCCTGCGCGTGGCCGCCTTCTGGAAGCCCAACCTCAACGACGGCGTGGTGATCACCGCCGCCCCGCTGTGGCGCCTCTTCCAGCACAAGCCCTGGCAAAAAACACTGAAAGAGACCTGGCAACAACTCGAAAAGGGCGCATACGACTGGGCGCACCTGGCCTACAGCATCTGGCCGGAGCGCGTAGTGCAGGCCGCCCGTAAAGACCGCAGCATCGCCATCGCGCACGACCTGGAAGACACGCTTTGGTTGAAGACGGTGGATGGGAAAGGGAAGGAGAAGTGGGTGGCGAAGGAATTGTCCGCTGACCATTAAATCAAATATTAGATTTAGACAGAATTTTTTCCATATGGACAAGGGATATGAAATTGCGCTTCAAAGGATTGAAGAGTGCATAAAGGAGGGTAGAAAAAGCCTAAATCTAGCCGGTTTGGGACTAACTGCGTTGCCAGATAGTATATGTGAATTGGGCTTTATAGAAGAACTCAATTTAGGAAACGAAGATTATGTAGAAAATATCACTGAGGAAGTTGAAATGGTGTTAGGAGGAGAGAAAAAAAACGTATGGCGATATAAACCACGAAATCACGTAGGAAAAAATGTGTTTACTACATTACCTAAACAAATCACCAACCTAAAGAATCTAAAGCATCTGGATTTGACATGTACCTGCCTCGAAAATCTTGGTAGCATACAGAACGAGTCAATTTTAGATATTGACCTCCGTGGGAACAATCTGACTGATTTAAAAGGAATCGAAGGATTTACCAATCTTGAATGCCTTAATGCCTCTAACAACGAGATTGAAAATATCGAAAATGTTTTTTTACTTAAAAATATCCGGGAATTATACTTAGGATCAAATAAAATAAAGGATATTAATTGTTTATCAAGTCTGGGCCGACTCAACAAACTATTTTTAAGTCAAAATGCTATTGCTAATATTGATCCTATCGGTGAATTATATTTGCTAGAAGTCTTGAATCTATCCAAAAATGACATTAAAGGTAGTTTATCTAGCTTGATTCGGTTGAAAAACTTAAAATACCTCGACATAAGCAATAATTCAATATCATCTTTAGAGGGTATTGAAAACTGCGAAAACCTAAAAGACTTAATTGCTACAGGTAATCAGATAAAAGATGTAACGATATTGCGCAACTGCAGAATGGCTAGCCGTCTCCAACTCAACCAAAATCAAATAGAAACATTTGATATTTTAGATTCGCTTCCCAATTTAGAATGTCTCTCACTTTCAAAAAACAAATTATCAACTATTCCGGCAGGAATTATCAATCATCCAAAGATTAATGTCTTGGAACTAGGATGGAATTCTGCATTGGAAAAGATAATTCCTGTGGAAATAATTAATGTAAATGAAGATTATGATGACGAATATGATACCATCAGTGGTACATTTCTGATGATAACTCCAGGAACTCCACATTGGCGTTATGATATTGATGGAGTGCCGATTGATGATTATTTTAATAATTGCAAGGATCATCTTATTTCATGGCTTAAAGACCATGAATCATCATCTGTTATTAATAATAGCGTAAGGGTGATTTTGTGTGGTAATGCACGTGTTGGCAAATCGTCAATTTTAGATATTTTGCAAGGGCGGGGTTTTAAGGCTGACAGGAAATCTACTCATGCCATTGAAATTGAAAAGTTGCTTATCCCTAATTTACCTGAACCTTTAGAATGTTGGGTATGGGACCTAGGCGGACAAGAAGTATACCATACCACCCACCAGATTTTCATGCGGGGTAAGGCGATTTTTCTGGTTGCTTGGGATAAAGAGACCGAAGATTCAATCGACATAGAAGATCCGTTGGATACTAGTACGCGCCATCCTAATTATCGGCTACGTTACTGGCTGCATACCATTCGTTCGATAAGTCCTGAAAGCCCAATTATCCTTGTTCAGAATAAGACAGACATTCATGGTTGGGCAACGCCTCATTCAGACCAGATTTCTACTGACTTCAAAGTTAAGTATTATGCATCTGTTAGTGCACAGACTCAAGAGGGCATCGATATACTCAAGCGGTACATTTGTGAAGCAGCACGCGAAATACTAGAATATCGTATGTCGGTGCCGGCCTCTTGGTGGAGAATGAGAGATAATATTTTAGAACTTAAAGCAAAGGGGCAAACTAACATAATTAGTTGGGACTATTTTACCGCCATGTGTTTGGAATCTGGAGTCCCTCCGGCCTCCATAGAACCACTTTCGAGTTTTTTTAAAAGCACATCTTTGTGTTACTATCTGACAACCAACGAAAAAAAGAATGTTATTCTGAATCAAAGATGGGCAATTGAGGCGATCTATAAGATATTCGATCGAGAGAGTAGGCTTTATAAAAATCTTAAAAAGTACCCTTGGTTCAGCCTTTCTGAAATCATGGATGCCGGGGGAACACAATATACTCAAGAAGAAAAGGGCATTTTCCTTGGTTTTATGGAAGACATCCAATTATGATTTAGTATTAATAAAGATATAGAAGAGAACGACCCTGAGTTTTTTGTAATTCAGTTTTGTAAGGATGAAATGCCTGATGAGGCAAAGCAGGCCTTTAATTCAATGCAGGAAAGTCTGTACCTTAAATATCGGTATGGCTCATTGAATTATCATCTAATTCAAAAGTTCATTGTACAAACAGGGCGAAAAACTTCACTGAAAAATATATGGAGGAGCGGCATTTATTTTCCACGCTTCTCTGGGAACCACGCGATAGTGCATGCTAACCATGCCGATGATAGTATAAACATTCGTGTGCAAGGTCCACAGGCTAATTATTTGATGAGTGCAATCAGGTATGAGTTCAAAAACATATCCCAAAGGGGAAATGTTGAAGTACTGGTATCTTCCGACGGCGTGCATTATGCCTCACATAAAGATATAAAGAGGCAGATTAGCCTTTTTAAGGACTGGGCACAAGTTGATATAGATCGCCTTTTAGTTTGGGATGTAGATGGAAGAGCAAGAATAGAAGTAAAAAAGTTGATTTGGGCTCTAGAATTGGTTCCAGAGGAACAGGTTTCCTTCTCCGAAATTCCCGATGTTGTTCAAAATCCTAAAAAGGAAAAACTGGTATTTATTTCCTATGCTAAGGAAAACTTAAAAGTTGTAGAAAAATTAGATAAACTTTTAGGGCCATATAAAAGTGAAAATAAACTTAAAATATGGTATGATCGCGACATAGACCAGCGAAAATCTTTTGATGATCAAATTAGGGAAAAATTATACAATGCGGATCTGTTTATCGCAATTATTAGTAGCGATTATTTAGATTCCAATAAAGAATACATTCGTAAAGAGGAAGAGCCGCGTATTATTGATCGCCATAAGAAAGAAGCCATTCCAGTTTTTCCACTGTTAATTGAAAAAGAATGCATGTGGAAAGCATCTACTTTTTCAAATCACGATGTCAACTTTCCAAATAAAGAAAAGGTTTATGACCTCAATTCGGGCATCAAAGAGTTCATTGAGCTGGTGGTAGAAGAGTTAGAAAAAACGGAAATTCAATAAATTATTTAAAAATCATGACTCGCGAACTCGATATTCAGGTTTTTCAATTCGCACAACGATTCTTGCTGGATGAAATGGCCCAGCAGGGGGTGCCAGCCATAATGTTGGACAAATACATGAGCACTGAGAAATTCACTTCCATGTCGCAGGTATTCAAGCGTCTTATTGAGTCAGGAGCGAACAAAGAGCGTGCCGCCAACGTAATTCGATCCGGTACCAGGGGGGGGATTGACAATCTAACAGATCTGCTGTTTCAGTTTGATGTTCGTAAGGTACTCGACTACTATGGGGCTGACGACCAAAGACTGTTACAGGATATCATTGGCTTGTTTGATTTATCAGTCAATGAAGGCAAAAAAGGGATTTGGCCGCAGTGGGCGAAGAATATCCTATCGGGTGCACGCTTCTTATCCAAGTTCAAAGACTATGAAGATTTCGACCGCTTTGTCAACAGCTTTCCCCAAGATGATCGCGCACGAAATGCACTGCCATTGCTCCTCAAAGAAGAGATAGATGGTTTTGGCATAGCTCTGTCCTGCGATTTCCTAAAGGAATGCGGCTATCTTTTTTACGGTAAGCCGGATGTGTATCTTAAAGAGTTTTTCCACCATGCTGAATTAACCCAAACGCAAAATGACTATGAGGTCATGCACGCCATCAACAGGGTAGCCGATCACAACGGCGTCACGGCTTATGCGGTGGATAAGGTTTTTTGGTTAATCGGGAGTGGGAAGTTTTATTTGGATAAAGATGCAAAATCAGGAAAAGAATTAAAATTGCGCTCACCCAAACGCAGAAAACATAGGTTTATGAATGCATTGGAATACAAGCACTTATCCTGATTTATTTCAAAAAATATTAAGATATTGCTATGCAGGTTTTTCGCCAATACACAGCCAACTATTATACCCTTAAACAGTTTCCATTCAAGCGAGAATTGGCAATGGAGGCTTATCTCATCGAAAACGAGGCGATATTACGTCTGGATATTAATGATGATGATTTCTCTGAGGTTTCTGTATTAGATGCAGAAATTGCTTTAAAAGAGGGTAGAAAAGGTATTGGAAGAGATGGAAGAATTGATATCTTAGTAGCATACGGTTCGGACACATTAGGGATTGTTGAATTAAAACTGGGAGAGATTGATCAATCGGCCTTAATTCAATTGGAAGACTATTTAGAACAAGCACACAAACTACTACACATTGAGCCCAAATATTGGAAAGATGAAGGAGGCGAAAAAGAACCAAGATGGGTTGGTGTTTTAGTGGGCAATTCAGCGAGCAAGGAAATCATAGAAAAAATTGAGAATGGCTACCAATACAAAGATATTCCGATAGCAATAATTACCTTAAATCGGTTCCAAAACGAACATACCAAGGAGGTGGTCGTAGTTTCAGACACCTATTTCAAGATTTCCACGACAGCTCGAGATTATACAAAGTATCTATTTCTAGAACAGGTGTACAATAAGAGGCGTTTGGCCAATGCCATAGTAAAAGAATACGTTCAGAGAAACCCTGAAACTTCATATGCAGAACTTGAGCGACAGTTTCCTAAGAGAATACAAGGAAGTAGTGGGGTAATTGCAACGAAGGAACGGGCAGAACAGATTTATGGAGAAAGAGGCAGAAAAAGACATTTGCTTAATCCAGAAGACCTTATTCAGTTGGCAGATGGTACGATTGTAGCTACCTGTAGTCGTTGGAGATTGGAAAATATCCAAAGAATGATAGAACACGCTAGAAAATTAATGCCCGATTTGGAAATTACTGCTCAATAGCTCACTGTTTTGACATGATAGCTTCTTATATAAAAACCCACATCCTCCTTCCCCGTCTCCGCCAATCCGGCGTATTGGTGGTGTACGACCCCGAGCGCCGCTACCTGGCGCTCTGCCAAGGCTTAGCCGATGGGCAGACTAAAGTGGTGGACGCCGGGGAGAGCAGCATGATCAGCCGGGAGGAGGCTATTGCCACACTCGCTCAGATGGGCAATGCGGGGAGCGGGGTGCAGTATTTACTGGTGTACGTCCCTGCGCCTCCGCCCAGGAGCGATGAAGAGAAACAGCGCGATCCCTTTTCGGTGTATTCGGCTTGCGGGGCTATTTTCCCGGAAGGCGACGGCGACGGTTACCTGAGCATTTGCCTGAAAGCCAAACCCGACCAAGCAACGGAAATACGCAAGATTTTCAGTCAGAATCCCAATCCGGATTTTGCGGTCATCGACGCCCTGGGCGCCGGCGCGGGTTATCCGGTGTCGCGGTCGCTGCTGCAGGCTGAATCGGCCTCGGACATATTGTATGCCCTGTTGTCGCCCACCGAGCGGCAGGAGAGCAACTTGCGCGGTCGGGAGGATTGGGTGGCGGAAGCGCGTGATCTCTTTGTGAGCAGCCTGGGATTACAACTAAGCACCCGGGGTAAGACCTTGGGTAGCATAGGCGAAGAGCTTTGGCGGTATTTGCTGTTCAGCGAATTTGTGTTTGACCTTCCCGAGTCGCTACCCGAATCGCTGGCTAATATTCCCAAAGCGCCGGAGGTAGCCAGGCCAGTGGTAGAGTCCCTTTGCGAGCGGCTACGGAATGATATGCGCAGCCGGGATCGGTACATCGAAAAAGCGGAGCAGGTAGAAGCGGAATTGCAACTGCCGGAGCGTTGCAGGCAATTGCGCGACCTAGGGGTGCGGGATACCTTTCCGTTCGAAGAGCGTCATTTTGTAGAAAAGGCAGTGGAGGCGTTGTTAGGGGAAGATTTGGACGCCGTACGGCACATCCTGGAGCATCGCCGCCGTTCCGTATGGGCCGGAAGAGGTGAGAGCCGGGTGGACTGGGACCTCATTACCACCACGCTTCGGCTGATGGAAACGGCAGACGATTGCGCGCGCGAATTGCCCCAGGCAAGTAAGAACATGGAAGCACTCGCTGAGTTTTATACCTCCCGGTTGCGTATGCTCGATCGGCTGCATCGCGAATACGAGCAGGCTCGGATGGATGTCGTCCTGGATCGCGCGGTACCGGAAAAATTGGAAGATTTTGCGCGGCGACAGTACTACAAAGTGATTTCGGCAGCGCATGATATGTTCATTCGCTTTGTTGAACAAGGGCAGTATCCGCCTTCGCAGTTTGTATCCAACCAACAAATTTTTGACAAACTGGTAGCCCCGACCCTGCAAACCAGCGGCCGGAAAGTTGCTTATATTTTAGTAGATGCGCTTCGATACGAACTGGGAGAAGCGTTGGAAAAAATGCTTGTCGAAGAAGGCCAGGTGAGCTTGCAGACCGCTTTTGCGGCAGTGCCCACAGCCACGAAAATTGGGATGGTCGGCTTACTGCCTGGCGGCGGAAGCCTAACGTTGAAAAAGCAGAACAGTGATCTGCAAGTTTGCTTGGGCGACGTGCTCATAGCCACCGTTGCGCAGCGTATGGAGGTATTTCGCCAGCGATATGGACAGCGTTTTTCAGAAACGACGCTGCAAGACTACGTGCACAGCCGGCAAAAACCGGACCCCGCGGTGGACTTACTCGTTATACGCAGCGTAGAAATTGACCAGCAAATGGAGACGGCGCCCCACCAGGCCTTGAAACAGGTTTTTGACAGCTTGAAGTTGATACGGCGGGCGGTCAATCGCCTCCGTTCCGAAAATTTTCACCAGGTATTCATAGCCACCGATCACGGCTTCTTCCTCAATCTGAACCCGCCTCCGGGCGATGTGTGCGCCAAGCCGGGCGGTTCGTGGATCAATGTGCATGATCGACTTTTGTTAGGTGAAGGAAGTGCCGATAGTGCCCAATTCATCGTGCCGGCCGCATCAGTGGGTATTCGGGGGGATATCAATCAGATAGCTGGGCCGAGAGGCTTGGTGGCGTTTAGCAGAGGCGTTCATTATTTCCACGGCGGATTATCGTTACAGGAGTGTATTGTACCGGTGCTCAGTGTCCAATTGCGGCAGCCGGCTGTTGCAAAAGAGCAGGTGCAGGTACAGTTGATCTACCGGAACGGCGCCAAGCGGATCACTACCCGGTACCCGGTCGTTGATGTTACGCTCGAAGTCATCTCCGATGACTTGTTTGCGCAAGTGCAGGATTTTGAGATTTACCTGGAGGCGCATGATGCGAAGAACAACCTGGTTGGAGAGGCTAAACGCAGTGCCCCTGTGGATCCAGCCTCCGGTATTCTAACCCTGAAGGCCAACCAGCGCGTGCAGGTGACGGTGCGCATGGAGGAGGCGTTTGAAGGTAAATTCACGATAAAGGCCATTGATCCCAAAACACAGGCGGTTTACAGCAGTATATCGCTGGAAACCGACTATACCGTATAAACAAATTTGCAATGGATGCACTTGATAAAAAACTAGTTGCCGTATTTGAAGGTAAAGTCGTGCGCAAAGATTTGCTGCATCGCATCAAGAAGGGGACGAACGTGCCGACATTCGTTCTGGAGTTCTTGCTTGCCCGGTATTGCGCCAGCGATGAGCCCGCGGAAATACAAGCCGGTATGGAGGCCGTACTGGCAACCTTGCACGACAACTATGTGCGTCCGGATGAATCGAATGCCGCCCAATCAAAGGTAGCCACCAAAGGAAGGCACCGTTTTATCGATAAGGTGCATGTCCGTTATGTAGAAAAGGAGAAAAAGCACTGGGCTTCGTTGGAAAACTTCAACTCCCAGCGCATTGCTATTGGTGAAAAGTTTTACCGCGACAACGACCGGCTTTTAGAGGGCGGAATATGGGCAGAAGTCACCCTGGCCTACAACGACATGGAGCAGGAGAACTACGCCTTCTACGTGGAAGACCTTCGCCCGATACAGCTCAGCCGTTTCAATTTTGACCAATATGCTGAAGGACGCCTGGAGTTTACCCGAGATGAATGGCTCGATGGAGTGCTGCGTTCGGTAGGCCTGGAGCCGTCCAAGTTGTCGCACCGGGTAAAATTGCATTATGTAGCCCGGCTTGCGCCGCTCGTGGAGGCGAATTACAACTTCATAGAGCTTGGGCCGCGCGGTACTGGGAAGTCGTACTTCTTTAGCGAGTTTTCTCCGTATGCAACCCTGATCAGTGGTGGTCAGGCCACCAAAGCCACCTTGTTTTACAATACTGCCCGCAAAAAAATTGGCCTGGTCGGATTTTGGGACACGGTTGCCTTCGATGAAGTGGGCGGTATCACGGTGAAAGATCCGGATACTATGCAAATTATGAAGGACTATATGGCTAACGGCCGCTTTTCCCGCGGTGTAGAGGTGATTGCTGATGCCAGTCTGGCCTTTGTCGGCAATATTGACCAGTCGGTAGAGCAGATCGTTCATTCTCCTAACTTTGATTTGTTCCAGCCTCTCCCAAAGGAATTTGACCTGGCTATTATGGACCGTTTTGCGGCCTACATACCGGGTTGGGAGTTTCCGAAAAACAGCAGTGAGTTCCTCACTTCCAACTACGGATTTATCACGGATTTTCTGGCCGAGGCGTATCACTATCAATTGAAACATTCCAACCGGTACGAAGAAGTAAACAGTCGCATCCGGTTGGGAAAATCTGTAGAAGGGCGCGACGAAAAAGCCATCAAAAAAACCGTGGCGGCTTTTCTGAAAATCCTGCATCCGGGAGGGAAACCTACCGATGCAGAGTTTGAAGAGTACGTAGCGTATGCAGTGGAATGCCGACGCCGTGTAAAAGAGCAAATGAATAAGCGCAAGCCAGATGAAGAATTTGCCAAGATCAATCTTTCGTATTTTATGGCCTCCGGCGAGGAAGTGGTTGTGTTTTGCCCAGAATCGAAACATGCAAAAGCCACCCAGAATCCGTTGCGTAAAAATTTAGGAGATATTCCTCCGTTAAACATAGAAAATGTTAATGTCGCGTCTATATTTCAGACGGATGTCTCATCTAAGCCGCCTATGGAAGTGGATTCAACAGAGAAAATACCGCAAACTCCAGAAGTAATTGAGTTGTCGGAGCGGCATTTTACAATTTTTTATAACGACATAGGTCACAGTTATGAGTCAATTTTACATCCATATGCCATAGGTGTCAAAGAAGTAACGATTGACGAGCCTTATCTCCGGCTTACCCACCAGCAGCACAATTTTGTGCGTTTTTGCGAGGCGCTGATCAAGGTTTCGGCAGTTCGCAAAATCAAACTCACGACTAGTTTCGACGACAGCACAAACCTCACGGAATTGGAAGAGCGCCTGGATGAACTAAAACAGAGCCTTTTAGAAATGGACATCGTCCTGGAAACAACCCTGAACCCCAATTTGCACGACCGCGAAATCCGGCTCGGCAACGGCTGGATTATCAAAATCGGTCGTGGACTTCACTATCACCAAAAGCCGGAGGGCTGGTTTGAAATTGGGGTCAATGATTTGATGTTGAGGAAGTGTTTGGAGACGAAAGTGGATGTGTATAGGGGGAAATAACAGAGAAGATATAAATGTACAGTAGTGTCCGGTTATAAATCAAAGAGAATCACATGATTAGAATTACCCATATCATTTTGTTGTTATCATCCTTCTTAAGTAATCAACCCTTAAAAACCCTTTAAAAAATTGATGTTCAAGTATTTTCATTATAAGAGATAAGATGTATCTTGCAAGAAAAATTGGATTTGATAGAAAAACCTTGCAGAATTTATGAAGCCTAAAGTACAAAACAGGTTACAGTTGGGATTTTACTCCAGATTTTGGCCTGCTCAGAGCCATTACAAAGGATTGTGCAACAACTTATAAGGTGTTTGAACTTACAATTTACAAATCAATACCCTAAACCACGATTAGCCTTGGGCTGATAAGGGTTTTTAAGGGTTGAC
>JBEIDF010000114.1:0-11649 GCA_040383605.1 Lewinellaceae bacterium
GATGAAGTCGGGATAATGATTTACAAAACCGTTAATTCTAAAACCTTTGCGTTCTATGTTCCTTGTCCAGAAAGCAATGTTTGTCATGTTACCAATTTCATTGATTACACGTTCTTCAAAACCGTTCATGCTTCCTTCTTTTTCGTAAAGCGATTTTGTAATGTCTTTCGATGTGTCGCCTGGAGAAATGCTTTTGGGTAAAGTGAATGATGATTTAATAAACACTTTGTCAGTATCTAAAAAGTCTTTGAATTTCTTCTCGGCAAACTGTTCTGAAAGTGCAATTATCTTAAATTTGATTTTGTCTTTGTATGTGTATTCGTTGGCTGCCAAGTCGCTGAATTGTTCGTCTTTGAAATCTTCCAAAATTCGGTTGATGTATTTTTCAATTTCCTTGTCAGGAATTGGAAACATATTTCCGATTAAGTCCATCAGTCGCTTAGTGAAATTCTTTACTCTGCTGTCTTTGCGTGAAGGGTCGAGAATGTAAGTCATTACACTTTCTTTCACTTCTCCGTCAAGCCTTACAAATGTTGGTGTATGTTCTTTTTTGGTTTCGTCCAAGTCAACTTTGTAGAGTTCAGATGTAATGCTGTCAAACGCAATGTTGATGTCGGCTTTGCTCAATGCAAAACCTTCTAAAAGATTTTCTTTTTCTAAAGGCAGTTCTTCTTCCTTCTTGCCAAACAAGTCGTTGGCAGGAACTTTTAAATAAAACTGTGGCAAATTGATTTTCTCTGCCTGTTCTCTGAAAATGTTTTTAATACTGTATGTTTTCACAAGTTGTTGTATTTCGTTTGGCAATGCCGTTGTATGGTTGGCTTCCATTTCGGAAACCGTTTTTTCAAAGGCTTCATTTTGTTCAATGGCAGTTTTTTCTATTTCTGAAACGGTTGTATTTGGCAACTCTGTTTCCGATGGTGCGGAAATTCGGGTTGTGTCAATGTCTGAAGTAATATCTTCTGTTGGTGTTTCGCTACTTGGGAAAACAGTAAGTTGTTGTAATGGATCTTGCTTTTTGGCTTCTTCCAACATGGCAGGGTCAGCCAATTTATAATCCTTATCGCTGAAACCTGCTTTATTCAATCCTTTCACAATGTTGTCTAATGTGTCAAGGAATTTTGATGAAGCCGTTAAAACATAACTCAAATTGAGTAACGGAAAGTTGTGTTTCATCACATAAGGCTGGCGTAAAACTCTGCCTAAAATCTGTTCAACATCAACTGCCGAACTCTTATCTGCCAACGATGCCAAGATGTAAGCAAACGGACAGTCCCAACCTTCTTTTAATGCGTTTATGGTGATGATGTAGCGGACTTCACATTCTTTACTCATCAAGTCAATGCCCTTTATTTCGTTGATATTTGCCGTTTTGATTTTGATTTGTTCGGCAGGAATTTTCAACTCAATGAGTTTTTCTTTCAGTTTCTGAACGTTTGATTTTTCTTCTTCTTCGTTCAAAAAGTCCTTTCCGTTTTTCGGCTGTGCCTGAAACAACACAATAGGACGAATGTATTTTCCGCCTTTCTTTTTTTCTTCAATGGCTTGCAGTTCCAAGCGTTTTTGAAGTTGCAAAGCTGAATTGATTACTTCTGTTTTGTCCTGATGATTGTAAACAATAACAGGCAGTTTCACCATGTTTTCCTTTTTCAACTCCAACGCATCAATAAAACTGATGATGTTGCTGTTTTTGCGTGGTGTGGCGGTAAGGTCAAGAATGAAACAAGGGTTAAACTCTTTGAGCATATCTACACTTAAATCCGTTTCTGCGTTGTGGCTTTCGTCCACCACAATCATTGGGTTTAAGTATTGCATTACTTTCATCAAAGAAATTTCTTCGTCTTTACCGAGCAAGACTTCAAAAGACTGCAATGAGCCGTTTTGCTCAAATACTTTTCTGCCTTCTTTGTTGGCGGTGCGTATGCTGTCAAAACTCAATACAAAAATGTTCAACTGCTCTTTTACCGAAGTGGCGTTAAATCCGCTTCCTTGCAATAGTTCTGCTTTGTCAAATACTTCTACTTTGTTGCCGAAATGAGAATTAATTTTTTGGCGGTAAGGGTGGTTGGTATCTTTTAGGTTTTTAATAGTTTGGTCTAAAATGGTAATGGACGGAACCAACCAAACTACTGCTTTGGGTTTGTCGTAAGCAAAGGCATCAAAAATGGTTTTAATGGCATTGCAGGCAATAAAGGTTTTCCCGCCTGCTGTTGGCACTTTAACGCAAATGTGCGGAACACGGGGAACATTGTTTTTGTAGGGTTCAATGGCTGTGCCTGAATACGGAAACAAAGGCGTTCTTGGGTGCTTTGCCCAAAAATTATAAAAAGCGTCTTTCACGTCTTTGGTTTCCTGTATGTTTTCCAAAAACAGTGCAAGGTCATTGATTACTTGTTGTTGATATGGTTTTAATTCCATTGCTTAAAATCTTGTTATATCTCTTGGTATTTTCTTGAAAATGATATTATGCTTTGTCATGAAATCTTTGGTGAGCAAACAGTTGTCAGCATAAATCACATACTGCTCGGCTTTGGTTTTCATGGTGGCTAAAAAAGCATGGTCTAACGTAGTTACTTCGTCTTGCTCGTAATAGAAGTAATACGCTGTATCATTATGCTTGCCCAAGAAATGTTTATTGTCTTTGTGTTTGCTCGATGTAAGTGGCGTTTTGGTTTCAGTGTAGTAAACATATTGGCGTATTTTCTCAACGCCTACCAATTCATTCAAATTACCATCTTCCAAAAACATGGGTTGTCCCAACTCGTAAAAATCAAAACTTCCACCAGTGCCTTCGGTTGTGCCGTAACCTTTGATTACTCTTTTTACTCTTTCGGCAGTAATGGTTTCGGCATAATCTTCCATCTCTATGCAAATGAATTTACGTTTGCCTTTATCTTGCTTATTTGCGTTTAGGACAGCATGAGCAGTTGTTCCGCTACCTGCAAAACTGTCAAGAATGATTGAGTTTTTATTAGTTGCAAGTTGTATCACTCTTTCAATGAATGTTGTTGGCTTGGGTGTGTTAAAAGCCTTCTCGTTAAAAATTGCTTGAATTTCTTGTGTTGCATTTGTAGCTGTTCCTACATCATCCCAAATTGATGTTGGAGTTTTGCCTTTATCTCCAGCATCTGACAAAAATCTTTTTAATTGGGGTTTACTTTTTCCTGTTTTTCCAAATACAATTCTGTTGTCTTTCAAAAATGCTTCATATTCTTCTGGTCCAGTTCTCCAACACCTTCCTTTGGGTGGTAAATACTTTTCTCCTGTGTTTGGATTTGTAATTTCATAAGTCAAGTTTGGTCTAATTCCTGGGCTGTCAAAAGGGTCGGCTGTCCATGCACCCCTTGGGTCATTATCGGGGTTTGAAAAGTTTGTATCATCAACTTTCAATTTAAAGTCAGATTTTACTGTTTTGAAAATTGAAAAATTCTTCGTGTAAACTAAAGTATGGTTATGATTAAGCGATATTATAGCATCATTGGAAACTGATTTTCTTGAGTTCCAAATTATGTTTGACAGGAAGTTAAGCCTTCCAAATATTTCATCCATTATCAATTTCAAATTGGCAACTTCATTGTCATCAATTGAAATAAACATTGTTCCATCGTCTGCAAGAAGTTTATGCAATAGTTTCAAACGTGGATACATCATACATAGCCATTTATCGTGTCTTGTAAGGTCGTCAGCTTCTTTACCAACAACTTGTCCGAGCCACTTTAAAATTTTCGAGTCGTTCACATTATCGTTATACACCCAACCTTCATTTCCCGTGTTATATGGCGGGTCTATGTAGATACATTTTATTCGTCCTTCGTATTCGGGCAAAAGGGCTTTCAGGGCTTCAAGGTTGTCGCCATGTATTATCTTGTTTCCGCTGTTGGTTTCTTGGTCTGTCTGCGTTCCGTTGTCAAAGCCGTAGGAGTGCTCCAATACCTTAAACGGAACATCCATGTGATGATTGATAACTTTATCTTTTCCTATCCAGTGTAGTGTTGGCATATTTTAATGTCTCAAATTCAATTTTTTATTAAAGGTTTTAATATTGCTGTGTCGTCCATTAGGGTTGCCGGACGCAGATTGTGAAAAAAATCCCCATACATCACGCCCGGCGGGATCGAGCCACCCTCACCGGCGCTACGGAGTGCCCTGTCACGATCCTAAGAACCGTAGCCGGAGTTGTGCTCTCGCCCGCTACGGGACGCCACAGGGCGAAAAATCGAAAAAACAGGCGCTTGACCCGCTCAATCAGCTCTGAAACGCCCAGTATGGACACGGCGCGGCGCATATTGTAGGCCAGGAGTACCAGACTGTATTCCCCTTCGACCTTTTCCTTGCCTTTCAATAGTGTGTAATAGAATCCCCAACTTCGCTTGATCGTGCCGAACGGGTGCTCCACGATAGCCTGTCGTCGCTTGTACTTTGGCCTGTTATTGAGTACGCGTAGGCGGTTAGCCTCGGTGGCGTGCTCATCCAGGCTGCGCTCGATGTGCCGTCCATGCCGGATGCGATAGGCCGATTCGGTCAGGCGGAAGGCCGCGCAGATACAGGACTTGCATTTGGCAAACGGCAGGCGGTAACGCCGAAACCGGTTCTGTACCTGTCCGTTTCTGCCGTGTTTTTCATATACGGTTCCGTTGGTGGTCAGTTCCTCGCCGATGGGGCAGATGTACACATCTTCGTCGGCATCGTACTCGAAATCTTCCTTGCGGAAGCCTTCTTCTTTTGTTTTGTAGTCCTGGTCGGGGTAAGCGACGTATGTCGTGATCTGGTTGTCGGCGCACTTTTGGAGTTCGGCGCCGTAGTGGTAGCCCTTGTCGGCCAGCACCTCCAGCGTTTTGGCGCCGAGCGCTGTTTTGGTCGCAGTGGCGGTCTTGCCCAGCAGGTGCACATCGGATATATTCTCGACCGAAAATTCGGCTACTAGATAGTTTTTATCGTCCACGGCGCTCTGCACGTTGTAGGCGATATCGGTGTGGCCGAGGTTGTTCATCGGCAGTGAGCGGGCATCAGGATCAACGAGCGAGATTTGCCGCACGGCGGGGTCTTCTTCCTGGGCGGCGTGCAGCAAGTCCAGCAGGCCCTCCAGTTTTTGCGTGCGCTGCTGTATCTCGTCCAGCGCTCTGTGTATGGTTTCGGGACGGACGTCCGGCTCCTCGCCGCGCCCAATGGCATCGTCTGCGCGGTCCAGTTCGTCGAGGTACTCCATGAATCGAGCCTCGTGGTAGTCCAGCCGCTTTTGGATTTTGTCTTCGGAGATGTTGTTCTTCTTGCTGTTCTGTGCCCGCATCTTGGTGCCGTCTATGGCCGCCAGTTTTTTGCCGAACAGTTCGGCGTTCTCCAGCACCCGGTTGAAAAGCCGGAAGGTGTCCTTGAGCGCCTTTAGGTGCGGCTTGATGGAACGGAAGTCGCTGATCGTGTGGTACGAGGGCTTTTGGCAACCGGTGAGCCACATTAGTTCGATGTTTCGCCCGCACTCCAGTTCGAGCCGGCGTGAGGAGCGCACGCGGTTGAGGTAGCCGTAGATATAGATATTGAGCAGCAGGGCCGGGTGGTAGGGCGGTGCGCCGCGCTTGTGCGCCCGGACGTGGACGAATCCGAGTTGCTCCAGGTCAACAGCTTCCACAAAGGCATCCACGACGCGCACTATGTTGTCCGGGGCGATCATCTCGTCCAGCGGGGGGGCGAAGAGGCCGAATTGTTGGCGGTCGTGTCCGGTGCGGTGTGCCATACGTAGCAGTGCGGTTGGTTTACGGCTGTAAGATAGCTTACTTGGCGGATGGGGCAAGCGGTGGAGGGGCTTTTTTTCACAATCTGACGGCTGGATGTACGCCCGTGCCGCCATGCGTTGGCTTTGAGCGTGGGCTTTCGGCGGCATGGACGTACATCCGTTGTTATCCCATATTTATTCGGTATTCAGATTTCAAATATAGTTTTTCATTCATCGCTTTTGTTATTACAATTGGAATCAACTCTACTATTTTATCAAATGAATTTTTAAAATCGCTGTATTCTGATTCCGGAACACCGTTTTTAAACTCAGATGCTTTATTGTCGCCATGTGCGATAATATTCCTCTTTATCGTTAGTTGCGTTATTCGACCAGTAAGTTGCCCAAATTCCGATTTGGAAATACCCAAATCTTGATGAACTCCGAAAGCGTAAAGTATGCGTTCAATGATTTCGCTTTTCAAATTTGAGGCAGTATAGATAATTGACTTTTTATCGCTGTGATTTCCTATATGAAGTTTTAGTGGCTGGTTTCTTTTTGCCTCAACTTTGGATAAAAAGTCTATCCGCTTTTCAAGTTTTTTTATTTCTCTGTTGAACAAGTCGCTATCTAACCCTGCATATTTAGTAATATCTTCATAATCTTCGAATTCTGACGAATTTGAGGATGCTGCCAAAGGCTCTACCACTTTGTGTATTTCTACATTTTCATTATTTAGCGCCTCGGCATAAACTTCAAACGAGTATCTGAAAAAGCCTTCAAAGTGGGCATATAGAATCAACACAAGCGATTTTCTATATTTATCTTTTTCAACTTTTACTCGTTCTATTTCAATTTCGGAGGAGTCAATTGCTCGAAAATTATTCAACTGATTGTTAAAAAAGTTGATTTCTTCTAACCGCCAAAATAAATCCTCCTCAATAAGTTCTCTGTATCTGCTTACATTTACTTGCTCCATATTTTTTCAAATTTAGATTCAGCAATTGAGATACGTTGGCGCAAGAATTTTAGGTATTGACTTCCGCTTGTTCGCTTGTGTAGTTTATTTTCAGTTGCTTCACTAAATTTTGTATCTTTTTTGAGACTAATAATTGCTGCTTTTATTTTATCATTCAAGGTTGCATTTTTGGGATCAAGCCTTTCCCAGAACTTTGATAGTGCGACTGTTATTGCTTCAAAGTGAAAAGCATGAAACTGTTCTGCAAAATGTCCTCTCGGTGTAATTACTGAAAAGGTATCTGGTCCCAAAGTTTTATTCAAAGTTTCAAACACCCGATTGAAACAATTTTTTTCGACTTCATAGTTAAAATCTATTTCGTTGAGTGCAACTTGTTCTGCGTATTTTGTTAAAAAATCAGCAAGGCTATCACCGTCAGAATTTTGCTTATATGCTTCAAGGCTACCGTTTTTGATAGTAAAGAATCTCAAAACGAGTTCGTCGGCATACTGTCGATTTAAATTATACTCCTGAATGTAAGAAATACAGTTGCCAAAATATTTTTCCGTAGCAAGACTCTGTATAAAATCGATAAAGTCTTCACTCAAAAATCTGATAGTGCTGTTTCTGATTTCTTGTGCTTCGAGTAAAGAGCCTCCCGTATTGAGCCTCTTAAACATATCATATTTGATTCTTTTTGGGCTTTCTTTCTTTATCACATACATTTTCACATAACTTCTTTTCAATTTGAACCTTAATGCAGGAGACAAATTATCGGAAGTTAGTCCATTTAGTTCTTCTATTATCTCACAATTGAATAACTTTAATTTGGAACCAATCGGGTATCGTTCACTCGAAAGTGTGCCCATGAAATGGAGAAAAGCCGAAATTCTTTGCAATCCGTCAATTAGTTCATACTTTCTTGATTCCGTCTCAATTACAAATATTGGAGGGATAGGTAAGCCTAAAAGTAGAGATTCAATAAATTGAGATTGTTGGGTTGCTGTCCACCTGAACAACCTTTGATAGGATGGTCTAATTTCCAACTCTTTCCCTTCAAACATCGATGATATTTCGCCAAATGAAATATCCAAAGAATCTGTTCTGACCAAAAGTGATTCAGAATCAATCTTTTCCATGAGTTTTTCTATATTCATTTTTCTTATTTTTTCTTTTTATAAAAACTTAGCCAGCCTGAAAAACGATAGGTTTTCTATCAAAAGCGTTAATCAGATTCTGGAACACGTTCATTGAATGTTTGCGAAGTGTTGATGTAAATGATTGGACACGTGCATAATGCTGCGCTCCTTTGAAGGTCTGAAAATTTGTAGCGACCTTCTGTTTGGTTTTCAGGCAGCGAATGTCGCGTTCGGCCTGATTGTTGGAGAACGGGACACCTTCGACAAAGGCAAAAGCAAGCCACCCCTCCTGATGGTCGAGCAGACGATTGAGCAGATTTCTGCCTTTTGAGTTCTTGGGCTTGCCTTTTTTGCCTTTTTTAGGCGGCGGTTCTTCGCTGTCTGCCATTTGGCAGATGTGATTGAACTCTCGTTCCCAACTTTGCCTGTCAGCCAATACAAGGGTCGCTTTTTGACTGTTTCGATAAAGATCGAGCATAAATTGGTGCATTTTAGCCGCCCATTTGGAGCCTTTTTCCATAAGATTGGTCAGTTCCCGAAGTAGGTGGGCGCCGCAAAGGGCATGCCGGCAATGTTTGAAGCCGAAATAAGACTCCCAGCAATCATGTACGGCCCGGTTTTGAAAATCCTTGAGCAGCGAATCCGCGCACTCGAGCGCTTCCCGGCCTCGTTTTTTATGGACGAACAGGTAGGTGAACCATGGGGTGGAGGCAACATGAAACCAGTGTAGTTTTTTCTCTACCCGCATTCCAGTTTCATCAAAATGAACCACATCAGAGGCCAAAACCGCCGTTTTAATTTGTTCCTCAATCGGTTCAAGGGCTTGGCAAATGACAGTATTAGCCGTCACGACCGTACTTTCGTTGAACGAACAGCCCCACAGATCGCTCATGAGTTGCTCAATCTTCTCCAGCGGTAATTTGTAGTCGTTGTTCAAAAGAACACTCAGCGCCTTGATGCGGCTGCCGTATTGTACAGGCTGACCTACCCCGGGCGGAAAACTGCCCAAATGCTGCCTGCCGCAACAAACCACCATACCCAATTGATGCTCCGTGACTTCCATTCGTGGCGCCGGGATGTCGAACACCTGACGCTTTTGAACTACTTCTACCACGTCGGCAGGGGAAAAAACTTTCGAACAGCAGGGGCAACACGGAATATGATGCATCACAAAGTCATCCGCTTTATCCACCATCTTGAGTGTCTTGCCTTTGTGACCATACTGTCCGCCGCTCTTTTTGGGAGGCCCTTTAGGGAGACCGGGCTTCTTCGCCAGGCCATCCGATGAGGGCGGCTTATGGCTGTTTTTGCTGTTCAGGTTCAGACGGCCTCGCAAATCGGCATTCTCCGCCCGAAGGGCAGAATTCTCGGATTCCAGTGCCTCAACCTTGGCAAGCAAGGCCATGACCAAATCCTTTAATACCTTTATGTCGTCCGATAACGTCATGAAGCAAATTTATTTACTAAAACAGTTTTTGATAGACTTGGGTTGTATGCCTAAGTTTTTACAAATAATTTATTCCTCTTTTTCTTTACCTAAAACTTTCTTTAATTCGCTTATATTTCTGTCAAAATTTTCAACATCTTCGTCTTTTAATAATTGTTCAAAATAAGTTCTAAATATTCTAACTTCTAATAATCGTGATTCTGCCATTATGGTTGTGATTTTTTTGAGTTCTTCGATTGCGTTCTCTCCTTCCTTAGCTAATTCAGATAAATGCTCTCCAACACTCATTGATGCTTCTTCTATCGCTGTTTGCTTTACTTGTCTTAATAGGTCCATAATATTAGCATCAATTGCATTAGATTCAGTTCTGTTTTCTTCACTAATCGTACCCTGAATTATTCCCCTTCTAACCCGATTATACCTTGCAAAAAGAGACACTATTTGGTTCTCTAATTCGTCATCATTAAGTAATGAAATAAATTTTTGCAATTTTTCAAGAGCAGAAAATGTATTTCCTTGAATCAAGGAATCTTTGACATCAGAAAATAATTTACTAATTTCAGAATGCTTCATGCGTCGTTTTTTTTTATTTTTTATTGAAGTGAACGTTACCACTGCCAGCGTGCCAAGGATTAGGAAGTGGATTGCTGGCAGAATATTTTAGGGCTCTAAGTCATTTATAGTGGGTTTTCAAGTCAAGCCCACACAGACCGAAGCGTAATATGACTATGTATGGGTGGCAAAATATCCTTTATAAGTTCTAAAAAATAATTTACGTGTGCGGTGCAGATCAAAGTTCAATACATTTAGTGTAAAGCGTTTAAAGTCCTAAAAGTTTCTTTTTTTGGTTATCAAATTCTTCTTGGGTCAAAATGCCCTGGTCTTTTAAGCGGGCAAATTTCTCGATTTGATCTGCGACATCAACTTGATTCTGAAGGACTGGTACAGACGCGATGTTTGCTTTTGGTGTACTTAACTGTTTTCGTACTTGTTCGCAAAACTCTCTGGCCGGACCTTTGTCAACATGTGTAATTTTTGCAACATTACCACTTGCCATTATTTTGATATCTGCCATTATCATTCCAGTCTCGTATTGAATTGATGAGACTTTATCTAAACCAAAATCCTCTACTTTTATACCATATATAAGGCCTTTATCTACAAATAGTAGTCTCCGATCAGTAGCAACCAAAATGCCTTGCCCGCTATTGTAAATCCCTTGTACCAGACCGAAAATTGTTTCACCTTCGGCAATAATATTAGGTAACTCGGCAATTTCTTTTCTTCCTAATATTGCAGATGTCTTATCGATACCAATATTTTTAAGTTGCTGTTTAATTCTGTCAAGTTTACTTTCCTTATTACTAAAAATGTCTTTTACTTGATCTGGGGATAGGCTTTTGGAATTGCTTACAAATTTTGAGTCAATATTGTTTAGGCGCAGGTAACAGTCAGAACACATTGTTTCTCCGTTTGATAACTTACCTGCACCCAAAATAGGTTTATTCATAAATCCTATTTCCTTCGAGCAAATTGGGCATTTTGACATGTCTTATTTATTTTAATTTAGTCTAAGAAGATTTTTCACATTGGCCTTATATATATTTCTACTAAGCGTCATTTTCAAGATATTAATAAAGTCTTTTGGGTATTTATTTTCTCGCTACATGATTTTGAATAAGTCAAACAGTCAAAAAATTTCGATACTATTATCAAATATTCATCCCATACATTATTATAAAGAAAAATATAAAAACTACAACAATTATTGTAGTAATTAAATTTAAAGTCAAGTCAGTATATTCTATAATTTCCCCATCCTGAACCGTAATCCTAAAATCGTCTTTCGTCTCGTACCGCCCGTTCTCAAGTGGTGTTCCATCAGTATATGTAACAGGATTTCCCTTGTCGTATATATAACTACTTATCTTTGTAATTACAACTGTGATCTGCGTTTTTTTAGTTCGATCGTTCGAACATTCAATTCGGGCCCCGGCGGAAGCGGATCAGAACCGCCCGTCGTCAGCCTCCGCAGATACCGCTCTACATCCAAATCCGGAATCTTATTCTCATTCACCAGTACGAAAAAATCGGTCGCATCATCCTTTTTCAGCACCAGAATACCGGGATCTACGAATCCCTGCTTATAAATCCGGAGTCGGCCGGCATACTCAATAAGTATCGAATTGGTAGCCGGCATATACTCCCATTTTCCGCGAACCGCCTCTCCGCGATCCGCCACCAGCAATTCCCCGCCCCGTCTAAAAATATGTGTAATCCGCCGCCCATCCCCGTCTAAAAACACCCAGGGATGCTCTGCCAACAGCGCCGTATCGTTCAGGCTTTTGCTGAACTGCTGCAGGCGTGGAAGGAGCGCGGCGAGGTATTCTTTCATTGA
>JBEIDF010000115.1:0-11467 GCA_040383605.1 Lewinellaceae bacterium
AGCCAAAAAAGGATCCATTTTTCGCCAGACGAAGCGATTTTTTGCAGGCCATAGCAGCGCTATGGTCAAAAAAAATCGCGAAGTATGGCGGAAAATGGGACTTTTTGGGCCAGACAGCGATCCTGCTAACCAGTTACAAAAAATAAACGCGTTTACTACCGAACAGGGCCAGCCAATCGTAGAGCCGTCAAAAGCGATTGAATGGGCATTAAGTGGCGGTTCTACTCAGCGTGAGCGTGGTGGCAGCGCGCTCAAGAATATATACCACCGCTGCCTGGAAAATAACCATGGCCTGTCTGTTGTCACCGACGGGTTGATTTGGGAACTTAAAAATGGAAAGGTTCAGTGCCGATCTTTAGACATCCAGGTCATGGGAGCTTCCATCCATCTAGTTTTTACAAATTTATGATTTTGAGCATTTTATAATCTTTCACACACGGTTTTCGTCTAGAATACAACTTAATTAAAAGGGAATACGTTATATTTGTGTTGTTTTTTAATATTGCACTTGCAATCCATAGTCCAACCTACAGTCATCCATGAAGAACACCATCGGCATATTGTACCTCATCGGAACGCCCAATGCGTTACTCCCGAAATATGGCGACCTCGTTTTTGAGGCTGCCCGTCTGTTTTTGGCTAAACGCGAGCCTGTGGAATTGGATTTCAGTGGGCTACGCAGCGCCTCCACCACGTTCTTTCATTCATCGGTAGGTGAGTTATGTCTTGCCTTTCCGGATACCTTTGACCAATTGGTGTCCACTGTCAACATGGACCGGCCGGACTGGAAAATCAAGTTTGCCGACGCTATTGATTTAGCCCGCAACCCTTATAAGATGGAAGACATCCGCCGTGCAATGGAAGAACTGCTTGAAGCGTGATGCCTTACCAAATTCATGACATTCGGATGACGCCTCCTGATGCGTTTCCCCTTTATTTCCTGGATGCAAATATTTGGATTTATCAACTTTCTCCACGTCGTTCTCTACGGGCAGACTTCCTGCCTTATGTGCAGTTTGTTGATTCTATTGTGAATTTATATGGAGTTGGGGGGATTGAGCCAAAATTCGCTTGGCTTTCACTTTCACTTTCAGAAATCATCAATACATGGCTTAGAATGGATATGAAAAAGGTTGGGATGACGGATTTCAAGCGACAATACAGGCCATCCTCATATTATCAGACAGCGCTTAGTCAACTAGTATCAGACCTGCAAGGTTACGAACCTTTAGTAGAATTAATAGATGATGAATTTAAGTCGCTAGACCCGTTTGGATATTTGCTACCGGCGCTTTCGCCTCAAGTGGACTTCAACGATCTATACTTTGCAGGACTCATGCGCCAGCATAATATCGCTATCGTCACACACGACGGCGATTTTGACTTTGAGGATGTGCCGATTATAACGTGCAATACGCGCTTGCTAAATCTTTGACAAGGTTCAACCTTCCAGCAGATTCAATCCTTGTACGGCTTCCGCATTTCTTCTTGCCAACTGCTCTCCTTCAGATCCGTAGTCATCAATTGTGTCTAAAGCGTAAAACACATCATCGCGGTTGCGTAGCTTCGACTTTTGGGTGTAAACACGGTAGGCATCACAGCCGAAACGGGCATCACAGTTTCTGCATACGTGGGTTACAAACATAGGGCCGGTGACGCCATGCGCGGGTTGCTTTAATTTTTCTTGTGGTGGTGGCGCAAATACGCCGTTTTCAATTTTTTCAACCACCTCACGAAACTCCTCAATAGTGTTTTCCACCGCACTCTGGTCGAACGGTATATCTACCAGGGGATTCCAGCGCTCCAACTCCCGGTCTATCATCACATCATTGTCATGTTGAATGGCCTCCTTCAATTCTTCCGGAAAGGAGGTGCAGATAATACAAGTTTCGTCAAGTCCCTCTCCTCGCAGCGTTTGCCAGATGTGTGCATATACGTTCAACTGCTTCTGATACATGGGTTTGTTGGTATGTACCTGATGGTAATCGTGCGTTTTGATGTCGTACAGGATCGTGCGGTCATTGTCACGGACAATATCAACGATACCCTCGATTGTAAAAGTGGCGCCATCACTTTTTTTAATATTGGGCAAGGAAAGCTTTACTTCCGTACGCGTCACGGCGGTAGCTACTCCGCGCATTTTACGCCAGTACATCAACACCTGCTTCAGTGCCATTTCCTTCACTTCCGGCTCAGGGTGGTTAAGTTTGGAGCGAAATGGGTGGTCAAGTTTGGGCGAAATAAACAGAATTGGCTGTTCACTTTGGCCGGAATCAGGTACATGATATGGCGATTGATGCTGCATCCGGCAGGGTTGGGCCTCACCGAGGCCTGCGGTAAATGGTTGGGTATCTGAAACCTACTGAATTGGGCGTAGCGCATGAAATATACACCATTCCTCAAAGAGGTGGATGTACCCGTGTAAAATCACGAAGAACCAAATTTTTAGACATGGTCTTATCCAATCTGGCAATTCGCCAAACTCATTCGCGACTTCTTCTGTCTCTATTAAGTCTGAAAACAGCGCATGCAAAATCCTCAACTGGTCAATCTTGTGATAGATAATCAGACAACTTGTATCTGCGATAATGGCTTTCATCGTCGTCTATATTTCGGTCTCGGCCAACTTTTCAATGTCGCCCACCGTCTCTCCGAAGATAGATACGCCGTATTTGCCAACTTCTTCTAAAAACTGCCTTCTCGGTATCCCAACCAGTTCAGCCGCTTGTCCAGACGACAGGATACCTTGTTCGAACAGGGATGCTGCTATGATCATCTTAGCCCTGGGAAGCTCGATTTCTTCTGGAAGACTTATGGTTAATGATTTCATTTTTGATTATTTTTATATGGTTTTTAATTGAGCCAATTTGAGCCAATATTTTCAATTTTTGAGCCAATATTTTTACATCCAACTATTGTATATACGCACCATGGTGCATGATTGCCCCACCCGTATGATTGATACGCACCTAAGGCGCCTATATTTCCGCTAAATACACAGCTTGCCGTTCGGGGATGAGGAGTTTGAGTGTATAGTGTTGGAGGAGCGGTTGGGGGAGATGGCTTAACCTGTCTTCGCTTCCTGAACCACCGCGTCGATCAGGGCACGTACTGGCTTCACTAAGAGCGTGTCTAAAATTATATTCTCTGCTAATATGAAAAGGATTTTTTAGCCAGACAAGGCGCTTTTTGCAGTCGTAATGGGACTAATTACGGCGAAAAAAAGGAACGAAGGTTGGCTGAAAAAGACTTTCATATTAGCAGAGAATATAATTTTAGACACGCTCTAATGAGATTTTCTCTTGAAAAATGTGTACCCTTTCTAAAAGGGTTATTCAAATATTACAGGTTCAAAATATTCTCTGCCCAATGAATAATGGATCAGCTTTTTATGCTGAAGCCTCCCGATAATAATTGCCGGGTGGGTATTGAACTGTTTTGCAAATTGCCTGATGTCTTCTTCGCTGAGTGGGGCTGCTGCTAAAATCTCTGCTTCTTCGTCTTCGGTCAATGTCCACTTACAGGCAAATTCATCGGCTTCCTGTTCTTTCTGCATGTCCTTGTCGGAATAATCGAGGTTTTCAAGGAAGATGTCTTTTTTACCGTGTAAAAGGATATGACCTGCCTCGTGAAAGAAGGTGAACCAGAAACTATCGTTGCGGTTGTAGCGGCCTGTGAGCTGAATAAATGGGGTATCGTTGAGCCATCGGGTAGAACCGTTGATGGGTGCTTTATTGATGCAGGGGGTGTGTACCACTTTTACTCCTGCTTCGAGGCAAATGCTTTGCAACTGACTAAAGAACCCATCAGGATGGTTAGCCATGATGGACTTTATTTGAGGCAGGGCTTCTTTGAACTTTTTTTCTGAGTAGTCATTGGCTTCCAGTTCGGCTGCCTGTAACTCACCTTTGCGAAGCCAGGCCGATATGGCATACGGCTCTTTGGTTTTAGCCAGCGAAATGCGGAAGGCTACTTTTAACTGCTGATTGAAGTAGTAATCCTCCCAGGCGGTATGATTGGAGAAGCCAAAGAAAGCCAGCATCTCCATTGTTTTTTCCTGAATGGTGCTTACCGGAGGCAGCCAGCCTTTTTTGATCATATCGGCTAAAGGAAACTGCTTTGACCATGAAACGGCTGCATCAATGGCGGCTTTGCGTTTCTCTCTTGCCATGTATTCATCATAGCCCCGTTGGTGGTTCATCCAGAAGTTGGCCGGTATTTTGGTTACATTTTCAAACTGCACCGCCATATCGGGGGTAATGGAGCTTTCGCCTTTCAGGACTGCAATAATGGTTTTTTCCGGCTTGCCGGTGCGGAGGGCAAACTCTTTTGGCCCCATTTCCATTTCTTCCAGCTTCTCGGCTAAGGTTTCTCCCGGATGGGGTCTTGATTGCGGAAAGTATTGATTTTGCTTGGCCATGTTTACTTCTCTTTGTGGTAGTTGATAATCTCTATTACTTCTACACCTGTAATCTCTAACCAGATATACTGGCCGTCTGCATTGGTGGGGATGGGGTCTTCGTGAGGTGTGAAAACCAACCTATACGGTTGGTCTAAGTCGCAGCCCCATTGCCCTTTCCGGTCGTTCTTGAGTTCGTGGTAGTTGCCGGGCAAGTTCCTTACTTCTTCCAGGGTGGTGGCATCCTCCAACTGGGTGAGCCTCCGCCTGAGTAGGGTAGCCCGAATCTTGCCTAACGCTGCAAGCATCTTCCGGTCATCATTAGCCAGTTTCTCCAACTTCTTATCTGCAAAAGTAATTTTCACTGCAAAGGTAATTGTTTTTTTGGTTAACAGCAAGTGTAAGTCAAAATATTTCCCTCCTATGCTTGCCGCCTGTTTGTTTGTCCTGCCCCCCAAAGCCGGTACCAAAAATAAGTAGAGGAAGTTAAAAAACACATAACTTTCACACTTAAAATTGCAGTACCATGCGAAAGAGCAGATTTAATGACGTAAGCCCCCGACCAACCCCATCTTGCCCTTTCCACCTCCAGACTTTACCTTTGCGCCCGCGCCTTAGTCTGCCTGTTTTTCAGGCTTAGCCGGCGGCGCCCAGTTTTGTAGCAAGAGCTCTTCGATTCGGTTGACGGGCTGGCGATGGATGCGCGCAAGCCTAACCCGTAAACCAGGTCGCAGATCAAACACAGACCGAGGCCCATGACCGCCAACACATCTACCATCCTGTAACCCCCTGATTTATCGGGGGGGATATCAACAGGGCGGAGCCCCGCGTAGCGCCCCCTGATGTAGCGCCCCCCGATAAATCAGGGGGTTACAGGATGATAGATGTGATCGCGGGGTGAGCCCATCTTTTGTACTGGCGGCGGGCGCTGGCGGCAGTACTGACGGATCTGTTTGGCACATATTATGAGTTGTCAGATTCAACGTAAGCCCCCGACTGTTTATTTTCCCCGGAATTGGCTGTTCACTTTGGCCGGAATCAGGTACATGATATGGCGATTGATGCTGCATCCGGCAGGGTTGGGCCTCTCCGAGGCCTGGGAAAAGGGGGAATGCGGTTGCTTCAAATGTTGGGCCTCTCCGAGGCCTGGGAAAATGATTGGGTATCTGAAACCTACTGAATTGGGCGTAGCGCATGAAATATACACCATTCCTCAAAGAGGTGGATGTAACCATGTAAAGTCACGAAGAGCCTTACTTTCCAATACAAAACTTCCCAAAAATTGTCCCCAACAAATCCTCCACGCCAATCGCGCCGCTGATTTCGGCCAGGCAGGCAAGGGCGCGGCGGATATCCTGGGCGATGAAATCGCCAGTGACGCCGGATTGCAGGCCGGCGAGCACGTCCTGGAGGGCGGTGTCGGTGCGCTGGAGGGCGTCCACGTGGCGGGCGTTGGTCACAACGGCGTCTTCGAGGTTGGCCTCGGCGCCGACGGCAGCCTCGAAGAGTTTCTCTTTGAGGTATTCGATGTTCATCTGGTTTTTGGCCGACAAGGTCACGATCTGGCTTTCCTGTAGGCCGATGTCGTTCCGCGCGGGCGTGTCGGACTGCAAATAGGGGTGCAGCGCGGGATCGTCGGGATGCAGGAGCCAGGCGGGATCGAAATGGGGGTTGCGATCCATTTTGTTGCACACCACCAGGAGGGGGGTCTCGGAGCGGATCTGGCGGAGGTCGTGATAGACTTCCGCAATGGGCAGGGCGGTCACATCCCACACATACACAACGATGGCAGCCTGCTCGATTTTTTCGAGGGTGCGCTGCACGCCGATGGCCTCGATGGCGTCCTGGGCTTCGCGGATGCCGGCAGTGTCTATGAGCCGGAATTGTACGCCGCGGATATTCAGCGTCTCTTCGATGGTGTCGCGGGTGGTGCCGGCTATTTCGCTCACGATGGCGCGCTCTTCGTTGAGCAGGGCGTTGAGCAGGGTGCTTTTGCCGGCGTTGGGCCGGCCGGCCAGCACGGTGGATACGCCCACGCGCAGGGCGTTGCCGAGCTGGAAGGAGCGGAGGAGCCGGTGGATCACCGACTGGATATTTTCCACCAGCAGGCGCAGGGCGCGGCGGTCGGCAAATTCCACATCTTCTTCAGAAAAATCCAGTTCGAGCTCCACCAGGCTCGCAAAGGAGATCAGTTCGTCGCGCAGCCTGCTGATTTCGTTTTTAAATCCGCCGCGCATCTGGCGCAAAGCCACCTGGTGCGCGGCCGCGCTCTGGCTGGCGATGAGGTCGCCCACGGCCTCGGCCTGGGAAAGGTCCATGCGGCCGTTGAGGAAGGCGCGCAGGGTGAACTCGCCGGGCTGGGCCATGCGCGCGCCGTGCCGGAGGAACAGCTGCAGCATTTCCTGTTGGATATAAGCGGAGCCATGCATCGAAATTTCCACCACGTCTTCGCCGGTGTAGGATTTAGGCCCGCGGAAGATGGTGGCTACCACCTCGTCCAGCATGCGGCCGCGCTCGTCTTCGATGCGGCCCAGGTGCGCGGTGTGTGAGGCGCAGTTTTCTAGTCGGCGGCCGCGAAACGCGCCGTCGGCCAGGATAAACGCCCGTGGGCCGGACAAGCGGAGCACGGCAATGGCGCCCACGCCCGGAGGCGTTGCGAGGGCGACGATCGTATCGTTGAGCAGCATAGCGGTAGGGGCGGGGTTATTCTGTGAATTCCGACCAGCGGTCGCCGAACTGTTCCCAGAACGCGAGTACTTGCGAGCGGGGCGGAAACTCGGAGTAAATTTCGCCGCGGTTCAGCCGTTGGATCACATGGCGGGTTGCTTTGGACACCTTTTCGGGCAGATGCTCGGCGGGCAGCCAGCAGACGTCGGCGAATTTTTTTGGTTCCTGCGACTCCGGTTCGCCGTAAAATTTCGTTGCTTTGAAATACAGCACCAGCAGGGTTTCGTCTTTTTTCAATTTATGCCGGTGCAGCACGTGCGCCAGGCGCATATCCGCCGGTTCCACGTGGATACGCGCTTCCTCGCGCGCCTCGCGCGCCAGCGCTTCGCGGGCGAACTCATTGTCCTCCACGTTGCCGCCAACGAGCGAGAATTTCCCGCCGTTTTTTTTCGTTTGCCGCAAAAACAGCATTTTTCCGTTGTCTTCCAGGATGAGCCTGACGGCGAATATGAGCATGTCCGGAGTGGTCTGGCGGAATAATTGGTTGCGTGTCGTTATTCAGCGTACAGGGCCAGCATCGCTTCCCGGATGGCCGCCTCGTCGGCGCCCTGCGTGCGCATTTCCTTTTGTTTTTCCGCGCGGCGGCTGCGCACCGTTGTTTGCGTCTGCTGAAACAGCGCCCGCTGCTCCGCCGTCGTCAGCAACCGGCGGATACTGCCCAGCGTGCCGTTTTGCAGGCTCTCCATCTTAGCCAAATACAAGGCGGGATCGCCGGCCTTCAGCGCCGCAACTTTCGCCAGATCGCGCTGCTTGCGCTCCTGGATGCGCAGCATCTCCGCGGTTTGCGCCTCGGTCAGACTGTATTTAGCCGCCAGGGCCTCGGTGGCCGCGCGCGCTTCGGTATTGGTGGACTGCGCCGCAAGCGCGGCGGCAACAAAGAAAAAACAAGCGAACAAAATCGGCTTCATGTCGTGCAAAATAGTGAATGAAGAAAACAACAGGGCCTGCCCAAGCGCGCAGGCCAACAGAAATTGTGGGTCTGCCGCGAAAATCCCGAACAAGCGATAAACGCCCCAAAGTTAGTGAATGTTGTTTGCCCGCAATACGTACCGCAGGCATATTTCTCAAATATTGTGCGCGGTCTCCCGCAGAATTCGAATGTCTCCCGCAGAATTCGAATGTCTCCCGCAGAATTCGTAGAACGCGCGGAAAATCTTTTTTGCGCATTCCGCGCGGTCTCCCGCAGAATTCGCAGAACGCGCGGAAAATATTTTTTGCGCATTCCGTGCGGTCTCCCGCAGAATTCGCAGAACGCGCGGAAAATCTATTTTGCGCATTCCGCGCGGTCTCCCGCAGAATTCGCAGAACGCGCGGAAAATCTTTTTTGCGCATTCCGCGCGGTCTCCCGCAGAATTCGCAGAACGCGCGGAAAATATTTTTTGCGCATTCCGCGCGGTCTGCGGGAACCCCCTCTCCGCGCGTTCAGCGAATTCTGCGGGAACCCTCCTCCGGGAGCCTTTCGGTTTTCCAGCCCGCACCCTCCGCCATAAACCGGATCAATTCAACGATCTTTTCCCCCTGTGTCCGCGCGGCCGGCAGCAAATTGCTTTTCAGCGCCTGTTCGCGGATCAGCCCCTTGGCGCGCGCCTGGATCCGGTTGTAGTCTTCCGCCGAAAACTCCGTAAACAGGCCGTTCGAAATATCATAATAATCCAGCGTATGGTCTATGCTCAGGATCTGCGGTTCCGGCAGCGTGCGCAGTCGGATCACCCGGGCGGCGGAATCTACTTCCAGTTGCAGGTTGTCGAGGTCGTACCCCGCGGATACGGTTGCCTGCACGCGCACCAGCACTTTTTTATCCCACAGCCACGTGAAATAGCCCTGGTATTCGTTATAGTTGTAAATTTCCGAAAACTGCCCCTCCACGGTGGTGAGTTTGCACACCTCCCGGATTTTTTCCAGCAGCACAGTGGATTCCTCCACGGGCCGGGGTTTGGGGCCCAGCAGGCGGGCGCCCAACCAGGCGCCGAGGGCAAATACAAGCAGCAAAAGCAGTGTTAAAAGAATATTTTTTACCATTGTGCCAAGGTGTTTTAGACATGCTCTCTTAGGTAGGCAAAGTTCCAAAAAATCCGCGTTCTTTACGCAAAAATCCTGCTTCTCTGTCATGTCTGTTTTTTTTCGCCGTTTTTCACTTGCTACCGCCTGTCTCTGCCTCGCGGTTTCCTTATCCGCCCAATGGGACACGCTGCGCGTCCTCTTTGCGGGCGATATCATGGGCCACGAGCCGCAAATCCGCAGCGCGGAAATTGTGCCCAACAAAGAGTACAATTACAGTCCGTGTTTCCAGCACATCCGCCCGCTGATCAGCGCGGCTGACCTTGCCATCGGCAACCTGGAGCTCACCCTGCCCGGCCGGCCGCCGTACACGGGCTACCCGATGTTCCGAAGCCCCAACGCGCTGGCTGTTGCGCTCAAGGAGGCGGGGTTCGACGTGCTTGCCACGGCCAACAACCATTCCAACGACGGTCGGGGCAGCGGACTGGCGGCTACGGTGCGCACGCTGCGCGACCTCGGTTTTCTCCAAACCGGCACCTTCGAAAATCAGCAGGATCGCGCCGCGCGCTATCCGTTGATGATCTCGAAGGATGGCTTTAAAATTGCTTTGCTCAATTATACTTACGGCGCCAATGGCGTGCCGACCGACCCGCCCGGCGTGGTGAATTTTATAGACACGATTCAGATAAAAAAAGACCTGGCCGAGGCGGTAGCCCGGCAGCCGGATTTCATTATCGCGTTTATGCACTGGGGGCTGGAGTACCAACTTGAGGAGAACAAGGAACAGCAACAACTGGCGCGCCTGCTAATCGGCCACGGGGCCGATATGGTGGTCGGCGCGCATCCGCACGTGGTGCAGCCGATCAAATGGGAAAGCGCGCGCAACGCGCAGGGCAAGGAGCGCAAGGGACTGGTTGTGTACTCGCTGGGCAATTTTATCTCCAACCAGCAAAAACCGCACACGGACGGCGGCGCACTCTTTCAGTTTGAATTGGTGAAAAACAAAGGCGTGCGCAAGGCGCAGTTGGGCCGTTACGGCTATCTGCCCGTCTATCGGTACGTACACAAACCGGCCACCGGCAAATCGGTGTTCTACGCGCTGCCGGTCGCCCGCCTCGAGGCCGAACCCGATTTGTTTCCCGCCATGAGCGCCGCCGCGCGCGCCGCGATGAAAGCGTATGCGGAAGGCGTGCGGGCGCGGTTGAAAGATTGTCCGGAGTGGCGGTGAGATTGTTCAAATTGTGATTTCTGGGCAGTGGCAGCCCAGAAATCACAATTTGAACAAGGTCTAAGAGCGTGTCTAAGCCCCCGGGCGCAAAAAAGAAAAGCCCTCGTAAGTGTCTAACTTACAAGGGCCTTTTGTTTGCGGACCGGACGGGACTCGAACCCGCGACCTCCGCCGTGACAGGGCGGCATTCTAACCGACTGAACTACCGATCCAAACAGCTTTTCTACAAAAGCGGGGCAAAGATAAAGACATTGCGGCCGAACAAACAAGCTATTTTTAAAAAATTTTTTTGGTCGCGCGCTGCCGAAGCGAAATTCGGCAAAATATTGCCACATCAAGGCCAATTTACAGAATGGTGAAGGATTTTTTATAAAATTTTCCTATATTATTCTTATTTTTGTTCTTACTTCCTTCGTAACAAAATCCAGGAAATAACTTGCTTCAATGCCCGTAACAATTGCCATACCGCCCACCATCGAACAGCGTCTTCGGGACTATGCCGCACGTCAAGGGGTGAGCTTGGAGGATTATATTGCCCAAATGCTGATTTCGGAATTTTCCGGTTCCAATCGTCCGGATGATGCGAATTTGACGGAAGAGCAACTGCTGCAGCGTGTTCAACTGGAAATTTATCCCCGAGAATTGGAAGAATATTACCGATTGGTTGAACTGGGAAAACAAGAATGCCTAACCGAGGCTGAACAGGCACGGCGAATCGAACTCACCCATCGCATCGAGATTGCACACGCGGAAAGAATGAAATATGTGGCAGCGCTGGCGAGATTACGCGGCATCTCGTTGGAGGATATGATGATGGAATTGGGAATTCAATCTGAAAAAAAAATCGCACTACCTGCATAAAATATCCTCGCAGCGGATTCCTCATTTCCCACAAAACATCCCTCCCAACAAGCTATTCCCTACCTTTGCAGCATGCAAACACCCCCGTTTTCATGGTTGCGTTCAGGTTGGAACTGGACGGCCCTGCTGCTCATCGCCGTGTACCTGCGCGGACTTTTTCTCGACGTCATGGACGTGGACGCGTCGCAGTATGCCTCCATCGCCCGGGAAATGCTCGATTCCGGCGCCTGGCTGCAGGTGATGCACCGCGGCAC
>JBEIDF010000116.1:0-11371 GCA_040383605.1 Lewinellaceae bacterium
GGCGTGCCCGGGTATCAATTTGTTTGGAGCAGCGGTGCGAGCGGCAGCCAGGCGAGCGGCCTGGTCGCCGGCGCGTACCAAGTGACCGTCACCGATCAGAACGGGTGCACCGCAACAGCGCCGGTCAGCCTGGCTGCTCCGCCCCCGCTTCGGTTGGCGCTCAGTTGGGGTCTCACCGATTGCGGCGACACCCAGGCCGAGCTCACTGCGGCGGCCTCCGGCGGCGCGGGCGCTTTTGAAATCCGCGTGGACGGCAGCGTGATTACCGGATTTACGGCGGCATTGGATGCCGGTTTGCACAACATCGAGTTGCGCGACGCCAACGACTGCCTTTTTGATACCACCGTATCGGTTGTGCTGCCGCCCGTACCGCAATTGCGGCTGCCGGCCGACACGATCGTCCAGGCGGGCGCTGATTTCATCCTGCTCGCCCAGACCAACCTGACTAGCTGGGACACCCTGATCTGGTCGCCCCTGCCCGACCCCGCCTGTCCGAACTGCCTGCAGCAGGTATGGCGACCGCAGGCGACGGCGGTTTACGTGGCGACCATTGTGGATACCTTTGGGTGCCGCGCTGCTGACACCTTGTTGGTGTCGGTGGACAAGACCCGGTTTTTGTACATTCCCAACGCATTTAGTCCGAACGACGACGGTTTCAACGATTTCTTCCAGTTGGGCGCCGGTCCTGGCATTGGCGATCTCGAAATTTTACGCCTATACGATCGCTGGGGCGGGCTGTTGTACGAATTGGAAGCGCCCATTCCGGCGGGGCAGTGGCCTGGTTGGGACGGTATGAGCCGCGGTGAAAAAATGAATCCGGGCGTCTATATTTATTACCTCCGCGTACAAACCGCCGATGGCGATATTATTGAAAAAAGCGGCGATGTGACCATTCTTCGATGACGCAGCAAAAACGTGAACCATGCCCGATATCCATCCCGACATCCGCCAGGCGCACACCTTGCCCGGCAGTTTTTACACCGATCCGCCGGTGTTTGAGCAAAGCAAATCGGCGGTATTTGCCCGGAGTTGGCAGCTGATTGCCGGTCCGGAGACCGCGCATAATTTGCCCTTGGAAGCGTGGCCGTTTTACTTCATGGACGGTTTTTTGGAAGAGCCCCTGTTGCTGTTGCACGATGCGCAGGGGACGGCCCGTTGTTTGTCCAACGTATGCACCCACCGCGGCAAAATTCTGGTTGAGCGGCCCGGGCGTTTAGAGAAAGGCATCATTTGCGGTTATCACGGGCGGCGATTTGATCACGCGGGCCGCTTTGTGTCCATGCCCGAGACACAGGGCATGGTCAATTTCCCTTGTGCGGCAGACGATCTGCCGGCGGCGTCCTACGCCCGCTGGCGGCAGTTTCATTTTGCGTCTTTGGAGCCTGCCTGTCCGTTGGCGGAATGGATGGCCGAAATGGATCGAAAGACCGCTTTTTTGCCGGTAGAGACTTTTCGTTTTGCGCCCGAGCGCTCGCGCGACTACCTGGTGAAGGCGCATTGGGCATTGTACTGCGACAACTACCTGGAGGGTTTTCACATTCCGTTTGTGCACAAAGGATTAGCCGGCGCGTTGGATTGGAATGCGTATCGGACCGATTGTTACCGCTGGTCGAGTTGCCAGACCGGCATCAGTCGGGGCGGCGACCACGTATTTGATTTGCCGCCCGGGCACGAAGATTACGGGCAGGCGGTTTCCGCCTATTATTTTTGGTTATTTCCGAACATCATGTTCAATTTTTACCCTTGGGGCTTGTCGCTGAACATTGTTCGTCCGCTTCGGCCGGATTTGACGAAGGTGAGTTTTCGCGCGTATATTTGGGACGAGTCCAAGCTTGACGCCGGGGCCGGGGCCGACATAGACCTGGTCGAGCGCGAAGACGAGGCCGTGGTTGAGCAGGTGCAGATTGGCGTGCGTTCGCGGTTTTATCAGCGCGGGCGGTTTTCGCCAACGCGCGAGCAGGGCGTCCATCATTTTCACCGCTTGATGGCAAATTTTATTTGACCGTTGATTTTCCCGCCGATGGTGCATCGGCGGGAAAATCTCCGAAACGATTATTTTTTCCCGAGCAATCCGCCCAGAATTTGTCCGAACAGTCCGCCGCCGCCGCCCGAGGCCGGTTGCTGCGCGCCGCCGCCGAGCGCCTGGCCGAGCAGTCCGCCGACCAAGTCTTGCATACCCGACTGTTGGCCGCCTTCCTGCGCGGCGCCCATCAGCGCCTGCGCCAGGCCGCCGATATCTATTCCGCCTGAACTTTTGGCTTTACCCAGCGCGCCCATGACGATGGGGGCGAGGATCGGCATCAGTTTCATGACCTGGCTCATTTGCAGGCCGGACGACTGGCTGATTTGCTGCGCCATATTTTCCTGCTGATCGCCGAGCACGTGGCGGATAATACCGGCGCCGTTCAGCGCGCGGTTGTCATTTCCCTGGTTCTGCATCATCGAGCCGACAATTCCGGCCACATCGTCGAGGATACTGCCGTCGTGGTCGCGGTCCAGCACCATCAGCAGCGAGGAGAGCCCTTCCGAGGAACCGGCGTTTTTGGCGAGTCCGCCCAGGATAGAGGCGAAAATACCGTTTGCGGCCGAGGCCGTTTGTTGTTTATCGGCCTCGATACCCCCGCTGATTTGATCCAGCACGGTGTCGGAGAGTTGGCTTTGGAGCATTTGCATTAAATCCATAGAAAGAAAATTTAGAAGAACATGAAACGTATAGCGTGCGATGGGTTTTCGGGCCGTTCCAACCGGTGCGGCCGGTTCGCTGGTTACAATAAAAGCGCGCTTTCCTTAGTTTAATCGGGGAAGCGCAGCGTGCGAAAAGGTCTTTTTTCTGCCGTTTATTTAGATTTAGCGCCGTTTTCTTACATTTACGCGCCTCAAAAATCCGATTTTGTTAGAAAAAAACAGAAATAGTAGTATTATTTTTAAAAAAAGATTGATTTTTACGGTTTACAGCGTTTGTACGCCGTTGGCGGCCATGGATTACAGAGCAGCAGAACAATATATCCTTCAACGATTGCGATCGGAATTATCCGAATCGCTGTACTACCATGGGTTGCACCATACGTTGGATGTGCTTCGGGTGGCCATTGATTTGTGTTTGCGCGAGGGCGTGGAGGGAAAAGACCTGGCGTTAGTCAAAACAGCTGCATTGTTTCACGATGCGGGATTTGTGCACAACAAGCACATTGGGCACGAGCAGGCAGGCTGCGAGATGGCGCAGGCTGCGCTGCCGGCATTTGGCTACACGGAGGCGGACATTGCCGTGATCTGCGATATGATTATGGCGACCAAAATTCCGCAATCGCCGAAAAACCTCCTGGAAGAGATCATTTGCGATGCAGATCTGGACTATTTAGGGCGGCCGGATTTTTACCCGATTGGGCGGTCGCTGTACCGGGAGTTAGCGGCCTACGAATTGATTGGCGACGAGCAGGCCTGGAATCACCTGCAAGTGCGGTTTTTGAGTGCGCACCAATACCACACGCAGACTAATCGGGGCGAACGGGAGCCCGTCAAGCAGCGGTATTTGGAAGAATTGCGCGATTTAGTGGCGAATTATTGAACGCCGGTATCAGGCGACTTGGCCGCCGCAGCTGGAGCCTGCGCCTGCCGTGCAGCCGTAGCAGTGTTGGTTGAGGACGATCTGGCGATTTTCGAGCGCTTCGAGATCAAAATCCGATACGTGTATTTTCCCGCCGGCCACTTTCAGATCCAGCATTTGGTTAAAATCGCAGTCGTACAAATAGCCGTCCCAGCTTACAGAGATTGTATTTCGGCACATCACGCCCGCTACGGCGGCGGGATTAAACGCGTCGAGCAGCGTTTGCATGTACGTTTCATAGAGTCCGTTGCTGAGCAGGTAGTCGAGGAATCGGCTGATTGGCATATTGGTGATGGCGAACAGGCGGTTGAAGTCCGCGTCGTACTTGCGTTTCAGTTGCGATTTAAACTCCTGCTCCAGGGCGGCCTGGTTTCCGGGCAGGAAAGTGCCCGTGGGGTTATAGACCAGGTTCAGTTGGAGTCCGCTGTTTTCTTTTCCATATCCGACCGCGTTGAGGAGGCGGATAGCCTCGATACTGTCCTCGAAAACGCCATCGCCCCGTTGGCTGTCCGTTCGTCGGGCGCTGTAGTGCGGCAGCGACGACACCACTTCCACTTGGTGTTCGGCGAAAAAAGCCGGCAGGTCGCGGTATTTGGGATTCGAGACGATGATCGTCAGGTTACAGCGGTTCATGACATGCTTTCCGAGTTGGCGGCAGGCTTCGACGAACCAGCGGAAATGCGGGTTCATTTCCGGCGCCCCGCCGGTGATATCCACGGTTTGGATATCGTATCGGCGCAGGATATCCAGGCAGATTTCGAAGGTTTCGCGGCTCATATTTTCCGCCTTGCGGTCGGGCCCGGCGTCCACGTGGCAATGCGCGCAGCTTTGATTACACAGTTTGCCGACGTTAATCTGGAAGATTTCAATTTTAGACGGTTTGATTTTACCGTCCGGGAATCCGGCTTGTTTGATTTTTTCCTGGAAAGGCGCGAATTGCGCGTCTGTCAGCGCTTTTCCGCTCAGCACTTGGAGTTGAAAGCGCGTATCGGCCAATTCGCTGTGTCGCGAAGCCAGTGATTTTGAACGTTGGTGGATACTCATGCGCTTACATTGTGAGGTCTTTTGTGTGCTGCATCATTTGGGTAGAGAATACCAGGCTGGAGCCGGCGCGGATGGCAGCGGCGACGTGGACGGCCTCCATCATTTGCTCTTCGTCGGCGCCTTTTTCGAGGCAGCCGCTGGTGTAGGCGTCTATGCAGTACGGGCACTGCACCGTATGGGCGACGGCGAGGGCGATGAGGGCTTTTTCGCGTTCCGTCAGCGCGCCTTCCTTGAACACTTCGCCATACCAGGCGAAGAATTTATCCGCCATCGGTTTTTGCCAGTCGGCGATATTTCCGAATTTTTTAAGGTGTTCCGGGTCGAAGTATTGTTTTTTAGACATGCGGATTTGTTTGTGCGTTAGAATCGGGCGCTAAGATACGCAGCGACACGGTGAATTCTTTTTTTTACGCAGCTGTCGGGCGGCTACTTTGATCTTGGCCACAACGGGTAACCAGGCTCAAAGCCCAATCTTCCGGGAAATGTTAAAAAACCAAAATTGCCAAGAATAGGCGGTTCGGCTGTTAATACGCAACGGAGTTCTTCTGCGTGCGTATTTTTCCGCCCGGAAGAATTTTTAAAAAAATGTTATGTGTAGTCGAATACGTGTTGTTGTGTTTGTCGGAGCGCTTTTAGTTCTATTTACTCAATGTACAGAATCAGATAAAAAGAGCAGATCGGGGCACGACCAAATGATCGCCATGCTTGACAGCATTCGTCGGAATGCCGATCCGCTCCAGTACCTGCATCTCAATAAGGGAAGAGCGGAAATTTATAAACAAAAAATGCAATCCGCCACCGGCCAGGAACTGCTGAACTATCAGTTCAACTACGCAACGGAACTGCTCAAAGCCGGAAACAATGAAGCCGCCATCCTGCAACTGTCCGAGTTTATCTCGATCGTCGGCGATCAGATGACGGAGCGCAACAAGATTCTGTATGAGTTGCTGGCCTTGGCTTATATGCGGCTGGGCGAACAAAATAATTGTATTGATACGCACAACCCGGAGTCCTGCATCCTGCCTATTTCCGGTAAAGGCGTTTATACCATGACTGCGGGACCGGAAAATGCCCTGGCGATTTACAAACGCATTTTGGATGCTTTCCCGGACGACTATCAGACGCGCTGGCTGTATAATCTCGCCTTTATGACCCTGGGTAAATGGCCGGACGCCGTACCGAAACAGTACCTGTTGCCCGGGGATATTTTTAAGAAACGCGGGAACATCCACTTCAAGGATGTGGCGATCCCCCTGGGGCTCGATGTAAAAGGCATTTCCGGCGGCGTTTGCCTGGAAGATTTCGACAACGACTATGATATTGATCTTTTTGTCACCGCATACGGCTTGGGGGATCAGGCACGCTATTTCCGAAACAACGGCGATGGTACCTTCACAGAACGCACCCAGGAAGCCAATCTGACGGGTATCGTCAGCGGACTGAACACGGTACACGCCGATTACAACAACGATGGATTTCGCGATATCCTCATCCTGCGCGGCGCCTGGCTTATGGGCGGCAAACACCCCAATTCTTTATTGCGCAATAACGGCGATGGCACGTTTACCGATGTGACGATCGAAGCCGGATTGCTCTCGTTCCACCCCACCCAGGCCGCTGACTGGGCAGACTATGACGGCGACGGCTGGCTGGATTTGTTTATCGCCAATGAAACCTACGATCAGAATGATCCGCAATATTGCGAATTGTACCACAACAACGGCGATGGCACGTTTTCCAACGTAACGCTCGGCTGTAAAGTAGATTATATTGGATTCTTCAAAGCCGTATCCTGGGGAGATGTCAATAATGATCAGCGCCCCGATCTGTATGTAAGCAATTTGTTCGGCGACAACCTGCTGCTCATGAACCGGGGAGGCGCCTCCCCGGAAAATTGGCGCTTTGAAGATATCGCACCAAAAACAGGCACGCTCTTCCCGGAAACCAGCTTCCCGGCATTTTTCTTCGACTTCGATAATGACGGCCAACTGGATATTTTCTGCTCCAATTTTCCGCCCAATTACGAAGACCCCTCCATCGCGCCGCTTGTGCAGGAATATCTCGGTAAGCAGCCTGCGGGCGACTGGATCCGGTTGTACCGGAACAACGGCAACGAAACCTTTACAGATGTGGCTGAAAAGACGGGGCTAAAAACGATCACGTACGCGATGGGCAATAATTTTGGAGATTTAGACAACGACGGCTGGCCGGATATTTTCCTCGGAACCGGCAAACCAGACCTGCGCTCCCTCATCCCGAACCGCGTTTTTCACAATCAAAACGGGAAAAAGTTTGAAGATATCTCCATGGGCAGTTTTAGCCACATCCAAAAAGGCCACGCGATCGCGTTTGCCGATATGGACAACGATGGCGATCAGGATGTCTATATCGTGACGGGCGGCGCCGTAGAGGGCGATATCGGAAATAATATTTTATACGAAAATCCGGGCAACCGCAATCACTGGATCACCTTGTTTTTGGAGGGAAAAACCTGCAACCGGGACGCCCTCGGCGCGCGCATCAAAGTAACCGTGCGCCAACCCAATGGAAATACGCGGGATATTTACACAACAGTAAACACCGGCGGAAGCTTCGGTTCATCCAGTTTGCGACAAGAAATTGGCCTGGGGGATGCAACAGGCATCCTGGCGATCGAGGTACAATGGCCGAAACCGGGACTGCCAAACGCTGTCTTCACAAAAATACCCATGAATGCCGCGTATAAAATTATGGAAGGCCAACCGGCTGTTGAACCGGTACCGATGAAAAAAGCGTCGTTTAAATCTGTTTTCTAAGAGAGCACGTCTAAAACTATATTTCTCGCTAATACGAAAGTCTTTTTCAGCCATACTTCGTGCCTTTTTTCACCGTAATTGGGGTGCGTCTAAAAAAATCCTTTTCATATTAGCAGAGAATGTAATTTTAGACACGCTCTAATAATTTATGGTAAACGTTTTTCCATTATTATAACTTATTTTTTGGTCTGTGTAAGCCAATCTAATGCGTTTATTTTTTTTATTCCGCGATATGTACCTGTTTCGTAGTCCAGTGTAATTAAAATTTTTTCATGATGATCGGCAATTCTGTCAAATGGCGCTAGCTCACGTTCTAAAGTTATTGCGTTTTGTACTGTTTGTGCAACTTGTATGTACTGAGTATAACCTTCGTTGTTTCGAACAACGAAATCAACTTCCAAATTATTAGTTTTCCCTATCCATATTTGGTTGTTTCTGCGTTTTAGCTCAAGATAAATTATGTTTTCAAGCAAATGTCCTGCATCACTTACCAATTCTTTCCCAAGTAATGCGTGGCGAAAACCTAAATCTACCAGATAGTATTTTTCCAGCGTTGCCAAATGCTGTTTGCCTTTGATGTCGTAGCGGTTTACTTTATAAAACAAATAGGCTTCAACCAAAGTGTCAATGTACTTCGACACTGTTTTGTTGTCTATTTTCTTTTTATTTGCTGTCAAAACCTTGGCAATATTCCCTGCTGAAACACTCGAACCAACAGAATCTATTAAGAAGTTTACAACTTCCTGGTAGGATTCTTGGGCATAAATGGTATAACGCTTAGAAATATCATTCTCGTAAATATTTTTAAAAACCATTCGCAAATAATCATTGGCAAAATGATTTCCTTCGGCTGAAAGTCTTACCGCTTCGGGAAAACCACCTGTATGTACATAATCAGCAAATGCACGGTCAGGGTTTGTGGTTTTGCCTGTGAACTCTAAATATTCAGCAAAAGAAAATGGCAATACATTTATTTCATAAGCTCTCCCTGTTAGCAAAGTTGCCAATTCGCTTGACAATAAAAATGCGTTTGAACCAGTAACATACAAATCGATGTTTGGGTGAACGTACAAGCCCTCTAACAGTTTTTCAAATTCGGGAATGTTTTGTACTTCGTCTATAAACACATAATTTATTGCGTTTTTTTTGAGGTTCTTAACGATGTAATCATAGATTTCCTTCCAATTTTTTTCTGCTAAAAACCTAAAGTCTGGCATATCCATATTGATTGCCAAAACAGAAACCTTGCTGTTTTCTTTACGCAACAAGTCTTGAAATTGTGTCATCAAAGTTGATTTTCCACAGCGCCTGACGCCAGTGGCAACTTTAATTAAGTTCTTGTTTTTAAGAACATTAAGTGTTTCTAAATATTTTTTACGTGCGACTATTTTCATCAGACAAAGATGAACAAAATTCCTAAAAATGTAAAAAAATAAAAAATTTTAGGATTTTGTCGAGGGGTGTTCTGATCGCGTGTTCAAATTTTGATTCTGAGGCAAAAATGCAAAATTTTATTTTTAACAAAGCAAGTTTTGCAGTCGAATGCGGGCAATTCGGCGAAAAACTTAACGCAGTTAAAAATAAAATTGGGCAGTTGCAGCCCAGAAATCAAAACTTGAACAAGCGCTAATCGCCGCAGCGTTCGTCCTTGCTATCGCACTTCAAAAACGCGATTTTCCACCCCCACGCCAGTAATTTTCAAGCCTTTCCACGCCTTCGGCAGCTTGGTTTTCCCCTGGATAATTCCTTGCGGCGCGATATCCAGTCCGCCAAAACCCATCAGGGTCGCCTGCAGGAAGCCGCCGGCGCCGGTCGCAAAATACGGGTTGGTCCCCCCGGCGGTTTCGGCCAACACGCCGAAAGGCGGCGCCTCGTTGGGTTTGTAACTGCGCACCCAGAGTTCGTAGGCGCGCGCGGGATCGCCGCTACGGGAGGCCAGTACGGAGAGGATGGCATTGCCCATGGCCGGCCCGTCGGGCGCCATGCGCGGTTCGTAGTAATCGAGGTCTTTTTTGATCTGCGCGGGGTCGGATACGATTTTGAGCGGATAAGCCAGCAAGTTCACATCAGCCTGCTTGATCGTGACGCCGTCGTAGGTGGCGTTCTCGCGGGTGACGCCGTCGGGAAACTTCAAAATCGGGATATTGGCGGCCACCTGCGCCCAGTCGGGGTCGGGCGTCAGGCCGAGTTCTTTGGCCGCTTCCGAGGCGTAGCCGAGCGCGGCGATGGCCATGCCGTTGGTAAACGCGTTGTTATCAATATTTTCCTGCCATTCGTTGGCGCCGATCACGTTGTTGATATCGTAGTGGCCGGGACCGTTGCGTTCCACGCGGGAGGCCCAGAAATCGGCCACATCTTTCAGGATCGGCCAGCCGCGCTCGCGCAGCCAGACTTTGTCTTTTGTGACCAGGTAATACTGCCAGGCGGCCCAGCCCACGCAGCCGGTGATATGGTGCTGGAAGGGGCCGGTGAGCGCCCACACCGGCGTTTCTTCCTGGCCGGTGGTGGTGCTTTCCCAGGGGAACATGGCGCCGCGATAGCCGTGCGAAAAGGCATTTTGCCGGGCTTCGTCGAGCAGTTGGTAGCGGAACTCCAGCAGCGACCGGGCGATTTCCGGCTGCAACACCAGCAGCGGCGGGTACATCCACAGTTCGGTGTCCCAGAATACGTGGCCGTTGTAGCCCAGGCCGCTCAGGCCCATGGGCGAGAGGCTGAGCGCCGTGCCTTCCCGGGCAAAAGAATACAGGTGGTACATCGCGGAGCGGACGGCCCGTTGGTCTTCGACCGGTCCGTCTATCTGGATGTCCGACTGCCACAGTTTATCCCATTCCAGCCTATGGCGTTTGAGCAGCCGTTCGGTGCGTTCCAGGGCGGCGTAGATCGTCAGGCGTTCGGCTTCGTTGTGGGCGTCGGGCACGTGCGCGCTGCTGATGACCGTGCCCACCACGGCAAAACGGTAGGTTTCGCCGGCTTTGAGTTTTTTGGTAAACTTGAGCAGGTGCATGTTGTAGTCCCAGTCCTCGTGCACAAGTGCCGGCTCGCTGCCGTGCGGCTCTTCGAATACGAAACTGGTGCTGGCGGCCACAGTGTATTTGCCCGTCGGACTTTTGCCCACCGAAGTCAGCAAGGGGATCAGCACGTGCGGCCGGTCAATTTGGGCGTAATAATTCCGCACATCCTGCAGGATATCCGGCGCTTCGATTACCGAGGCAGGCGTGATGCTCACGTCTTTTCGGGCGGTAATTTCCACGATACTCAAAGCGCAGTAGGGCAGATGGCGCAAAGCCATGACGCGGTGGATGACGTTTATTTTGTCGCCTACCGTGAAGCTGGTGCTGAGTTCTGCCTGCCGCATATCCAGCGTTTGCTGGTAATTGGCGATGTCGCGGCGGCCGATACGGCGGCCGTCCACGTCCAGGTTCATGTTGACGAAATTGAACCCTTTGAGGATGTTGCTGACGCGGCCGCGTTGGTAATTGTCATAGGCGCCGTTGAGTACCACGTCCTTTACTTTCATCGGTTCCGGACTGCTCACCAGCCCCACCATGCCGTTGGCTACGGTGACGCCGTAATAATTAGAGGGATCTATTTTATCTGCGACAAGATGCCAGGGCGATTGTTGCAGGAGGCTGCCTTGGGCTGCTGCTTGTGCAAAAACAAGCAGAAAGGCAAAAAAGAGGCCGGGCAATTTGATCATAAGACGGGAGATTGTGTGCCGTAAAAATAGGAAGAATCTGTTGAGGTGGCTCGATTTAGCCGCACACATTTTTGTAATACCATAAAAGCGTGTCTAAAATTATATTTCTCTCTAATATGAAAGTCTTTTTCAGCCATACTTCGTTCCTTTTTTTCGCCGTAATTAGTCCCATTACGCCTGCAAAAAGCGCCTTGTCTGGCTAAAAAATCCTTTTCATATTAACAGAGAATA
>JBEIDF010000117.1:0-11243 GCA_040383605.1 Lewinellaceae bacterium
CCGGTCGAACCAGTCACGGCGCCGCTTCGCCCGCTTTTACAGCCCGCAGGTGGTGAACTCTCGCCCGAGGCGCCCCGGGTTCCCACATCCGGCGGCGTCCAGATAATAAAACCTTACACCCCTTCGAATGGCGGCCGGCCGGGCGCTGCGCCTCCGCCAAGACCGGGCGAGTCATCCGGTATGAGTCCGCGCACCGTGCCGACCGGGCGAGTCAATCTGGTTACCTATTCTTCCGAGCCGCAGCCGCAACAACCGCTTACCAAGAGCCGGGAACTTTATCAGTTGCGCATCAGCCGGCCGATTAAAGAAGGCTATGCTGTTCAGGTGGGCGTCATGACCAATCTTCAGATCGGTATGCAAGAGGCCAACAAACTGGAGTTGGATTTTCCGGATATGGTGCTGGTGTTGGTAGAGACCGACCTGACCGTTCCGGAGGCGTCAGCCCGTCCGCTTTTTAAGGTAATGATCGGCCCCTTTTACGATAAAGCAAGTGCAGAAAAAACCCGTCTGGCGGCCATAAAAAAGGGCTATAAGAAACCCTTTGTGGTTGATATTAACGAAAATTGATGTTGTACCCGTTTTCCTGCCGGTTTGTCTGGCTTTTTGCGTTTTTCGGCGTAGTCGCCTGTGCGCCCCGACAAGCGCCGATATCGCCTGCGCTGCCGCCGCCGCCGCCGGTTTTGCTGGAGACTCCGCCCGCGCCCGCGCCACTGGCCACGGGCAGCCAGTTAGTCGCTAGTTTGATCAAAAGCCCTTGTTTTGGCGCTTGTCCGGCATTTGAAGTTTGGATTTATTCCGACGGTACAGTGCTATGGTGCGGAGAGGCCGGGGTAGAGCGCCTTGGCAGTTACCTTGCGGTCGCGCCGACCGGCTGGCTGGCGCAATGGGAGGCAGCTGCAGACAATGCGGGTTTTTGGGATATGCTGGATTGGTATCCCGTTGGCCGGAACCTGCTTGCGGATGTCCCTACCACCGTCAGTTACCTCAAAAAAGGCAAAAAAGAGCGGCGCATCGTCAATAATGCCGATGCGCCGCTTGCGCTCTTGCGCCTGGAGAAGTTTTGGATAAAAAAACTTGAAGAACTCGACTGGACGCCGCTTTAAAGGTAGCCAAAGTCTGGATTTTCTGTCGAAGACCAAGCAGGTAATTTGGCTTTTATGCCGAGAACGAGGTGCCGCATCCGCAGGTCGAACTGGCGTTCGGATTGTTGAAGGTGAAGCCCCGATTCGCCAAGCCGTTCAGGAAATCAATTTCCATACCCAGCAAATAGATCGCGTGGGCCTTGTTCATGGCTACCCGAATGCCCTTTATCTCGAAAATATCATCGGCGGGTTGCGGCTTATCGAAGCGCAGAATGTAGGTAAAACCGGAGCATCCGCCGCCTTCTACGCCGACGCGCAGGCAGTAATCTTCCGGAACACCTTCTTGCAGGCGAATTTGGAGCAGTTGTTGGACGGCGTCATCCGTCAATTGAACGGGCGTAGTCTGAACCGGTTGCGCAGTGGTGGTACTCATGGAATGATTTGTTTGTCCGGCGCGCGCAGAATAGTCTGGCGCCTTGGTTGGCAGCCCGCGCCGGCGGTGTTTAAAATGTCCGGGTGCAAAATTAAGTAGATTTAACGAAAAATACACGCACATTGTTCAGCCGATTGTGCGTACTTTTGCGCCCCCGAATACTTGGACGGCATACCTATCCGTTTTTAAGTCAATAATTCGCCTTTCCGATGGAATTTTTGTTGGAATTACTCAAGTACACCATTCCGGGTCTGACGGTTTTCGTCACCGCCTATTACCTGTTAAAATTGCAATTTGACAATCAGCAGGCAATATTGGTGCAGCAGCGGCTCCAGGAGAGCCTCAAAACCACCCTTCCGCTCCGCTTGCAGGCGTACGAGCGCCTGATGCTGCTGTGCGACCGGGTCTCCCTGCCCAATTTGCTGTTGCGCATTCGCATGCCTGGTATGAACGTGGGCGAATTGCGCGGCGCTTTGTTGCTGACCCTCAACCAGGAATTCGAGCACAACACCTCCCAACAATTATATGTGTCCGACACCCTGTGGCGCATCCTTTTGCTTGCCCGCGACGAGACCATGGCCGCTATCACCCAGGCTGCGGACGGGCTGGATCCGCAACTGCCCGACGAGGCGATGGTACAGCGGCTCATTCGCATCGTGGACGCCCAGGAAAACGGCTCACCGCTGCAAAAAGCCATGACGGCTATCCGCACGGAAGCCGGCCGACTCTTGTAATTTTTCTATCTTACTAATATACTGCATTTTGTGTATTGGCTCGAAAAATCACCCCTTTATAACAATATATTTACATTTAAGCGCGCGCCAAATTTCCATTTGTTAACGTACATTTTTGCATAATCCGGCGCGTGCCTTTCATCTCTCCAAAAGCGGCGTTCGCCGCATTTATAGTGGGTTTTTCTTGAAATGTAAATCTAAAAAAAAATGAAAAAGACAGATTGTCCCTGCAATTTGTTGATCAACAAGCGGGTACGCTTTTAGAGTTTTTTTTGCTTAAAATGAAAGTTTTTTAAGTAAAATAAAAAATTATATGTTATTTTTTTTGAAAAATAAAACATATAATTAATTATTGCAAGCAATCGAATTTTCCTTCCGGACGTTTTTTGCGGAAAAACGAGCCAAAAACCAGCAAATTCCGCAGTTCAAAATTTTTTTGTCGAAAAGTGTCCGATCTATTTCCTGCTTTAAGAAAAAAGCCAAAACTTTGTTGCACGGTCATCACAACCGCCGATTAAACACTTCATCTTCACATCTTCCCTCCACAATCCAAATGCTTCATTTGGTATGACTAAGGACTGCCACAATGTATGGGATCGCTGTCTGCGTATCATTAAACAGAACGTTAGCCCGCAAAGCTACCGCACATGGTTCGAACCGATTCGGCCTGTGGGACTGGATGATGTTATCCTGACGATTCAGGTGCCCAACAAGTTTTTTTACGAGTGGCTGGAGGAGCATTATGTGCAGTTGCTGAAGCAGAGCATCCGGCAGGAACTGGGTGAGCGCGGTCGGCTGGTGTACCGGATTCCGGAAAACGGGCAGCCGGAATCGGTCAGTCCCGCTCCTGGCGCGCGTGCGGGCGCGAAGCCCTCCGCCGGTCGGGACAACGAGCCGGTACCGGGCGTGTTTGACGCGGAAATGATCAAAAACCCTTTTGTCATTCCCGGCATCCGCCGTGTAAAAGTCGAGCCGCAACTCAATCCGCAGTACACGTTTGACAATTATATAGAAGGAGACTGCAACCGGCTGGCGCGCAACGCCGGTCTGGCAATCGCTAAAAAACCCGGCGGCACTTCCTTTAATCCGCTGGTTATTTTCGGCAATGTCGGCCTCGGAAAAACCCACCTGGCGCAGGCGATCGGCAACGACATCGTGAAAAACCACGAAGGGAAAGCCGTTTTGTACGTGTCTTGCGAGAAATTTTCCAATCAGATTATCCAAGCCATCAAAAATAATGCCGTCAATGACTTCGTCACGTTTTACCAAATGTTGGACGTGCTGATCCTCGACGACATCCAGTTTCTGTCCGGCAAACAAAAAATGCAGGAGATATTTTTCCATATCTTCAACCAACTGCACCAAAATAAAAAGCAAGTTGTGCTGACCAGCGACCGTGCGCCGAAAAACCTGGAAGGTATCGAGGACCGGCTGATCTCCCGCTTTAAATGGGGCTTAAGCGCCGATTTGCAGGCGCCTGACCTCGAGACGCGCATGGCGATCCTCGAATCGAAAATCAACGACGAGGGCGTAGATATCCCAATGGACGTCCTGGAGTTTATCTGCTATAATGTAAAAAACAACATTCGCGAACTGGAGGGCGTCATGGTATCCCTGCTGGCGCAATCTACCCTCAATCGCCGCGATATTGACCTCGACCTGGCGAATGAGGTGATCCGCAACTTCGTCACCACCATCAATAAAGAGATCACCATCGAGTTTATCCAGCAACTCGTGGCCGAACACTTCAAACTGCCGGTGGAACGCCTGCACCAGGAAACCCGCAAGCGAAACGTGGTGATTGCCCGCCAACTCTCCATGTACCTTACCAAAAAACTCACCAATAAATCGCTGAAAACGATCGGCGATGAATTCGGCGGCCGCGATCACTCGACGGTCATCTACTCCTGCAAAGCCGTGCAGGATATGATGGATACCGACCTGATCTTCAAAGATACCGTCGCCGAACTGGAACGCAAACTCAAAATGAGCCTCAACGAGTGACGCGAGCAGGGCTTGTCCGTTCGGTCGGGCGAAAAATACCCTGCAGGCAAAAAAGAAGCGCTCAAATATTTGGCAAATAAAAAACGCAGACGTAACTTTGCGTCCGCTTCAATAAAACACCCCACGGATGGGTGGGTGAGTGGCTGAAACCACCGGTTTGCTAAACCGACGTACGGGGAAACTCGTACCGCGGGTTCGAATCCCGCCCCATCCGCAAGCCCGCGCAAGCGGGCTTTGTTTTTCGATTCGGGATGTAGCGCAGTCCGGTAGCGCACCTGCTTTGGGAGCAGGGGGTCCCAGGTTCGAATCCTGGTATCCCGACAATCTTTAAACGCAATCATTTGTTTTTCAAATGGTTGCGTTTTTTAATTTGGGGTTTTGGGAGTAATTAAGAAGAAGGCTCGCCCCGGGACGCTGATTTTACGGGTAGCGTAACGGGTATTTTTTTTGAAAAGTTGATTTCCGCTGAATCCAGCTTACCCCCTCCGCCAGCTCCCGCCGCCCAGTCGCGGCAAAAACCGCGGCGTCTTTTTCTGGTAATCGGGATAGTCGGGATATTTGCCGGCGCTGATTTTTTCACTGAAATCGGAACTGCCCATAAAGAGTAAGACCAGGAGTATGGCGCCGGCGAGCGACCAGTTGAGCCAGCGGCCGGTAGCAGGAATACCGAAACAATAAAAACAAAGCCAGATCGCCTGCTCCGCGGCGTAGTTGGGATGCCGCATGCGCGCCCACAAACCGGTATGCGTAAAGCCGGCGGCATAAATGCCCTCGAGCGGCTCGCCCGCCGCGATTCTGCGGTGCTTCTCGGTCTGGTAGTCGTACTGCTGCTGGTCGGCTACCGTTTCCAGCACCAACAGACCGATAAACACCAGCGCCAATAGCCAGTCAGCCGCCTGAAGGCGGCCGTCGCCCTGCCAAGCCGCCACAATCGGCAGGGTGAACAAGAGGATCAGGGTGTTCTGATACAAGGAGATGAAAAACAGGTTGAAAAGCCGGAACGCCCACGGGCGCTTCAGCAGGGGCGTCTGGCGCAACACCGACCAGCGGTAGTCTTCCTCGCCAGCCCAAGGCGGCCATTGATAGCCTCCCCGCCGCGCAAAATTGAAGGTCAGTCGGGCGCCCCACAGACTCACCAGCACGGCCATCAAAGTCAACCGGGGCGTCAACCCAGCGGAAAATGCCGCAAACCACACATATACTATAGGTACCAGACTCCAGAGTTTGTCCACCTGACTGTAGTTCCCAGTGATTTCACTGACGACAAAACAAAGCAGCGCAAAGCCCAGCATGATCCAGCCGAGCTGTTGCAGTAATAACCATTGTTCCGGTCGCAGCGGCGCGTCGGAATACCAACTGACAACCGGCAGCGCCAGCAGGGTCACCAAAAGAAAGAGGATGGTGCGTAGCATGATGAATGTATTAATTAAGAGCGCAAAAATGAAAAAAAATGGCGTCTTTGTACGTGTTTATTTACTTATACGTGAAGTTTTAGCCGATTGTGCACAATTATTTTTTGTTGATTCCGCTAAATGCCGTGGAGCGTGTCTAAAATTATATTTTTCGCTAATATGAAAGTCTTTTTCAGCATACTTCGTTCCTTTTTTCGCCGTAATTAGTCCCATTATGCCTGCAAAAAGCGCCTTGTCTGGCTAAAAAATTCTTTTCATATTAGCAGAGAATATAATTTTAGACACACTCTTAGGCAATAGTATGTTTTACGCTTAATTCGAGGATCATTTCAATTAAATATTACTCAACCTCCACAAAGCCGCCATAAACGCCGCCCCACCCGTCAAGGATTCATAGTGCTGGTGTCGGTTCGTCGCCTTGGGCAGCGGGGAGTCGTTGCGCATGAAAATCTGCAATCCAAGGGTTGCAAAGTATTCTGCGCGTCTCAGAAAATTTTGATCGCCGTTTTGTGTGTGCGCATGCAACATCAGTTGGATGGCCTCTGCAAAAGCCGCAGGCTGTAAAATTTGGTTGGTATCGGGTATAGCCTGGAGGTAATAATTGGCTGCTTCCAGGGCGAGGTTCCTGTATCGGTCAGCAGTTTGCGGCTCCTTTTCGGCCAATTGCCGGTATCTTTCAAAACAGGCATTGGCAAAACCGGCATGGGTGATATTGCCATAACTTACTTCCCAGGCAGTTGTGTAGGGTTTGTTCATAGACCGGGTGATCGGCATTCCGGTAGCGACATCCAGCGTCAGGGCATAGCCGGAATCTGCTTGCATGCGATGCGGAGCAGACAGGATGCTCCTGTCCAGGTCGGCAGACAATGCTTGCAGTTGTGCAGTCAAATCTTTATTGGACTCCCGGTCAAGTTTTTGTGCTGCAACATGCAAGCAACGGGCTAGTTCCAAGTTACTGTCTATCCAGCCATACGGCGCGCCCCGAAACGCAGGCAGGTGACCGGAGGGCGTGCGTCTTCGGTTTTCAGCCATCCGATCCGTCATAATCTGGATAGCGCGCAGGAGTTCGGGGCGTTCCTTTCTTCGCGCGTTTTGAGGCCGATGCAAAGCGTCTGCCCACCTTTCGATCATTTGTCCGGCGTACCGTGGGAAATCAGCGCCTGTTTCCGGCGCATGTATCGTCCAGCGTGCGTGCCGGCTGAAATCTCCCGTCGAGTCCGCAACTTGGTGGCGCCATTCACTGAGCGCAAATTGCCAGGCAGCATCTGCATCGAGCCGATACACTTCATCCCAAAAGGGCCAGTATGCGGCCTCGTGGTATTCTTGCACTTCGAAACCAATCGTATCGGTAAGAAAATCCCAGAAAATATGCTCGCCCCAGGTCATCAGGCCAGTCGTGGGGCTTTGGCAGCGGCGAAAAAAGAAACGCAGCGCGCGATCTGCTTCCGTTTTATATTTTGGATCTTGGGTCTCGGCAGAAAGTTCGTAGAGTATCTCAAACAAGTGTACGTCGTGTAACGGATTTGCGCCGCGCAGACTTCTGTCACTCTCCCGAATGCCCGGAATTGCTGAAAAGGATGCACGATGATCGAGGCGGTAGGTGAACCGATCCAATGCGGAAGCAAAAAGCGGCGAGTGCTCGGTTCCGTAATGGTCTCTCCCATGCTGAATCATGGCATCAGCGTAGGCTACAACCCGTTGATGATACTTGTTGCCATGGGATTGCGCCGTACAATAAAGGGCGATTACAAGTAAACTGACTGATAAAAATGGGATGCGCATGGTCTAAGAGCGTATCTAAAATTATATTCTCTGCTAATATGAAAGGTTTTTTTAGCCAGGCAAGGTGCTTTTTACAGGCCTAATGGGACTAATTACGGCGAAAAAAAGGAACAAAGTATGGCTGAAAAAGATTTCCATATTAGCGAGAAATATAATTTTAGACATGCTCTACCAGGCGTACAATTTGAATAGATCAATCTAACAACCAGTCATTACTGTAAAGAATTGGCGCCGCACCTAAGTAAGTGTCTCGTTTAACTTCCAGATTTAGCAGATTTCGTAGAACCAGCAATATTTCATCTCGACCTGCGGGGCCGGCTTTGTAGATTGAGATCGAAAGATTAAAGCGGCCTGAATTCAAGAGTAATCGCTGGATATTTATGGAAATGTGGTGTTTCTCTTTGTTGTTTTTAAAAAAATAGTTGGGCATTGTTGTTTGCGCGACAATTTTTTCCTCTTCATCAGAAAAAGACAACAGCACGCCAAATTCCAATATTTCCTCCTCAATTTCCAGCCCAAATTCTACGCGAAAGGGGGCGTCCGGCGATAAAATGATCGAGGAGGCATGGATTTCCTGGATTTCCCGGTAATAGAAGGCGCAGACGCGTTCTGGGTTAGAAACAGCAAACTGCGTAATCCGCGCTTTTTGGTTCCCCTCGACAGATAAGCCGGTAGTTTTAAATACGCTATTATACCCGGATATAACTTCGGCGATTTTATTGGAAGCCAACATCGCCTTGCCGTGGTGCAGGAGGATACCGCGGGTGCAAATTTTCCCGACTTGCGTCATCGAGTGGCTTACAAAGATAATCGCCGTATCTTTCATTTTGCGATACATCTCATTGTAGCATTTTGCCCTAAACCCCACATCCCCCACCGCCAGCACTTCATCCAACAGCAGAATGTCCGGCTCCATTTGTGCCGCCACGGCAAAACCCAGCCGCACCCGCATCCCCGAGCTATAATTTTGCACCGGCATGTCCAAAAAATCCTCCAACTCGGAAAACGCGACAATTTCGTCAAATTTCCGGCTGATCTCCGCTCTCGTGAATCCGAGCACGGCGCCGGAATTGTAGATGTTTTCCCGACCAGTGAGGATGGGGTTGAAGCCGGCCCCGAGTTCGATTAGGGGCGCCAATCCGTCCCCGCATTTCGATCCGGCCTTTGTCTGGCCGGATCAGCCCGTTCAGCATCTTCAGCAGCGTGCTTTTGCCTGCGCCGTTGTGGCCGATCAGGCCGAGGCACTCGCCGCGGCGCACTTCAAAACTGACGTCCCGCACTGCCCAGAACTCATCGGGGCGCAATTCCGCTTCAAAGGATTTCCCGAGTATGCCGCGCCCGACATCGGCGATGCCGTATAACAGGCTCTTTTTTAGGTCTTTGGCGAATTTTTTAGAAACGTCCTCGACTTGGATGAGTAGGTCGCTCATGTTTTGGAATTTGAAATGAATTTTTATATTCTTATATATTTCACGCTGTGTATTTTAGATTAATGCTACCTTTTAAATATCTGTTTTTTAGGATTTATGAACTCATTTTGAATCTAATTATTGACGATATTAAAAATACTTGTTTGCTCTCAAAGACATTTGGAAAAACTTGTGCAGCAGGCTTTTTTCTGAAAAGTCATCTTTATCTATTCCTGGATATGTTCAGGTCGTCGGATACTATTATCTTTTCGGATATCCTCAAGCAAACCGGCTTCTATAAGTTTCAGTCCATAATACAATGCCCCATCTTTTGTTAAATGGAAGCCATCATACGAAATAAGTCGCCCATTACTCAAAAACTGCAAACATGAATCAGTTTTGCCTTGGCATAATAGACTCTGTGTATCTATGAAGATACTATCCGGTAAATAGGTTCTTAAAATATTGTTGATATCCACGGTACTTTTACGAATTGCTACCCAGGTGGATATTCTGTTCTTCAGCGGTATGCTTATCATAGGTCGTATATTCACGGAGCCAAATTGTTTTCTGCCAAAAACCCTAACTTTTTTGCCAGTTAGCGCAATGACATTCTCTACGCTCTTCGAAATTAGGTTTGCCTGCCATTTTTGCCAATTGGATGCAAACCAAATTTCGTCAGATTCCATCATTCGTGCTCTCAAAATCGGGTCTTCAAAGATTTCCGTACTTTCGCATCGGGCAAGATCTCGATAACTTATAGAGTCAATAAAGGAATCCTTTGGTATGAATAAGTTTCCACACATTCCTGAAATATGGCGTGTGCTTATTTGTATTTTTTCGCTGATTTTTGTCTCATACAAGGCATTTACAAGGTCTTGTGCATAGCTGTCACCAATTATCAGAATCCTTGGTCTTTCATCTTTATCATTAAATGAGCTATTTTTCAGCTGATTAAATCTTGAGACTACATAATTTGTTTGGTCACCCAGGTTTAAATTAACTAAATATTGATCTGCTTGTGGCCAGCGATCCTTAAATCCATCTCTGTAGATTGTAAATAGGCCAATTGAAACAAGAAACATTGAATAGATTGCGCAAAATTTGAAAAATGTACCACTATCTTTCAATATTGTTTTGTGCCGAATTGGCTGCTCAATAAATCGCCAGCTTAGATATGAAATTATAAAAATTAAGCAAATAAGTATTATTTTTAATGAATTATCAGTTTTGTTAAGGTTAATATGTCTTGCAAATGAAAAAACAGGCTGATGCCATAAATATGCGCTATAGCTGAGTACACCTATTTTGACAATATAATTATTTGACAGTAAATTTCCAACTATGGTTCTAGGCGATGAATAAACAATAACTAATAATGTTCCAAAAGTTGGTAAAAGAGCATAAAATCCAGGAAACGGCGTGCTTTGATCAAAAAAAGCAATAGAAAGTATAATAGATAACAACCCCAGTGCACTAAGAATTTGACTTATTTTTTCATTTCCGGGTAACCTATTGATTTTTTGCAAACGAAATGCAACCAGCACGCCAATCAAAAGCTCCCACCAACGGGTGTGTAAAAAGAAAAAAGTGGCATCCGGGGCTGATTTCGAACCTATTTTTGCTAAGATAAAACTTAACAGGGTGGTCAGAAGTAAGAGTGCTTCAATCCTGTTTCTAGCAAATTTCCATAGAAGCACTAGCAGTAGAGGAAAGATTATATAAAATTGCTCCTCGACTGCAAGACTCCATGTATGTAACAATGGTTTTAATTCTGCTCTTGCATTGAAGTAATCAATTTCACTATAAAATAATATATTTGAAACGTATAGCGGAACTGCCACCAAACTTTTGGCAAATTCTACCATATAATAAGGTATTAAGCAGGTATATGCAATTGGAATACAAACCGTTAATAGTAAAAATAGGGCTGGCAGTAAACGCCGTAATCTTCGTTCATAAAATGAGCGGAGGGTAAATTTGTCCTCCTTAATTTCTCTCAGGATTATAGATGTAATAAGGTATCCACTAATTACGAAAAATACATCAACACCAACAAAACCTCCTTTGAATTGATTAAATCCAGCATGAAAAAGTATTACAGCAACTACCGCGATGGCTCTAAGACCATCGATATCTTTTCTATAAAAGTCTATGTACATATTTTTGGCTCTAAGTCATTTATAGTGGGTTTTCAAATCAAGCCCTCCCAGATGGAAATAGATCATAATAACGAAGTTGTGAATGTTTCTGGCTCTACGCCAAATTCAGTGGGTTTTCATATCTTTACCGCATGTATGAATTACCAATTTTCACAGCAGCATTGGGTATAGAAGCCCGTTGGTTTACTAACTGCATTAATTTAAAGTAGTTAGTAAACCTCAAAA
>JBEIDF010000118.1:0-11207 GCA_040383605.1 Lewinellaceae bacterium
ATGCGGTTGAAGCAGGCATCATATTCGAAGTCTGGGTCGGTTGCGATGGCGTCGAGCATTTGTCCGGCCAGGTTACCCAGCAGCATACTGTCGGTTACCTCTGTTTTTGCGAAGCGTTTTAGCAGATGCAGCAGCGGGTTATCGCCGTCGTACTGGCTACATTCGGCCAGTTCTTTGGCTTCGAGCAGGTAGTCGGATTCCAGCACGATCAGGCTGCGCTCGCCGGCGTAGTATTCTCCTTCACGGCCGTCGTAGGGTTTCACGTCTGTGATAAAGATCGTGCTATAGAGCGGCAGGAATTCGTGCACCCGGGAGAGGTCGGCGCCGGAGCCGTCTTCGCGGCGGTTGTCCCAGCATTTGATGGCGATGTTATTGCCCAGTTCGTCCGTATCGCAGTACAGCACGCAGTGCGCCTTAGTGTGCACCTGATCCGGCACGTAGATATGTTGTATTACGGCGCGGAGGCGGTAGCTGGGTTTGGTTTTTGGGCGGCGTTTGGCATGGAAGATTTCTTCGAAGCGGTCTTGGTAGTGTTCCCAGGAATCGCGGAGGAATTTCGGTGTCGGTTCGCCGCTGAAGTGTTCGATGGCGTGGCAGAGCGCGTACAGGCAGCAGGCGTCGTCGGTGGCGGACAGGGGGCAGTCGCCCTCATGCACCACTTTATTGGCGAATACGCGCAGGTGGGTGGTTTGGTGGTGGAGGTTGGTCGGGATTTTATATTCGGTGCGTGCGAAGGCCATGCGGGCGCTCAGACTTCCGAAATAGCGTTTTTCATCCTGGGTAATGGCGCGATAGACTTCCTCCAGCGCGCGCCGGTAGGCGGGGATGCGCTCGCGTTCAGTGAGGCCCTCTTGTCGGAGGAGCTCTTCGAGTTTGTCGTATAATAGTTGGGCCTGCTGCGGGATTAGTGCGGACATAGGGAAGATGGTGGATTGCGGATTAGGGATTTCGGATTGGGGATTAGCGAGCAATATCTATGCCATAAACGGGGTATATTTTGTTTGAGCGGCAAAGAACCGAACAAGGAATGCAGCCTATCTGCATTTTGAAAAATTTTTTAAAGAAAAATGAATTTTTTCGTTTGGAGGGTATTCGAGGATGCAGGTTGTCTGTATTTTTACTAAAAAAGGCGGTTTGTAAAAAAAAATGGTTCCTGTGTATGTCTGAAAAAATAGGATTGATGGCTAAAATTATAAAAATGGCGCGGGGTAAAGGTGGCTGTGCGCTGCGAAATTCGGCTGCATATTAGCGATTGGAGGCAAAATAAACGCGGTAAAAAAAACAAACGGTTGTATAAAAAAACAAGCGGTTGAATTTGGGGGTGGTTTGGATTGGGGGTTTGGTCTCCCCCTGATAAATCAGGGGGGAGACACAAAGCGCACTACCTTCGATCCGCCAATTTTCCGCCACCCTGCAAACAAATTCTCTCCTTTTCCGCCAAATTCCCCTATTTTTGGCACTTCCTCGCAAAAAAAGCCCATGCGATTCCTGAAATCTCTAATCTTTCCTGCGGCCCTGCTCCTGCTCTTGGCGGGCCGGGCGGCTGCACAGCCGCCCGGCCCCTCCCTGCCGATCCGGGTGTTCACCACCCGCGATGGCCTCACGCAGTTGCAGGTGCGCGGGTTCCTCGAGGACTCGCGGGGGTATGTCTGGGTGGGCACGCAGGCCGGATTGAACCGCTTCGACGGCAGGAATCTGGAGCCGTTTGGCGTCCGGCAGGGGCTGCCCGGCGAAAAAATCGAGCGGATGGTGGAAGGGCTGGACGGCGCCATCTGGTATAAAACCCCGCAGGGTGTTTTTCGATTCGATGGCGCCCGGAATACCCCCGTGCCGGCAAGCGCCATTATTAATGATTCCACGCCGTTTCGGCTTTGGGTCTTAATGCCTGATTCTATTCCCAAATTTGCTGCGCATCGCTATCCCTGCTTGCGGGACGTGCTTCCCCAAAACGTATTGTTTTTTTATGATGGTGAACGCGCCGGACTTTTTCTACGGGATAAGAAAATAATGCTGATCCTCGATCGGGACGGCTGCCGCGAGGCGCCTGTGCCGGTGCTGCGCACGGGAAGTTTTAGTCCGACGCGTGATTTCCGGCATTTTAAGGAGGATGGACAAATTTTTTACAGCCTCACCGCCGATGGCTTGCAACTGGTCGCTCGCTACGAACCATCCCTAGACAGTATGCTGTGGATACATCCGACAGCGCCGACTAGCCTGGAGGTGGTCGGATCCCGATCCGGTGCGCGGTATTGGATTCGGGAGGGCGAGCGGTATGTCCGCCTGCAACTGGACGATAGTCATTTCAATCGGATTGACCATATATATATGGATCTGCTCGGGCGCGTGCATGTCGCAACCGATGAGGGGTATGCAGTCATCCACGCAGGTGGACTGGAAAATTTCCGGGTTCCCGGACTGCAGTATCCCTGGACGGTCCTGCCGGCCTCCGCGGGCGAGGTGTGGATCAGCGACCGGCAGGGGGGACTGGCGCGGGTGGGGGATTCCGGACTGCCGCGCTGGATTCGCTTCGCCCCGGGTGGAAATCCGAATCACCAGCTCTTTCCCGGACAATTGAAAGATAAAAACGGCCGCATTCTCTTGGGCGGGTATGAGTGCTTTTACTACCTGGAGCGCGATTTGCTCCGGCGCTTCCCAATCGGGGAAACAATCGAGGCGCTGGCCTGGGACGAGCGCCGGCAGGTGTACGTGGTCTGCGGCAAACGGCTTTACCGGGTCAATGCGCAGTTGACCCGGGTGACGGATACGATCTCGCTGCCGCCCGAATTCAACTGGGAAGGGGTGGCTACCGATATTGAAATTTCTCCGGATGGCGCATACTGGGTTTCGACGTGGGTGGGTATCTACCGCCTGCCGCCTGATTCCGAGGACTGGGAGGTTTTTTCTCAAAAAAATGGCAAAATGCCCGCCTACAAGATCAACACCCTGCGCACCGACAGCACGGGTGTGCTCTGGGCGGGCGCAGACGGCGGGTTGTTGCGCTATGACCCGAAAATCGGCCAGTTTGTGCGCGTATTGCCGGAGCGGATCGAGGCGACCAGCAATGTGAACTGCCTGGAGTTGTTGCCGCAAAATGAGCTGTGTGTCCTCACCGATCGGGAATTGATCATCCTGCGCATCGGAAATCCCGAAAAACCGCTGCTGCGCGCTTCCTTCGGGACGCTCAATGGCTTCGATCTGCTGGAGCCTTCCGAAAATGGCGCCTGTTGGGATGGCCGGCGACTCTGGATTCCCGCCGCAAAAGGTTTTCAGCGCCTGGAATGGGGAAAAATTCAGCCGCCCCCCCGGCCTGTGCTGCGGCTGGATCGGCTGAACGATGTCTTGCTGCCCTTTGCGCTGGATACGTCTGTGCTGGTGGTAGGCGAGTCCATCGCGAAAGTGCGCCCGAGTTGTATCAACAACGAGCTGAACACCGTGAAATACGAATACACCCTCGATGGGGGGGCGTGGATACCCGTCGAGGCCAATCCCGACATCATGATCCGCGGTTTACAACACGGCCTCAATGCCTTGCGCGTGCGCGCGCGGCTCCCCGGTCGGCCGGAATCCGACTGGCCGGTGGCTTCGGCGACTATTCGGGCGCAGTTGCCGTTTCGGCAGCGGCAGGAGTTCTGGCTCTTTGCGGTGGCGCTCATTTGCGCTTTGGTGGTCACCGTGCTTGGCGCCGGTTTGCAGCGGTATCGGCAGCGGCGGCGTGCGAAGCGATTGGGCGAGCAGCTGGCCGTGGCGCGTTTGCAGACCGTTATGGCCCAGTTGAATCCGCACGTGCAGTTCAACCTGCTCAGTTCGCTCCAAAACTACATCCAGAACCGCAGCAAGGAGGAGGCTGGTCGGCATTTGCTGCGGATATCCCGGTTTATCCGCGAGGTATTGGAGCAGAGCATGCCGGGGGAGACCGACGGCGGTTTCCCATTCCCGGTCATCCCGTTGAGCCGGGAGATAGACGCCCTCCGCAACTACCTGGAACTCGAGTCCGACCAGCAGGCGGGTAAATTGCGCTTCGATATTCATTTTGAGGGCGCATCCGACCCTGAAAAATTGTGCATTCCGCCCCAGCTGGTGCAGCCCCTGGTGGAGAACGCGGTGATTCACGGCGTCAAACCCTTGAATCGCCCTGGATATATTTCCGTAGTTTTTCGCGAAAGCGGCGACCAGTTAGCCGTGCTTGTCACAGACGATGGCGCCGGCGTGCCCACGCAGGCGACCAGGCCGCGGAGCGGGCTGCAAAAATCCTGGGGCGGACAATTGTTGCGCGAGCGGCTGAATATCCTGAGCGAGTTGGGGTATCCGGCGCGGCTCGAGCACACCAACCCGCCCGGCGGCGGCGCTGTGTTTACCATTACCATAAAAAAAATGCTATGCGCGTCCTTTTAGTTGATGACAATCCGCAGGTGCGGGAAATGGTAAAAAGTATTCTTTACCGATCGTTTACCGACGTTGAGGTGGCCGGCGAGGCCGACAACGCCGCCGACGGGCTGGCCCTGCTGCGCTACACGCCGGCCGATGTGTGGATTTTGGATATTGAATTAGGCGACGGCAACATTTTCAGCGTGCTCGAGCAGGCGCCGCCGGAGCGATTGAATGCCGTTTGCATCATTTTTCTGACCGCGTTTTCCACCCGCGAGTATATGTTGAAGGCCCTGCGGCAGTCGGCCATTGACTACCTCCTCAAACCCGTTGATCCGGATTTGTTAAAAGAGGCCCTGGAAAAAGTGCGGCATCGGAAGCCCGATTTGAATTTGTCGCAGCGCCTGGACGAGTTGAAGTCCCTCATATCCAAAGATCAGGGCGTCTTGCCCAACGGGAAAGTGCCGTTTTTTCTGCCACGCGGCGCCGTGCAGTACGTCGAGATACAAAAAATCATGTACCTCGAGGGCGAGGAGATGCTCACCCACGTGCAGTTGTCCTCCGACGAGCGGCTGACTTCCACGCGCAACCTCGGTTTTTACAAAAACCTGCTGCTGCGCGACGGCCTTTTCCTGTTGGCCTCCAAAAAATACCTCGTCAACACCCATTATATTGACAAATACGAGCCGGATGGGCATCGGCTGTTGCTCACCGACGGCAGCGCGCTCACCGTATCGCGCCGGGGCGGGAAAGGGATATTGGATTTTTTTCGGGGCTTGTTTGGGTGAGGAGCTCCGATTTCGGCCGGCGGTGCGCGATCTGCCGGACTTTTTTAAAAAAAATGGCGCAGTGGGCGCTAATTTAAAATTCTCCGTATAATTGCTCCCGGTGCATGCCAAAATACAGTCTTTCTGCTTTTTGGTATGCCAATGTAGAAAAATATGCCGACTAACAAACACGCTGCCATTCGATACCGCGCCATCAACAACTGTTTGACGAACAGAACAAAGCGGCGCTGGACCCCGCAGGAGTTACTGCAGGCTGTGTCCGGCCATCTGCAATCGGAGTTCGGGGTGGAATTTACCCTGAGCCGGCGCACCCTGCAAGAAGACCTCAAGGTGATGCGCGCGGCGCGCCCGACGGGATACGGTGCGCCCATTTTGTGCCGTGGCGGTTATTATTATTATGCCGACCCGGAATTTTCCATCGAAAAATCGCCGCTTAGGCCGGAGGAATTGGCTTTATTAGACGAAGCCTTGTCGCTGATCGGGCAGTTGCCTGCCTTGCCGCATGCGCACCTGCTCCAGTCCTTGTTGCACCGGTTGGGTGGGCAGGCGGTTGCGCGCCCGTTGATCCAGTTTGAGATCAACCACGCCGTGCGCGGCCTCGAGTGGTTGTCGCCCCTGCATCAGGCGATTGTTGCGCAGCAGGCACTGTATATTCACTATACGCCCTTCACCGAGCCCCCCTTGCGGATCCTCCTGCATCCCTATCTTTTGCGCGAGTGGCGCAATCGGTGGTACGTATTTGGCCGCAATGCCGACAATCGGATTTGGAACCTCGCGTTGGATCGGATTGATCGGATAGAGCCGGCAAAGCGGGTACCTTTCCTCAAAAACGACCTGTTTGATCCCCGCAGCTGGTTCGACGACATCGTGGGCGTCAGCAGGCCCGAGGGCGCAGCGCCCGTCGAGGTGCTGCTCGAAGTGGATATGCCGGCGTCCTATTATCTGGAAACCAAGCCCTTGCATCCTTCCCAGCAGTTGTTGCGCCGGGAGGACGCCTCGGCGGTTTTTCGTCTTTGGGTAATCCCCAACCACGAGCTTGTCGGGGATATTTTGTCTTACGGGAAAGCCTTGCGCGTGTTGGCGCCGGATTTGGTGGCGGAGATGGTGCAGGCGCGGCGCGGGTAGAAAGATTGGAGGTGAGTGGGGGAGGAAACGGCAAAAATTACGTTATTTTTGATTCAGCGCCGCCGGCATTTCAGTTTGTTCCGCATCTTCAAAATAGGTCAGGCTCCGGATTACATGGAAACTTGTGGAGTGTTTGAACATATTGTTATACCACTCCAGTATCTGGTGTGGACTGAACAGGTCGAAGAGGTAATACATATCCACGAAATCCTTCTTACTACCGCGCTTTGTTACAGCATCCAGTTTCATGGGGGCGATATCACGCATATCCGCCAACCTGATTCCGTCAATTTCAATCAATGGGAATGCAAACGCGTACCGGAATTTTACACAATCAACTTTTACGCCATCGGCAACAATGATAAACAGGGTGTCGGTTACAGTCAGTGGTTGTACATCGTATTTTGGAACTAATGCATCCAACAGCAGTTCTCCGCTGAAGTCGTTATGGGTAAATAAGTCAAGATCAATCGAGAGCCGGTGTCCTATTTGTAACGCCAATGAAGTCCCGCCCACTAAATAGTGTGAGGCCAGAATAGGCTCCGACATAAGCGATTTCAGTAGCTCCAGTGTCCCGGGTTCGATTGCGCGTACGTATAGCATCTGAATTTTTCGATTGGAACGTCAAAGTAGGCAGCACAGAAGTGTAAGGAGCGGTTATCCAGATACCGCAGGTTCAATACCACTTCCCGGATGGTATCCACCCCATAGTAATCTTTGATTTTATACCAATCGGTAAGCATACCGTGCGACAGCACCCGTTCGATTACGTAGGCCTTGCTTTTTGTAAAATCAATCTTGGAACCATCTACGTCCCAAAAAAGATACCCGCTAAAATCCTTGTAAGAGGCTTGCTTAATCATTGATTACATAATGACCGCACAAACATATACATTTTTTGGTTAGGTAACAAACCCTCCCGGGTATTACGCCAATATAATTTAATATGGCGCCGCTCCAAGGCTTAAATCGGAGGGTTGTAGCCCGACCCTCGGCACGCCCGAGCACCGAAAACTATTTTTTACAGCGCGCGGGAATTGCAGCCGCCGGGGCTGCGGAGGTGAAAAAAGCCGAGCAATCAGTTCTATGTAACCCTGCTCTAAACAGACTCCAATTGTTCCACCGCTTTATGCAGCAGCCACTCGGCTTTATGGACGGCAGCGGCTTGGTGGAGTGCCAGCCCGATGGTCAGATTTCGTTGGGGGCTATAAAACAGCATGGCCCCGTAGGCGCTGCTGTGTCCGATGAAAGCCGGCCCTCCGATCGTTTTTTCTTGAAGCCCCAAGCCGTATAGCGTAGCTCGTTTGGAGCTGGCCTCCGGGCCTGCTGCCGCGCGGAAATTGCGCATTTGGTGCGCAGTAGTTTCTTGTTTGAATAGTTCACCGGAAATCAAGGCCCGAATAAATCGGTGGAGGTCGGGCATGGTCGAGATCAGTCCGCCGCCGCCCCAATCAAACGAGGTATTGACCGCCCGGAGGCTATTCGGACCGTAGTAAGGATACACCATTGGCAAGTTCAACGGGGCGGCTTGAAAAAACTCCAGGAACGTGCCCGTCAGGCCAAGGGGGGCTATGATTCGTTTTTCGTAATTGTCCGCCAGCGTTTGCCAGGTCAGATCTTCCACCAACAAACCCAGCAGCAGGTAGTTCGTGTCCGCGTAGTGAAAACCGGCGCCGGGTGCGAAAGGGGACTTGCAGTTTAAACCGAGTGCAAAATACTGCGCGAGCGTCTGCTGCCAAGACCAGGTTCGGTCGGGTTGCGCCATGACCAATTGGAAAAAGCCGTGTTCCGGTGCAGCATAGTCACACAGGCCACTGCGGTGCTCCAGCAGGTGGCGGATTGTAATGGACGCCGTCCAGTCGCGATGTTCCAAGTAATGCAGACCTTGCAGGCAGTCCCGACTCTCGGGCTTCAGCAAATCCCAGAGGAAGTCGTCCAACCCCAGGATTCCCTCCTCCGCCAGTTGTAGCACCAGCGCGGCGGTGAACGGTTTGGTGATGCTGCCCGTCCGAAAAGCATGAACCGGCGTTACGTCCGCACCGGCGGAGCGAGCGACCTGAAGGCCCCGACTTGGGTCGTTAATCCAGAGTATGGGTTGTGGCGCCGGTGTTTCACCAGCGGGTTTATACACCCGTTGCAGGAGTTCATCCCAAATATCCATGATCGCGCGTGTTCAAATTTTGATTACGGTGCTACAACCGCCCGTTTTCATTTTCTGACCCCTGAACAGGGCATTATCGCTGCATAAATTTCTTATTTTTTTTGACTTGCCAAGAAAATTCGGGGGAAAATTTACAGGTAGTCAAACGCAGAAGCGTACAAAGGCCGTTCCGTAATGTCTTCGATTTCTGCAGGTTCCATGCCGTGGAAAGCGGCCATAACGTACGCATCGGAGTCTTTCACAAAGGCATGCAACAATCCCGGGCGCACTTTTTCCTCGATGCGGGCGCGGTGCGGGCAGGTGGCGCCCATCCAGTACAGGGCCGAGGACAGATTTTCACGCGCCAACAGGCCCTCAAAGAGTTGCGCCAGGCTGTCTTCATATCCCGGTTTGCAATAAATACCCTCAAAACCTAAAAATTCGAACCGGTTGGGATTGAACACCTTGTTTAGTACGGGGATTCGAGGCGCCAGGTTCATCGCTAGTTTCCCGAACAGGCCTTCCATCCGATTTACCACCCAGTGTGCCCGGTGGTATTGGCATCCGGCTATAATTTCGCCCTCTTTTCGAATAACGAAATAGTGGTCGTGTAGAAAAAGGGAATTAAATTGCACCAGGGTATGCGGTCGGTAATGCTCCTGCAGCAACGCCAGTACCTCCCCCCGTGCTTCCGGGGAGACGATTTGCTCCAGATCAGGTTGTGCGCGCGGGAAAAAACGGCTGAATCCACTGGTTTTTACCGTGCCAAGCTTATTGTATCCGGCGTGTTGAACCACTTTGTAAGAACTCTTATTCGCCCTTTCCACACAGGCGAAATAGATCGTCTTTTCCGATTCGTTGTAGCGGATACTCTCCATCACCTCGACGGAGATTTTTTTCATCACGCCCTTGCCGCGAATTGCGGGCGAAGACGCGAAGTATCGGATATAGTAGCAATTGTAGGACTTGCCGCCGGCAGCGACGGGCGTATGGCAAAAGACCGCCGTGCCTCGCACCGCATCTCCCTCGTAAATCGCCAGCAGAATTGGGCGAGGAATGAGCCCGATATGTTCTTTAGTATTTTTATGTTCGTACACCGCGCCCTCACTCCCCCAGGCGATGCTGTCTAAAAACTGGATTGCCTCGTCCGGAATACCCTCAAATCGCGCGATCGCGTAGTGGCCGTCGTTGAATAGTATTTGTTTTTGCATGTTCAGTTACGTTGATTTGATAAAACCCTGTTGTTCCAATTGGTGGCAACTCCGCTTGATTTTTTCTTCAAGTGCCGCCAAGACCTCCGGTTCGTGCGCCGGGGAAAGGAAACAGTTGCGGCCTTCCCAAACGTACACACCGTGGAGCAGCAGTTGGTAATATAGCATACCGGAACGGGCCGGGGTGGTGAAACGGAACAGAGAGGCAAAGTGGTTTAGCCGAAGGGGGTAGCCATTGTCTGTGAAAAAGGTATTTAGTCGCTCACAGAATGCGCGTGTTGTATCGTTTAAATCCGCCAGCAGGCGGCCCTCGGTGTTTTGCAGGATTTCTAACACCTTCAAGGCGGCAGCCATTGCGAGCGGGTGGTGGCAAAAGGTGCCGGCTACGAAGGTCTGCCGGGCTGTTGGAACGGAATCATCGCCGTACTGCCAAAAACCGCCATCGGTGGCGTCGAGGAAGCGCGCCTTTCCCGCCACGACGCCGATGGGCAGTCCGCCTCCAATCACTTTCCCATAGGTGACGAGGTCGGCTTGTATATCGAAATGTTGCTGGCTTCCGCCCAAGTGGATACGAAATCCGGTGATGACTTCATCGAAAATCAGCGCGATACCGGCATTTTCCGTGATGGCGCGCAGCTCGTGCAAATATTCCCGAGGCTGCAAGCCGGGGTTTCGACTTTGTACGGGTTCTACCAGCACGCCGGCGATTTCGTCGCGGTGCGCCCGGATGAATTCCAAAGACTCCGCGGAGCCGTATTCCAGCAGATAGGATTCCTGGAGGATCGCCTGGGTTACACCTGGCACCATTTCCCGGGCCTGGTGGGTGTTCGGATCGCTCCGCATCGTCAGCAGGGTATCGAACGTGCCGTTGTAAGCGCCTTTGAAAAACACGATATGGCGGCGTTTGGTCGCGGCTTTTGCCAGCCGCAGCGCCACCATGACCGCTTCGGTACCCGAGTTGAAAAAGGCCACACGCTCCACGCCGGTCGCCCGCGATATTTGCTCAGCCAGCATCCCTGCGAGTGGAGAAATGGGGCCTACCGACCAACTTTTAGCCAACTGCGCTTCGATGGCCTGACGCACCGGCGCATAGTTGTGCCCGAATAAAATGGAACCAAACCCCATCGTGAGATCAATGTAGGACCTGCCGTCAACATCATACACATAAGGGCCTTCCGCCCGGTCGCACACCAGCGTGTAGGTCAGCTCTTTGTATTCTTTGGTAAATCCTGCTGCGTTCCGGTTCAGCGCAAAGCAGGCGCGGTATTGCTGGGTATGCTGTTTCGTGCGCCGGTTTTGGTCGGAAAGCGCGTGGATCAAATCGGGAGGATTGTTCATAGCAAGGCGGAGTTGCAGTCTTTAGATGATATATAGGATGCTCTGTTGAAGGCAAAAATAAGTCATTTTTAACCCGGGGAAAAAATTCCAAACAGGATATTATCGGAAAATATAACGCAACCCCACGCCGCCCATCGGCTGCCCGTTGAAGAAAAAACTGCCATTCACCGTCAGGGGTATTCTTCCAATCGGGTGGCGGAAACTCAGCAACACGCCGGCTCTGGCGTTGTTTTCTCCGGA